>NZ_JBVHEH010000020.1:0-64373 GCF_055562955.1 Kitasatospora sp. NPDC015121
CCCGGTGGAATTGCCCCGGTGAATTCCGGGCCGATTTCCGAGGCGGTGGAGCCGGGGGGGGGGGGGCGGGGGCGCCCCCCCCCCCCCCCGGGGGGGGGGGGGGGGGGGGGGGCGCCCCCCCCCCCCCCCCCCCGCCTCCGCCGTTGACGCGCCGGTCGGTGTCCAGCTAGCAGGGGGAGTCGGCGGTCACCAGGGGAGCGGTCACCAGGGGGAGGGGCGCGGCCTGGTGTCGTCCAGCAGCGGCGGGGAGAGCGGCTGCCACTCGATCATCATGATGGTGGCGTCGTCGGTCAGGTTCTCGTCCTGGTGCTCCAGGATCGCGTGCATCAGCCGCCGCAGCGTCTCCGGCGCGGTCTCCCCGGCCCCGGCGGCCCGGATCACGAAGTCGGTGAACCGCGCCAGCCCGAAGAACTCGTGGTTGGAGCCCTTCGCGTCCACCACCCCGTCGGTGTAGAGCAGCAGCCGGTCGCCCGGCTTGAGCGAGAGGGTCCGCACGGTCCGCGGCCCGCCGGTGTAGTGGCCCAGCCCCAGCGGCAGCTCGCCCGGACCGTCGAGCGCGCCCTCGACCACCACGCCCGAACGGATCAGCAGCGGGTGCGGGTGCCCGCAGTTGGCCCAGTGCAGGGTGCCGGTGGCGATGTCCAGGCGGAGGAAGACGCCGGTGGCGAAGCGGTCCGGGAACCAGTCGTGCAGGGCGCGGTCGATCGTGTCCACCAGGTCCGGCAGGTCGGCGCCGTTGCGGCGCGCGTTGCGGCAGGCCGCCAGCGCCAGCGCCGCGGTCAGGCCGGACGCCAGGTCGTGGCCCATCGCGTCCAGCACCGCCGCGTGCAGCACCCCGTCCGCGAGCGAGTGCTCGAACGCGTCCCCGCCCAGCCGGTAGGCCGGCTCCAGCACGGCCGTGGACACCGCGCGGTCGGTGCAGACCGTGCGCGGCGGCAGGAAGGCCCGGAGCATCTCGGACGGCAGGCTCATGGTGTCCGCGCGGGTGCCGTGCGCGTAGCTGTCGCTGGTGTCCCGCTTGGAGGTGATCACCATGGCCAGCACCGACGTCAGCAGCCGGCAGCGGCGGACCGCCTCCCGGTCCAGGGACTGCGTGCGCAGCCCCAGCACGCCCAGCCGCTCGGCGCCGTCGGTCAGCGGGAACCAGGCCACCAGCCCCGCCCCCTCGTCCTCGGCGACCCGCATCGACCCCGTCCGGAACGCCCAGCCGGCCAGCGTGCCGTCGATCGGCAGGTCCGGCCCCTCGGCCAGGGCGACCAACCGGTGCTGCTGGATGTCGGTCAGGTACACGGCCGCCGAGCCCAGGCCCAGGGCGTGCGCGTACTGCTCGGCGAAGCGTGGCGCGTCCCGCGGGTCCAGGGTGCGGCCGGCGGTCAGGAACTGCTCCAGCAGGCGCTCGCCGAGGTTCAGCGGGGGAGTCACGCTCTCGTCGTCAGGCATCTCTCAAGCCGATCCCCGGGAGCGGGCGCGGGCGACCCCGGCGCGCCGTTCCGTCCCCCCGGATCCACCGGACGGCGCAACGCCCCCGCGCGGGGCGGGGACGTCGAGCGGGACGGGCATGTCGAGCGGGACGGGCATGTCGAGCGGGACGGGGAGGACGAGGCCGCCCAGGTCGAGCTCGCGTTCGAGCTCGTCGATCCGGGCCGCGACCGCGGCCGGGTCCGGCCGCCTCACGACACCGGTTCGGCCGCGGTCCAGCGCCACCGCCCCGACCAGGCCGTGCAGCGCCATGGCCGGCAGCGCCACCGGCCACAGCGCGCCCGCGCACAGCGCGAACGCCTCGGTCTGCTGCCGCTCCTGCCGTTCGAACCGGTGCACCAGCCGCTCGTCCGCCACCGCCCGCCCGGCGGCCGCCCGGAGGAAGCGCTCCCGCTCCCGCCGGAAGACCGCCCGGGCCGTCAGCAGCCCGCCGAGCAGGTAACCCGCCACCGCCCCCAGACACAGCACCACCACCGCAGACCGCCTCCTCGAACGTCCAGAGCCTCCGGATACGTCGCACGTATGCCCGACATCCCGGCCCGCAACGGTCGGCCGTCGAAATCGACCGGCCCCGGACGACGGCCCGTCAGTGCTCGTACGGGCCGTTCGCGCCGCGCGGGGGAGCGGTCCGACCCGACTCCTCGCCGTCCGGCGTGCTCCAGGAACCGGCCCGCTCAGCGGCGGGACCCGGCGCCGCCGGAGGACGTCGGCGGTTCCGTCGGCGGCTGCCCCAGACGAACGCCCCGATCAGCAGGGCGACGATGATCAGCGCCGGAATGATCACCACCAGGAGGTGCGGACCGCTCGACTCCGCCTCCGCCAGCACCAGCGCGTCGACCCTCATGACCTGCTCCTTCCGCTCCGGTGGACCCGCCCGCGCGGGTCCACGACGCCCGGGCGCTTACCCCGTGCTCCGCGATGAATGCCCGATACGTGGAGATATGAGTGTGTTGTTCCCGGCGGCTCGGGTAGGCGGTACGACTGTCGAAGCGGAACGGCCGTCCCGGCCGGGTCCGACGCCTTCTCGCCCCATCGGGGAACTCCCATGAAGAATTCGAAACTGGCAGCCGCCGTAGTCGCGGGTTACTTCCTCGGGCGCTGGCGCAAGGCCCGTTGGGCGCTGGCCCTGGCCGGCATGGCGGCCGGAAAGAAGCTCAGTACCAATCCCGGCGTCCTGGTCGGCCAACTCATGGAGTCCTCCCCGCAGTTGCGCGGCCTGGTGGACGAGATGCGGGGCGACCTGACGGAAGCCGGCAAGAACGCCCTCGCCACCGCCGCGGGCAACCGGATGGGCGCCCTCACCGACCGGCTCCAGGAACAGACCGAGGCCATCCGCGACCGCACCGCCGGGCGCGGCCGGGACGAGGACGAGGACCAGGACGAGGGCGAGGAGCGCGACGAGGACCGCGACGAAGAGCAGGACGAGGAGCCGGACGAGGAGCAGGACGCGCCGGAGGACGACGAGGACGACGGGTCCGACGAGGACGAGTCCGATGAGGACGACGAGCCGGACGAGGAGGAACCACCGCGCCGCCGGCGGACGGCGTCCCGCGCGAGCAGTGCCGCGAAGAAGAAGGCAGCGCCGCGCAAGGCGACCGGAAGCAGCTCGGCGTCCGCCCGGAAGAGCACCAGGAGCGCCAAGAGCACCGGAACGCGGGCGTCGGCCCGGAAGACGAAGACGGGGTGAACGGCGATGGCCAGGCGGTCCGATGACGACAAGGGCGGTTCGGGCGGCGTGATGGAGGCGCTGCCCACCGAGCAACTGATGAGCCAGACCCGTGAACTGGTGTCGGCGCTGGGGGAGCGCGCGGTCGCGGCGGCGGGCGACAAGGTCGGCGCGGTGACCGAACGCCTCGTCGAGTACGTCGCCAACGGGGGTGGGGGAGGGGGCGGAGACGGCGGCGGTCCCTCGATGGCGAAGACCCTGCTGAAGACGGGCGCGTCCGGGGTGAAACAGGCCGTGACCGGAAAGCTCGGCGGCGGTGGGGGCGGAGGAGGGAAGGGCGGGGGCGGCGGCAAGGAGACCAAGGTCACCAACATCGTCGAGCAGATCGACGTCGGCGTGCCCGTCCGGGTCGCCTACAACCAGTGGACCCAGTTCCAGGACTTCCCGAAGTACACCAAGCGCGTCGAACAGGTCGACCAGTCCTCCGACAACAAGCTCAGCTGGAAGGCCGGCATCTTCCTCTCCCACCGCACCTGGGAGTCGACGATCGTCGAGCAGGTCCCGGACGAGCGGATCGTGTGGCGCTCGAAGGGCGAGAAGGGTTCGGCGGACGGCGTGGTGACGTTCCACGAACTCGCCCCCAACCTGACCAGGATCCTGGTCGTCCTCGAGTACCACCCGCAGGGCATGTTCGAGCGGGTCGGCAACCTGTGGCGCGCCCAGGGCAGGCGCGCCCGACTGGAGTTGAAGCACTTCCGCCGCCACGTGATGACCCGGACCATCCTCGACCAGGAGGGCGTCGAGGGCTGGCGCGGCGAGATCCGGGACAGCGAGGTCGTCCGCTCGCACGAGGACGCGCTGCAGGACGAGGAGGACGAGAACGAGAACGACAACGGGGACGAGGGCGAGGACGAGGAGACCGACGCGGAGGACTACGAGGACGAGGAGGAGCCGGAGGACGACTACGACGAGGAGCCCGAGGACGAGGAGGAGGAACCGGAGGACGACTACGACGAGGAGCCCGAGGACGAAGAGGACGAGGACGAAGAGGACGAGGACGAAGAGGGCGAAGAAGAAGAGGAGCCAGAGGAGCGCCCGGCGCGGCGCGGCTCCCGCCGGACGTCCTCGCGGAGGAGGTGAGCCCGGTGACCGTCTCCCCGCGATCCGGTGGTGGTAACTACATCTCCCGGCCTTCCTCGGCCGGCCTGGTCGACGTCGTGGACCTGATCCTCGACAAGGGCCTGGTCATCGACATCTACCTGCGCGTGTCCCTGGTCGGCATCGAACTGCTGACCGTCGACGCGCGCATCGTGGTGGCGAGCGTCGACACCTACCTGCGTTTCGCCGAGGCGGTCAACCGGCTCGACCTGGCGAACGACGACAAGAGCGAGGGGCTGCCCGAGCTGGTGAAGGACATGCAGGAGGGCGGCGCCCGGCACAAGACCCGCGGTGCGCTCGAAGGCGTCAAGGACAAGGTGTCCGGCCTGATCGGCGGCGGTGACGAAGACCGGGATGACGCGGACGAGGTCGACGAGGAGCGGGAGGAGCGGCCCCGCCGTCGCTCCCGGGCGGCCGGCACCAGGAAGGGGCGGGAGCGGTGAACGGCACCGACCCGGCCGAGCAGCAGGCCTGCTACGTCTACGGGATCGTCCCGGCCGACGCCTCCGGGCCGGACGGAGCGGTCGGCGTCGGCGACCCGCCCGCGCCGGTGGCCCTGGTGCGCCACCGGGAACTGGCCGCCCTGGTCAGCGGGATCGACACCGCCCGCCCGCTCGGTACGCCGCAGGACCTGATCGCCCACGCCCGGGTGCTCGACGGGATGGTGGCGGACGGGACCGCCGTGCTGCCGTTCCGGTTCGGCGCGGTGGTCCGCGACCGGGCGGCCGTCGTCGACGACCTGCTCGCCCCGCAGGAACAACGCTTCCAGGCCGCGCTGGAGGACCTGGCCGGCCTGGCCCAGTTCACCGCCCGCGGCGTCTACCGGCAGGACCGGGTGCTGCGCGAGATCGTCGGACAGCGCCCGGACATCGCCCGCCTGCGCGAGGAGGCCGCCACCCTGTCCGGGGAGGCCTCCCGGCTCCGGCAGATCCGCCTCGGCGAACTCGTCGCCGAGGCACTGGTCGCCCGCGGCCGCGCCGACACCGACCACCTGGTGGCCGCGCTCGGCCCGTACGCCGCGGCGATGACCCGCGCCGAGCCCGGCGCCGACCAGCCCGTCACCGCGTCCTTCCTGGTCGACGTCGACCGCCGGGCGGAGTTCGAACACGCCGCGGACACGCTCGGCACCGACTGGGAGGGCCGGATCGACCTGCGGCTGCTCGGGCCGCTCGCCCCCTACGACTTCGCCTCCCAGCTCATGGACGCACAGGGACGCCAGTCATGGGACTGATCACCGGCCTGCTCACCCTGCCGCTCGCCCCCGTCCGGGGCGTGGTGTGGCTGGCCGAGCAGCTGCACGAACAGGCCTGGCGGGAACTCCACGACCCGGCCGCCGTCCGCCGCGCCCTGCTGGACGTCCAGGCCGCCCGGGAGGCGGGCACGATCAGCGAGCCGGAAGCCGCCGCCCGGGAGGCGGAACTGGTACGGCGGCTGCTGCCGCCGACCGAGGGCTGGGAGGTGTGAGCCGTGTCCGCACCGCGAGCCCGCCGTCCGGACGACGACCGCCCGGACGAGGACCGTGCGGAGGAGACCCGTGCGGAGGAGAGCCGCCCGACCCGACGGCGGCGCCGCCCCCCGGACGGGGACGAACCCGCCGCCGCCCCCCGGCGCCCGGCGTCCCGTCGGAAGGCGCCCCCGCCCGATCCCGCCGAGAGCGAGCCCGACGAGTCCGACGAGCTGGACGAGCCCGACGAGCGGGACGAACGCGGTGGTGCCGGTGGCGCGCGGATCGGGGTGGCCGAGGCCGCCGGGCGGGCGGCCGCCCAGGTGCGGGCGATGACCGGGCGCAGCCCCGAGGGCGTCACCTCGGTGGAGCGCACCGAGGAGGGCTGGCGGGTCGGCATCGAGGTGGTGGAGAGCCGGCGGATCCCCGACACCACCGACATCCTGGCCCTCTACCGGGTGGACCTCGACCGGGACGGCGAACTGCTCGCCTACCACCGGGAGGACCGCTACGCCCGCGGCCGCTTCGCCGACGGAGGGGAGGGACCGTGAGCACCCCGACCCCGTGGCGCGGCACCGGCGCGGTGCCCGCCGCCGGACCCGGCACCTCCGCCGCGCCGCAGCCGGCCAACCTGGCCGACCTGCTCGAACGCGTCCTCGACAAGGGCATCGTGATCGCCGGGGACATCAGGATCAACCTGCTGGACATCGAACTGCTGACGATCCGGATCCGACTGCTGATCGCCTCCGTCGACCGGGCCCGCGAGATGGGCATCGACTGGTGGGAGCACGACCCCACCCTCTCCTCGGGCGAACGCGGCCGCGACCTCGCCGAGGAGAACCGCCTGCTGCGCGAGCGCCTGGGCGAACTGGAGGCCGCCCGCTCCCGGGACGCCGAACCCGGCGCCGGACCCGAAGCCGAATCCGCCGCTGCCGACGCCGAAGCGCCGCGCCGCCCCGCGCGGAAGGGCGGCGGCACCCGACGGCGGGAGGCACCGTGACCCGCACCTGGCTGTACGCGCTCGCCCCGGCCGGCCCCGGACCGGACGCCCCCGCCGGGGTGGCCGGCGAACGTCCGCGCACCGTCGGGGCCGACGGGCTGCTCGCCGTCGTCGGAACGGTGCCCGCCCCGGACTTCGACACCGACGAACTGCAGCAGCACCTGCGCGACCCGCAGTGGCTCGAACGCGCGGTGCGCGCCCACCACGCGGTGGTCACCGCCGCCGGCGCCCTCCCGGTGCGCTTCGGCACGGTCTACCGCGACGACGACCGGGTCCGCGCCCTACTCACGGCGCACGCCGACGCGTTCCGGGCCGCCCTGGCCCGCGTCGCCGACCGCACCGAGTGGGGCGTCAAGGCGTACCTGGACCGCACCACCCCGCCGGACGGGGACGCCCCGCCCGCCGACCAGCCGCCCGCCGACCGCCCGGGCACCGCCTACCTGCTGCGCCGCCGCGCCACCCGCGACCGTGCCGCCCGGACGCTGGAGGACGCCGCCGAGCGGGCCCGCGACATCCACCTCGCGCTGGCCGCGCTCGCCGCCGACAGCGCCGAGCACCCGCCGCAGCCGCCGGAGGCGACCGGCGTCCGCGACCCGATGCTGCTCAACGGCGCCTACCTGGTGGACCGCGCCCGGGAGGCGGAGTTCGCCCGCGCGGTGCTCGGCCTGCACGACCGGCACGCCCCCGTGCTGCGGCTGGAACCCACCGGGCCCTGGCCCCCGTACTCCTTCGTCGATGCCGTGGACGCCGTGGACGCCGTGGACGCCGTCGACCCGCCGGCCGGGGACGGCGCGCGGTGACCCCCGCCGACCGGCCGTCGCCGCTGCCGCCCGCGTTGCGGCAGCAGGACGTCGCGCTGGTCGACCTGCTCGACCGGGTGCTGGCCGGCGGGGTGGTGATCGCGGGCGAGATCACCCTCTCGATCGCCGACGTCGACCTGGTGCGGATCAGCCT
The DNA here is from genome assembly GCF_055562955.1 of Kitasatospora sp. NPDC015121. NCBI lineage: Bacteria > Bacillati > Actinomycetota > Actinomycetes > Kitasatosporales > Streptomycetaceae > Kitasatospora > Kitasatospora sp. NPDC015121. Next base: position 7,702 of record NZ_JBVHEH010000020.1, read on the forward strand.
GCGGGCCCTGATCGCCTCGGTCCGCACCCTGGCCGCCGAGTCCACCCGGTCCGTCGAGGCCGCCGACGTCCCCGGAGCGGCGCCGTGAGCGGACCGGCCCGGCGGCTCGACCTCGACCCCGAGACGGTCGGGCGGGACCTCGCGTCCCTCGTCCTCGCGGTGGTCGAACTGCTGCGGCAGCTGATGGAGCGCCAGGCGCTGCGCCGGATCGATCAGGGCGACCTGGACGAGGAACAGGTCGAGCGGCTGGGCCTGACCCTGATGGCGCTGGAGCAGCGGATGACCGAACTCCGCGAGCGGTTCGGCCTCACCCCCGAGGACCTCGACCTCGACCTCGGCCCGCTCGGCCACCTGCTGTCCACCGACTGACGCCCGACTGACCGACTGACGCCCGGCCGGAGGCCGACCGGGCGCCGGACGGACCGTCCCGCCCTCAGGAGGCCTTGCGGAGGGCGCGGCGCGGGCGGGCGGCGGCCTTGAGCGCGTGCTGCAACTGGTCGCGGGTCATCGTGGAGCGGTGCGGGACGCCGAGCGCGGCGGCCCGCCGGTACAGCTCGGCCTTGGTGAGCGAACCGAGGTCCTCCACGGCCGCCGCGGGCTCCGCCGGCTTCGCCCCGGCGCGCTTCCGGGCCGTCGCGAGGTCCTTCGTCCCGGCCGGGGCCTTCGCCTTCGCCCGCCCCTGCGGCCCGGCCTGCCCGGCTCGTCCGGCCTGCCCGGCCCGCCCGGCGGGCTTGGCCGCCTTGGCGGCCGGCTTCGCGGGCTCCGCCCGGCCGACGGACCTGCGCGCGACGGTCCCCTTCCCGCCGGAGCTCCGGCCGCCGCCCGCCTTCGGCCCCGCCTTCGCGCGGGCCTCGTCGAGGCTGCGGCGCAGGACGTCCATCAGCTCGGTGAGGTCGGTGGCCTCCGGCGCCGCGCCGGCCGACAGCGCGACCTCCCGGCCCTCGGCCTTGGCCTCGACCAGGGCCCGGACCCGCTCCTCGTAGGTGTCGTGGTAGTCGTCCGGGCGCCAGTCGACGGCGAGCATGTCGATCAGCTCCTCGGCGGCGGCCAACTCGGTCCGGTTGAAGTCCCGCCGCCGGCCGGGCAGGTCGGGCACCTCCCGGCGCGGGTCGCGCAGCTCGTCCGACCAGTGCATGGTGTGCAGTTCGAGCAGCCCGTCGACGGAGTCGATCGCCGTCAGGTACTCCCGGCCGCGCATCGCGAACACCGCCAGCCCGGCCCGGTGGGCGTGGCCGAGCGCCTCCACGACGAGCTGGTAGACCTTCGCGGTCTCCCGGTCCGCCGGGCCCAGGTAGTACGTCTTGTCGAAGAAGACCGGCTCGATCTCCTCCAGGTCGGCGAAGCCGCTGATCTCGATCGTCCGGGAGCGCCCGGGGGAGAGCTCCTCCAGCTCGGCGGGCTCCACGACCACGTACCGCCCCTCGGCGACCTGGTAGCCCTTGACCACCTCGGCGAAGGGCACCTCCTCGCCGGTGCGCTCGTTCACCCGCCGCTGCCGCACCCGGTCGGTGGTGCCGCGCTGCAGCTGGTGGAAGCGCACCGCGTGCGACTCGGTCGCCGGGTACAGCGCCACCGGCAGGCTCACCAGCCCGAACGTCAGCGTGCCCTTCCACACCGGCTTCACCATCGTGCTCACCCTTCCTCCGCCGGCCGGACGGCGCGGCAGCGCCGCCCGCGACCGGACCGCGTCCTGCCCGCGCGGCTGCCCGATCGGCTCCAGCCCACACCCCGCCCGGCCCACTCCGCACCCGGACGCGTTCCGGCGGGCCCGACAACCCGGGCCGGGCCCCTCCGTGCGCGCACGGCCCGGGTGTCGGGCCCGCCCGGCGGGGTAGGCGCGGCGCACACCGGCGAGGAGGGAGCGGGGTACGCCATGACCACGACCGAACTCCGGGCGGGCGGTCGCACCGTCCGGCTCGAACGCGCCGACAAGGTGCTGTTCCCGGCGGACGGGGGCGACGGCGGCGCCCTCACCAAGGCCGACCTCGCCGCGCACTACCGCCGGGTGGCCCGGCGGATCCTGCCGCAGCTGCGCGGCCGCCCGCTGATGCTGGAGCGCTACCCCGACGGCATCGACGGCCCCCGGCTGGTGCAGAAGGACACCCCCGGGCACTTCCCGGCGTGGATCCACCGCAGCGAACTGCCCAAGGCGGGCGGCACCGTCGACTACCCCGTCTGCGACGACCTGGCCACCCTGCTCTACCTGGTCGGCCAGGCCTGCGTCACCCCGCACCGCTGGCTCGCCCGGGCCGACCGGCCCGACCACCCCGACCTGCTGGTGATCGACCTGGACCCGGCCGGCGACGACTTCGAACCGGTCCGGCGGGCCGCCGCCGCGACCCGCGTCCTGCTCGACGAGCTCGGCCTCCCCGCCGACCTGATGACCACCGGCTCGCGCGGCCTGCACGTCCTCGTCCGGCTCGACCGCGCCGCGGCCTTCGACGAGGTCCGGGCCTTCGCCCGGGACGCCGCCGCCGTGCTCGCCCGGCGCCACCCCGACCTGCTCACCACCGAGGCCCGCAAGGCGGCCCGCGGCGGCCGGCTCTACCTCGACGTCCAGCGCAACGCCTACGGCCAGAACGCCGTCACCCCCTACGCCGTGCGCGCCCTGCCCGGCGCCCCGGTCGCCACCCCGCTGGCCTGGGACGAACTGGACGACCCCGGCCTCACCGCCCGCCGCTGGACCGTCGCCACCCTCGCGGAGCGCCTGGAGGCCCCGGACCCCTGGCGGCCCGCCCGCCGCGGCCGCTCGCTGGGCCCGGCCCGGCGGCGGCTGGAACGGCTGGGCTGAGTCCCCGGGAGCCGCGGGGCTTCACGGCCCGTCCGGGTGCCAGGCGGTGAGCAGGACGGTGGCGTCGTCGCGCAGCCGGTCGCCCTGGTGGGCGGTGATCCGCCGGACCAGCCGGCGCAGCGCCTCGGGGGCGGGCAGGCCGTCGGCCATCGCCCGGGAGACCACGTCGACCAGGCGTTCCTCGCCGAACGGGACGCCGGCCGCGTCCCGGCCCTCGGTCACGCCGTCGGAGTGGAGCAGCAGCCGGTCGCCGGGCTCCAGGCGCGCGGTGTGGACGGCCGGGGTGGTGCGCGGGATCCCGGCGGGCAGGCCCAGCGGCGGGTGCGGGGTGCGGGCCAGGGCGTGCGGGACGATCCGGCCCCGCCGGACCAGCAGCGGCGTCGGGTGGCCGCAGTTGATCCAGGACAGGGCGCCGGTGACCAGGTCCAGGTCGGCGACGACGCAGGTCAGCAGCCGTTCGGGGATCCACCGGGTGAGCGCGGCGTCGATCGCTTCGGCGATGTCGGCCAGGGTGCCCCCGGCCCGGCGGGTGGAGCGGCAGGCGGCGATCGCGACGGCGCTGCAGCCCCCGGAGGCCAGGTCGTGGCCCATCGCGTCGACCAGGGTCAGGTGCAGCCGCTGCCGGGCCAGGTTGTGGTCGAAGGCGTCGCCGCCGATGTCGTAGGCGGGCTCCAGCACGGCGCTGGAGGTGACCAGCCGGCTGCCGATCGTCCGGGGCGGCAGGAAGGCCCGGACGAGTTCGGCCTGCAGGGTCATCGGCCGGCGCCGCCCGGTGGCCACCAGCAGGTCGCTGTACGGCGTCTTGGCGACGACCAGCAGCGCGGTCGCGCCGGCCAGCGCCCGGCAGGCGGCCAGCCGGGCCGCGTCCAGGGCGGGCGCGGTGACCTGGAGGACCCCGAGCCGCCCGATGCCGTCCACCAGGGGCACCCAGCCCACCGCGTCCGGGCCGGGGCCGCCGCCGGTCCGGACGGTCTCGGTGCGGTAGGCGCGGCCGGCCAGCGAGTTGTCGACGTCCAGCACCCCCGGGCCGACCGGCCCGTCCGGGGGCGGGCACTCGGCCGGGACGGGCAGCGCCGTCAGGCACTGCTCCTGCACGTCGGCCAGGTAGATCCAGGCACCGGTGAGGCCGATCCGGCGGGCCGCGTCCCGCACCAGCAGCGGCAGGTCCCGGGGCCCGGCCCGGTGCGAGGCCTCCAGCAGGCCGAGCACCGCGGGCCCGGCCGCCGCCTCCTCCTCGTCGCGCACCGCCGGTCACCTCCGCTGTCGTCCGCCCCCGCCGCCCCGCGCCGGTCCGAACCCGCCGGGACCTCAAGCGTCCCGCCGCCGGGCCGGGTCGGCGCGCCAGCCGGGTGCGGACCGGTCGGGCGCGTACCGGCGGGTAGCTCCCGCGGGCGGGGCCCAACGAACTGACTGTCCGTCAAGTTCCTTGCGATTCCGTGTTGTTCGTCAAATCATGAATCCGGCAAGCCGCTCCTGCGCCGCCGTCGCGCACGTAAGCTGGAACGGCGCGGCGACCGGGCCGGGCGGAACCGGGGGAGACGGGGATGGCCGGGAGCGGTACGGCATGGGGCGGGCGGTTCGCCGTCCTGCTCGCCGTCGTGCTCGCCGCCGTGCTCGCCGTGCTCACGGCCGGCCCGCCCGCACAGGCCCGGGCGCCCCGGCCGCCCGCCGCCTCCGTCGCCGAGGAGCACGTCGAGTGCGGTCCCCAGGACGAGGCGCAGGCCCCGATCGGACGGGGCACCGGACGGCACCGGGGGAACGGCGGCCCGCCCGCCCGCGCCGGCGCCCGGCCGGACGAGGACGCCGCGAGCGGCCGCCCGCGCGGGCCGCGGCCCGTCGGGCCGGTGCCGGTCGCCGGCGGGTCGAGACCGGCCGCGCTGGCGCGCATCCAGGTCTTCCGCTGCTGAGGGGCTCCGCGAGCCGATCGTGACGAGACGAGTCGAGGGGCTTCCGCCCCCCGGCCGCCTCCGCCTGCCCTGACGGCGGGTCGGCTCGCTCCGCTGCCCTGACCGCAGCCCCCGTCCGGCCCTCGACGCCGACGGGCGGAGAAGGAGACACCGATGCGCTCGCCCTTGCCCTGCCACGCCCCCGTCCTTTCGAACCGGGAGGACCGGTCGCTGTGAACATCCAGAACATCCAGAACGACAAGAACAAGAACGAGAACGGGAACGCGGACGGCGCCGGGACGGCCGGCCCCGGCACCGGCGGCCTCCTCCGCCGGGCGTTCGCCCACTGGCGGTACGACCTGCCGGCCTCGCTGGTGGTGTTCCTGGTCGCCGTCCCGCTGTGCGTGGGCGTCGCCGTCGCCTCCGGGGTGCCCGCCGAACGCGGGCTGGTCACCGGGATCGTCGGCGGGCTCGTGGTGGGCCTGCTGCCCGGCAGCAGCCTCCAGGTCAGCGGCCCGGCGGCGGGCCTGACCGTGCTGGTCTTCGACGCCGTGCAGCGCTTCGGCCTGGGCTCGCTCGGCGTGCTGGTGCTGGCCGCCGGGCTGCTGCAGATAGCGATGGGCCTGCTGCGCACCGGTCGCTGGTTCCGGGCGATCTCGCTGTCCGTCGTACACGGCATGCTGGCGGGCATCGGCCTGATCCTGATCCTCGGCCAGCTGTACGCCGTCTCCGGGCGGAGCGCGCCCGGCAGCGGCGGCGGGAAGATCGCCGGACTGCCCGGGCTGGTCGCCGACTGGTTCACCGGCCGGGCCGCGACCACCGCGCTCGTCATGGCGGCCGCGACCGTCGTCCTGCTGACGCTGTGGAAGAAGCTGCCCGGTCCGGTCCGCGCGGTGCCCGCGCCGCTGGCCGCCGTCGCCCTCGCCGCCGCGGCCACCGCCGCGTTCGGCCTGGACGTCCCCCGGGTCCGGGTCGACGGCCTGCTGGACGCCGTCGCCCTGCCCACCCGGGACGGCCTCGCCGCCGTCACCGGCCTCGCCGGGCTCGGCACCGTCCTCGCGTTCTCCCTGATCGCCTCCGCGGAGAGCCTGTTCAGCGCCGCCGCCGTCGACCGGATGCACCACGGGCCGCGCACCGACTACGACCGCGAACTCACCGCCCAGGGCATCGGCAACGCCCTCAGCGGCCTGCTCGGCGCGCTCCCGCTGACCGCCGTCATCGTCCGCAGCGCCGCCAACGTCCAGGCCGGGGCCCGCAGCAAGACCTCGCGGGTCCTGCACGGACTGTGGCTGCTGCTGTTCGCCGCCCTGCTGCCCGCCGTCCTCGGACTGATCCCGCTCGCCGTGCTCGGCGGCGTCCTCGTCCACGCGGGGGCCAAGCTGATCCCCGTCCGGCAGACCGTCACGCTGTGGCGCGACCACCGGGGCGAACTCGCCGTCATGGCCGTCACCACCGCCGCGATCGTCTTCACCACCCTCTTCGAGGGCGTCCTGATCGGCGTCGCCCTCGCCGTCGCCAAGAGCGCCTGGCAGACCTCCCAGCTGCACATCGACCTCACCGACACCGGCCCGGACGGCCCGCTGCGGATCAGCCTCAGCGGCAACGCCACCTTCCTCCGGCTGCCCCGCCTCCTCGACACCCTCGAAGCCCTCCCGGCCGGCCGCGCCGTCGAACTCGACTGGACCGGCCTGCGCCACCTCGACCACGCCTGCCACACCGCCCTGCACACCTGGGCCGCCCGCCACGCCGCCCACGACCCCACCACCGTCAGCTGGGAGCCGCCCCTCACCGTCACCTGAACCACCCGGCCCGGGCCCCCGACCGGGGGCCCGGGCCGGGCCGGCCGCGGCGCGGATCCGTCAGCTCCTCGGCTGCTCGCCCGCCGGCAGGATGTCCCGCACCCTGTTGTCCACCAGCCTGGTGATGATGTGCTGGGAGGCCCCGAACACGATGGACCACGCCAGGATCTGGGCCGTGCTGTCCAGGTCGGAGAGCCCCGGTATGAACGAGGCCCGGATCAGCACCATCCCTATCAGCGCGGCCAGGGCCCCGGTGGGCACCTTGAGCGTGGCGGACGCCAGCTGGATCGCGTAGGAAACCCCTCCGCCCTTCCACGCGTGCAGGGAGAGGATGGCGGTCATGGCGGCGCCCAGCATCCCGCTCACCTCGATGGCTATCAGATCCTTGGTCGAGTCGCCGTACTTCGGATCGAACGGGAACGGATGCCCGCCCGACGCGCAGAACACGGTGTCGTCGAGGGGGTTCTGGCCGGCCGGGTGGAAGCACAGGTCGATGGGCGGGATGAATTGGAAATGCACCGCCACCGTCACGGACGCCACCAGAAGGAAGGTCAGGCCCGTCGACATCAACAGCACCTTCCGGACGTTCCGCACTCTGACGAAATATCCGTCGCGGGCCCGGTAGGCCTCTATCAGTGTTCCGGAGAGGAATCGCAGTTCGTTCTCCGAAAGCTCTGCGGAGGGGTCGGAGATGACCTTTTCGCAGAGGGACTCCGCCAGCTCCCGCTGTCGGGAGGAGGGCGGTAAGTAATTCAGCAGTGCGTGGGCGGGGGAAATACTGGAACCGATGGGGTCGTCATGGAGTTTCGCCTCCATCATCAGGACTTCGGCGACATGTATCCTCGACCAGATCCGTTCCCTGTTGTGCCAGGAGGAAGAGGTCTTCGCGATCGCGTCGTCCGCTTCCTCCAACACGACGGCCGCGTGGGAGAGCAGCTGGCAGTCCACCCTCCGTGCCCTCCTGGTCCGCCAGGTGCCGGAGAGGCGCCCCCGATCGGCTTCGAGATGGGCCCGGAGATAGTCGATCCGGGCATCCGCGTGAGCCCGCCAACTGCTCCGATCCCGGCGCCAGGAGAACCTCCCCCGGCCCGTTCCGGTTTCCTCGTGGTGTGCACTCATGGCTGTCCGGCAGAACGTGTGGCGCGGTGAACTCCTTTCACCTTGCCACGACGTGTGTCCGCGCGCACCCCTCGGCGGCCCCTTCCGGGGGGTGCGCGCGGACAACGCCACGACTCGTCCCGGGACGGGTCAGAAGCGGCGCCAGCGCGCCGAGACGAAGGAGAACACGCCGTACAGCACCAGGCCGGCGGCCACCGCGGCCAGCAGCCAGGGGCCGGCCGGGCTGGTGGCGAGGGCGCGGAGGGTGTCGTCCATGCCCTTGGTCTGGTTGGGGTCGAAGCGGACGGCGGCGACCACGGCGAACACGCCGGCGGCGGTGTAGACGATGCCCCGGGCCACGTTGCCGGACACGCCCGTGCCGGTCACCGCGGTGCGGGTGCGCGGGTCCATCCCGGTGGTGTCGAGCTTGCGCAGGAAGCGCCGCTGCAGGGCCCGGACGGCGATCGCGACGCCGACGCCCGCCAGGGTGAGTCCGGCCGCGCCGACCAGCCAGCGGCCGCCGGGCCAGCCCAGCACGGTGGCGGTCCAGTCCCGGGAGGCGGTGTCGCTGTCGGAGCCGCCGCCCGTCCCGGCCGCGTACGCGGCCGTTCCCCAGGCGACCGAGGCGTAGAAGACCGCCCGCCCGGCCGACAGCACCCGCGAGCCGGTCTTCTTCTCCCCGCCCTCGCCGAACACCGCCGTGGCGGCCCGCCACAGGGCCATCCCGACGAACCCGACGGCCAGCACCCACAGCAGCACCTCGCCGAACGGCCGTACCGCGACCTGGTGCAGCGCGCCCTGCCGGTCGGCGTCCTCCCCGCCCGCGCCGAACGCGATCCGCAGGGCCAGCACCCCGACCAGGGCGTAGACCACGCCCCGGGCCACGAAGCCGGACCGGCCCGCGACCCGTACCGCCCGGGCCGGCGCCGCGCCGCCCGTTCCCGCCTCGGCGGCCGCTCCCGTTCCCGTTCCCGCTCCCGCTCCCGCTGCCGTTCCCGTCATGACTGCTCCTCCCTCTTCCGCCGCTCTCCGTGCCCCGCCTCAGTCGAGGGCGCGACCACGGGTGACCAGGTTGCCGATGACCACGTAGACGACGGCCGGGAGGCCGTAGTCGAGCAGGATCTGCACCGTCCGGTTGGAGACCGTGAACAGGCCGCGGGACCAGCCGGCCAGCCAGTCGGCGGCGGTGTGGAACCAGCGCACCAGCGCGTTGTCCTGGTTGGCCTCGAAGAGGTCCAGCAGGATCCAGATGACCAGGATGGCGGCGACGGCGTGCGCCACCACCGATATGACCGAGGTTGTCCGTCTCATGAGCCCCGCCTTGCCCCGCTCGGTTTTCCCAAACCCGTTGCCTTCCAAGGGAGTTCGCGCGTACACGGCCGATCTCAGAGGAAGTGCCGGATCGGCGCGGTGGCCGTCTCCAGGGCCCGCAGGCCGAGGCCGCGGCGGTTCCAGCGCTCCGGGGCGACGGCCTCGCTGCGCGTCAGGTCCTCGTCGAAGTGCCGGTCCAGGACGGCGGTGAACTCCGGGTCGACCACGGCCAGCACCACCTCCTCGTCGTGGTCCAGCGAACGGCGGTTGAAGTTGGCCGAGCCGACCACGGCGGCCGTCCCGTCGACGGTCAGCACCTTGGCGTGCATCATCGTCGGCCCGTACCGCCACACCGTGACCCCGGCCGCGGCCAGCCGCCCGAAGTGGCGCTCGCCCGCCAGCTGGCACACCCGCTTGTCGGTGTGCTCGCCCGGCACCAGCAGGTCGACGGCCACGCCGCGCCGGCCGGCCGCGCACAGCAGGTCCACGAAGTAGTCGTCGGGCGCGAAGTAGGCCGTCGCCAGCCGCAGCCGCCGCTCGGCGGAGGAGATCACCACCCGCATCAGGGTCTGCAGGTCCTGCCAGCCCACGGCGGCCGAACCCCGCACCACCTGGACCACCGAGTCGCCGGGCTGCTCGTGCTCCTCGAACCGGTCCGCCTCGTCGTACAGCGTGCCGGGGGCGCACTCGGCCCAGTTCTGCGCGAAGGCGGCCGCGATGCCGTCCACGGCCGGGCCGACCACCCGGACGTGGGTGTCGCGCCACTCGCCCGGGTTCCGGGCGTCGCCGCACCACTCCTCGGCGATGCCGACCCCGCCGGTGAACGCCGTCCGGCCGTCCACCACCAGGACCTTGCGGTGGCAGCGGTGGTTCTGCTTGAACGGCGACAGCCGCACCGGGCGGCGGAACCAGCAGATCCGGACGCCCGCGGACTCCATCAGGTCGAGCAGCTCCGGTTCGATCAGCCGGCAGCCGAACCCGTCCAGCAGCAGCCGCACCCGCAGGCCCTGCGCGGCCTTGCGGGCCAGGGCCTGGGCGAAGATCCGGGCGATGTCGCCGCGCCAGTAGACGAACGTCATCAGGTCGACGGTCCGCCGCGCCCCGTCGACGGCCTCCAGCATCGCGGGGAAGATCTCGTCGCCGTTGCGCAGCGGCGTCAGCAGGTTCCCCTCGGTGGCGGCGATGCCCAGCAGGCCTTCCAGTCGGCGGCGCAGTGCCCGGCCCCGGTCCCCCGGCAGCGCGGCGGGGTCGGAAGAGGGAGCGGGCGCGCTCGCGGGAACGGTCTCGGTGGTCATGGGTTCCTCCGATCGGAACGGACGGCCGTGGCGGCCGCTCGGCTACCCGGTGGGCCGGAAACGACGCCTGCCGAGCGGATCGGGATGAAAACCGCCGATCGGGGGACACGGGTGCCATGACGAGGACCAAGAGACGGGCGGCGGCGCTCGGCGCGCTCGCCGCGGCGGCCGTCCAGGGGATGCTGCTCTTCGCGCTGGGCGTGCTGGTCACCCACCCGCCGGGCGGCTGGTGGGACCCGCGCGAGGAGACGGTGGTCCGCTGGCTGGCCGAGCACCGCACCCCGGCGCTGACCACCGTCAGCTCCTGGCTGTCGGGGCTCGCCTTCACCCCGGCGATCGTGACCGTCACCGCGGTCGTCGCCGTCCTGCTGCTGCTCCTGCGCCGCCCGCGCTCCGCCGCGCTGCTCGCCGGGGCGGTGGCCCTGCAGGCGACGCTGTTCGTGACCGCCGCCCACCTGGTGGACCGGGCCCGCCCCGACGTCCTCCGGCTGGACGGGGCGCTGCCCACCTCCAGCTTCCCGTCCGGCCACGTCGGGGCGGCCACCGCCCTGTACGGCGGCCTGGGCCTGCTCGCGCTGCGCGCGCCGCGCGGACGGTGGCGGGTGCCGCTGTGCGCGCTGGCCTGGACGGTGCCGGTGCTGGTCGCGGCCAGCCGGCTCTACCGGGGCATGCACCACCCCAGTGACGTGGTCGCCGGGGCGCTGAACGGCGCCGCCGCCCTGTGGGTGCTCTGGCGGGCCCTGTCCGCGCACGAGCCCCGCACCCAGGCCGCTCCCGCCCGGGCCGCCGGGACCGACGCGCTGCCGATCGCGCTGGTCTACAACCCGGTCTCCGTCGACGACGACCTGCTGGCACGGCTCTCCGCCGTCGCCGTCGCCCACGGCCACCGGCCGCCCCGCCGCCTCCCCGGCGACGCGGACGACTGCGGCCGCGCCGCAGCCGAACGCGCCCTCGCCGACGGCGCCCGGCTGGTCGCCGCCTGCGGCGGCGACGGCACGGTCACGGCCTGCGCCGAAGCGCTGGCCGGCAGCGGCGCGACCCTCGCGGTCGTCCCGTGCGGCACCGGCAACCTGCTGGCCCGCAACCTCGGCCTGCCCACCGACCCGGAGGCCGCGCTCGCAGCCGCCCTGGACGGCCGCACCCGCCGGATCGACCTGATGCGCGTCGAAGGCGACGGCCTGCCCGCCCGGACCGCCGCCACCATGGCCGGCATGGGACTGGACGCCGCCGTGATGGCCGACACCGGCCCCGCCCTCAAGCGCCGCCTCGGCTGGCCCGCCTACCTGGTCGGCGCCGCCCGGCACCTCGGCGACCGGCGCTTCGCCCTGACCGTCCGGGTGGACGACGCCCCGCCCCTGCACCGCCAGGTGCGGACGGCCGTCGTCGGCAACGTCGGCAGCCTCCAGGGCGGGGTGCGGCTGCTGCCCGCCGCCACCCCCGACGACGGGGTGCTCGACCTGGTCCTGGTCGGGCCGCACGGCCTCCTCGGCTGGTGGCGGACCCTGCGCGCCCTCCTCACCGGCACCCGCCCCCCGGGCTCGGACGCCCCGCTGGAACACCACCGGGGCCGGCGCATCGAACTGACCGCCACCCACGCCCGCCCCCGCGAGTGCGACGGTGACCCGGTCGGCGAGGGCCGGACCCTGGTCCTGACCGCCCGCCCGGACGCCCTCCTGGTCCGGGTCCCCGGCCCCGCCGCGCCGGACCCGGCCACGGCGGGGGTAACCGGCGGGGGAGCGGCCGCCCGGACCGGCGCGCGCCCCTCGCTCGCCGGCACCGCCCGGTTCGCCGGGACGGGCGGCACGGGCGGGACGGGCGGCGCGCACGGCGCGGCGCAGGACGGAACGGACCGACCCGCCGGGCCCGCCGTGCGCTCGGCCGGCGCGGAGGTGGGCTGATGGGGACCGCGAGCCGGGTCAGGCCCGGCCGGGAGCACCTGTCCGCCGACGAGGCGGTCGGGACGCTGCGGCGGCGGTCCTGGTGGCCGCTGGCGCGGGACGCCTTCCTCCGGTTCCGGTACGCCGACGGGTTCAGCCACGCCCGGGCCCTGGCCTTCCAGGTGGTGCTGGCCCTGGTGCCGTTCGCGATCGCGGTGGTCGGCCTGGCCTCCTCGCTGCACGGCGGCCCGGTCGGGCGGCTGGTGGCGGGCGTCATCGAGCGGGTGGTGCCGGAGCCCAGCGCGGACCTGGTGCGCCAGGTGCTCGACCGGGGCCGGGAGCACACCGGCGGCACCCTCGCGCTGTGGTTCGGCGCGCTATTCGCGCTCGCCAACCTGGTCACCGCGATGTCCCAGATCGAGCGCGGGGCGAACCGGATCTACGGCATCGAACGGGACCGGCCGTTCGAGCGCAAGTACGGACGCAGCCTGCTGATGGCGGCGGGCGCGGGCCTGCCGCTGGGCGTCGGCTTCCTGGTGCTGGTGGCCGGGCCGCAGATCGCGGCGACCGCCGACGAGGTGTTCGGGCTGGGCCCCGGCACCGCCGCGGCCTGGACGCTGCTGCGCTGGCCGGTCGGCGTGCTGCTCACCCTGACCTCGGCCGCCGTGGTCTTCCGCCGGGCCCCGCGCCGCCGCCAACCCGGGTACAGCTGGCTGGCGTTCGGCGCCGGCGTCTACCTGGTGCTGTGGCTGGCGGCGACCTGGCTGCTGAGCCTGTACCTGCGCCTGAGCGGCTCGTTCGACGCCGTGTACGGGCCGCTCAGCGCCCTGTTCTCGCTGCTGGTCTGGTCGTACCTGACCGCGATCGCGCTGTTCCTCGGCCTGTCGTTCGCGGCCCAGCTGGAGGCCGACCGCACCGGCCGCTCCGGCCCCGTGCTGCCCGACCCGCTGGCCCCGGCCGAACAGGACACCGGGCAGGGCGCCGAGCAAGGCGCCGAAGCGGAGCCCGAGCAGGAGCCCGCGCAGGAGCCCGCGCACGAGTCCGAGCACGAGGAGGCCCGGTGATCCGTCGACCGACCCGTCCGCGCCTGGTGGACCCGCGCACCGCCGACCTGCGCCTGGGCGAGCGGCTGCTCGCCGCCGTCGCCGCGTTCGGGGTGGCCGCGGTGCCGACCGCGCTGCTGCTGGTGCTGATCGAGGCCAACTGGGCGCCGTTGCACCGGCTCGACGCCGGGGCGGCCCGACGGCTGCACGCGGCGGTGCGCGAGCACCCGGCCGCGCTGTCGGTGCTGCGCACGCTCAGCGACCGGGTGTGGGACCCGGTGACGATGCGGCTGCTGGTCGCGGCGGCCGTCGCCTGGCTGCTGTGGCGGCGGGCCTGGCGGCTGGCCGTGTGGGCGGCCGCCACCGTGACCGCCTCCGGGCTGATCGGCTGGGGCGTGAAGGCCGCCGTCGCCCGGGCCCGGCCCGCGCTGCCCGACCCGGTGGCGCACGCCCCGGGGTTCTCGTTCCCGTCCGGACACGCGATGACGGCGGCGACCTGCTGCGCGGTGCTGGTGCTGGCGCTCTCCCCGGCGCTGCGGCCGCCGTGGCGGTGGGCGGCCCGGGGGGTAGCCGCCCTGAGCGTGCTGGGCGTGGGGTTCACCCGGGTCGCGCTCGGCGTGCACTGGGTCAGCGACGTGCTGGGCGGCTGGCTGCTCGGCCTGGCCCTGGTCGCCGCCACCGCCTGGGCGTTCGAGGGCTGGCGGCGCGACACCGGCCGACCCGTGCCGCCGCTCGCGGGCGGCCTGGAGCCCGAACTGGCCCCGCACGGACCGGCCCGACCGGAGGGGTGAGCGCGGGATCAGCCGTACGGGCGCAGCGCGCCGACGGCCGCGTCGACGCTCCCGTGCCGGGGCAGCAGCCGGTCCAGGCCGGTCATCGCGAGCAGCCGCTCGACGTCCGGGGTGGTGCCGACCAGGGCCAGCGAGGTGCCGGCGATCTGGGCGCGGCGGAACGCGAAGATCAGTTCGGCGACGCCCAGGGAGTCGCAGAACCGCAGCAGCGCGAGGTCCAGCACCATCGGCAGCGTCGGAACGGTCCGCTCCACGGCGCGGTGCAGGCGCGGCGCGGTGTGGTAGTCCAGCTCGCCCGCGAGCACGACGACGGTCGCCCCCGCGGGATGGGTGCGGACGTCGATGGTCAGGTCGTACTCGGGCACGGGAGCTCCGAACGGTGCGGGGAGGGCTCGACGGTCAGTGCAGGCGGGCGATCAGCAGCGCGACGTCGTCGGTCTGCGCCCGGGCGAACGAGGACAGCAGCAGGTCGGCCGCCCGGTCCAGCTCCGGAGGGGTGTCGGCGAAGACGTCCCGCAGGGCGTCCAGGCTGGTCTGGAGGTGCTCGCCGGGCACCTCGATCAGACCGTCGGTGACCAGCAGCAGGGTGCTGCCGGGAGGCACCGGGTACTCGGTGGTCGGCGGCTGCGGCACGTTCAGGCCGAGCAGGATGCCGTGCTCGCTCAGGTAGCGGGCGGAGCCGTCCGGCAGCCGCAGCAGCGGCGGCAGGTGGCCGGCGTTGGCGACCCGGACGCTGCGCCGGTCGGGGGCGATCAGCACCAGGCAGACCGTCGCGGTCAGACCCGGACGCAACCGGGTCAGCAGGGTGTCCAACCGGTGCAGCAGGGTCTGCGGGTCGTGGCCCTCGATCGCGTAGGCGCGCAGCGCGTGCCGCAGCTCGCCCATCGCCATCGCGGCCTCCAGGGAGTGGCCGGCCACGTCGCCGATCGCCAGCAGCAGCCCGTCCGGGGTGTCGATCGCCTCGTAGAAGTCACCGCCGATCTCGTTGCGGGCCGAGGCCGGCTCGTAGCGCACCGCGAGTTCGACGCCGGGGACGGCGGGCAGCCGGCCGGGCAGGAAGCTGCGCTGCAGGGTGAGCGCGAGGGCGTGCTCCTCGGCCTGGCTGCGCTGCGCCTCCAGGGCGAGCGCGGCGGCCTGGGTGAGCTGGGGGAGCAGGCCGCGCTCGTCCGGGGCGGCGACCGCGTCCCCGTCGACGACCACCGCCAGCGGCGGCCGGCCCGGCTTGGTGCGGGCCGTCACCACCGCGACCGGCCCGGCGGGCAGGCCGGTGCCGGCCAGGCCGTGGTCGGCCAGCACGGCGCCCCACGCCTCGGCGTCCAGCAGGGCGGTGCCGGTGCCGGTGGCGTCGCCCAGGGTGTGGTGGGCGAGCAGGTCGAGCAGGACGGGCGGGGCCTCGAACAGGCGGACCCCGGTGTCGTCCGGGAGGTCCGGGTCGTGGTGGGCCAGGTGCAGGGTGTCGCGGTCCGGGCCGAGCGCGATCGCGGTGGCCCGGGCGGCGCCCAGCCGGACCGCGCCCAGCGCCGCCGAGGCGGCCAGCGCGTCCGGGTCGGTGGCGCCGTACAGCGCGAGGGTGCTGTGGTGCAGGGCGGCGACCCGGGCGGCCAGCCGCTCGGCGCGCCGGCGGGCCCGGGTGTAGCGCAGCACGGCGGTGACGGTGGCCTGGAGCTCGGCCGGGTCGATCGGCTCGGTCAGGTAGGCGTCCGCGCCGCGGTGCAGGCCCTGGGTGCGGTCGCTGGCCTCGATCGCGGTGGCGGAGATGTGCACGACGGGCAGCGCCGCGGTGCGCGGGGCGCCCTTGATCCGCTCGCACACCTCGAAGCCCGTCATGTCGGGCAGGCTGATGTCCACCACGGCCAGTTCGGGCAGCTCGGCGGCGGGGGAGCGCTCCAGCAGCGCCAGTGCCTGGGCGCCGTCGACCGCCTCGACGACGGTGTGCCCGGAGCGGCGCAGCCAGCTGCCCACGACGTACCGGGTGGTGTCGTTGTCGTCGAGGACCAGGACGGTGGCGGGTCCGGCGTCGAGGGTGGGGCTCACGATCCGTCCTCGGGCGGGAGCGGCCGCCGCGGCGCGGCGGGGCGCGGGGCGGACAGGGCGGCGGCGATCCGGCCGCCGTCCACGGCGGACTTGGGCAGCACGGCGCGGGCGTGCGACAGGCGGCCGCGGTCGACGCCGGACAGCGAGGCGGAGGTCAGGACGACCACCGGCACCTGCCGCAGCACGGGGTCGGCCCGCAGCCCGGCCAGCACCTGGTAGCCGTCGACCTCGCCCAGGTGCAGGTCCAGGACGACCGCGTCCGGCCGGGCCGCGCGGATCGCGGCGAGCGCGTTCGCGCCGTCCGGGACCTCCACCACCCGGTCGGCGATCTCCCGCAGCACCGGGCGCAGCACGTCCCGGAACGCCGGGTCGTCGTCGACCGCGACCAGCACCGCCAGCCGCGGGCCGGCGGTCGGCGCGGGGGTCGGCGCCGAGGGGTGCACGGGCAGCCGGACGGTGATCGTGGTGCCCCGGCCCGGCTCGCTGTCCAGGTGCAGCGTGCCGCCGAGGATCTCGGTCAGCCGGCGGGCGTACGGCAGGCCGAGGCCGGTGCCGCGGCGGCCCCGCTGGTGCGGTCCCCGCACCTGGTAGAACTCCTCGAAGACCCGTTCGTGCTGGTCGGCCGGGATGCCGACACCGGTGTCGGCGACGGTCAGCACCAGCGACGGCGCGCCGTCCGGGCCCGGCTCGACCAGGGCCTCCAGCCGCACCGAGCCCCGCTCGGTGAACTTCAGCGCGTTCGACAGCAGGTTGCGCAGCACCCGCACCAGCATCGTCTCGTCGCCGAGCAGCGCCTCCGTCCCGGCCGGCGCCGGGCCGATCCGCAGCGCGACGCCGGGGCGGGCCAGGCCGCGCAGGGTGCCCTCCAGGTGGGAGAGCACGGCGCGCAGGTCCAGCGGCGCCCACTGCGGTTCCAGCGCGCCGGACTCCGCCTTCGCGACGTCGAGCAGCTCGTCGACCAGGGCCAGCAGGGTGCGGCCGGAGTCCGCGATCAGCGACAGCTGGCGGGCCCGCTCCTCGGCCGGCGCGTCGGCGTCGGCGCGCAGCAGCTCGGCCAGGCCCACGACCGCGTTGACGGGCGTGCGCAGCTCGTGGCTGACGTTCGCCCAGAACCGGCTCTTGGCCTCGCTGGCCTCGCGCAGCTGCCGGGACTTCTCGTCGAGCTCGGCGTACAGCGCGACCACGCCCCGGTTGGTCTCCTCCAGCTCCTCCGACAGCTCCGAGTACAGCGCCAGCACGCCCCGGTTGGTCTCCTCCAACTCGCTGTTCAGGCGCCTCAGTTCCTCGCGCTGGGCCCGGGTGTGCTCCAGCACGGCGATCAGGTCCCGGGTCTGCGCCCGGGAGTCCTCCTCCTGGGCGCTCGGCCCGGTGTGCCCGGTGTGCCCGGCCAGCACGTCGCGGGCCCGTCCGGCCAGCTCCGGGAGCGCGCCGGGCACCGGCCCGATCCGCTGCTCGACCCGGACCAGGCCGCTGTCGCCGCCGTGCTCGTGGTGGGTGGGCAGCAGCCGGCCGGACGCCTCCAGCGCCTCCGCGGGCAGCTGGTGGCCGCCCCGCCAGGCCAGGGTCACCCGCAGCGCGGCCGGCGGCCCCGACAGCAGATCGAACGCGGCGGTCAGCCGGTCCGCGCCGAGCAGGCCCCGGCCGAGCTCGCTCAGCGCGGTCGCCAGCCGGACGGCGTCCTGCCCGTCCATGCCGAGCAGGTCGGCGACGGCCCGGGCGCCGCGGCGCAGCCCGAAGGTGTCCCGCGCGCTGTCCACCGGCACGGTCTCCAGGCGCACGGGCGGCCCCTCGGGCAGCGACGGCCCCTCGGGGAGCGGCGGGACGGGCCGTGCGGGCGGGGCGGGAGGATTGGGGGAGTTCACCAGGCACCCTTCGCGACCACTACGCCGGCGTCGTCCCGGCGCACCCCCGCCTCGCGCAGCAGCAGCGCGGCGGCGGTGACGGGCAGGTGGGAGAAGAGGCCAGGCACGTCCGGGGCCCGCCAGCGGTCGGTCAGCCCGTCCGAGTGCAGCACCACCGCGCTGCCCGGCGCGAGCTGCTGCCGGACGGTGTGCGCGCTGGGCAGCTGGTGGCCGACGATGCCCGGGGCGGACGGCAGCGCCCGCCGGGTGCCGCCGACCGGGTCGACCACGAAGGCGCTGACGTTGCCGACCCCGCAGAACTCCAGCCGGGCCTCGGCGGGCTCGACCAGCGCGACGGCGACCGCGCCGCCGCGCCCGGAGCGCAGCGCCCGGTGCAGGTCGGCCAGCACGTCCTCGGGCCGGTGCGCCGTGGTGCGGTGGAACGCGGCGACGGCGTCCGCGGCGGCCCGGGCGGCCAGCGGGCCGTGGCCCAGTCCGTCGCAGAACATCAGCAGGAACGCCCCGGGGCCGGTCCCCGGGCCCGATCCGGCACCGGCAACGGCACCCGCGCCGGTGGCCGGTGCGGCGGGGGAGTGGGTCCGGGACGTCCGGTTGGTCAGCACCGACCAGTCCAGGCGCGCGGCCACCGGCAGGCCCCGGTCGGCGGCCTGCGGCAGCGGGGCCCCCACCGGGCGCACCGCCCACGCGTCGCCGCACAGGTCCTGGCCGCTCATCGGGCGGGTCAGGCCCGCCGTGACCGGTTCGCCCGCGGCGGCGGCCGCCCGTCCGGACGGGGTGCGGTTCCAGAACCGGGCGGTCAGCACGGTGCCACGGCCCGGCAGCGAGTGCAGGTCGAAGGCGTCGGCGAGCCGGGCGACCGCGCCCAGGCCGATGCCCAGGGTCGGGCCGGAGGAGTAGCCGTCGGCGAGCGCGGCGGGCACGTCCGCCATCCCGGGCCCGCTGTCCACGGTGAGGAACTCCAGCGCCGCCTCGGCGTCGGTGCGCACCACCCGCAGCACCATCGCCCCGTCGACGGCGTGCCGGCGCAGGTTGGTGGCGGCCTCGCTGACGGCGAGCTCCGCCTCACCGGCCCGCTCGGGCAGCAGGCCGATCCGGTGCGCGAGCTGGCGGGCCGCGCTGCGGGCGGCGGCGGGCAGCGAGTCCGAGTGGCGCAGCCACAGGGTGTCCTCGCACACGGCCACCGCGGGGACCGCCGGGGGAGTCACCGCGCCCACTTCGTCACTCCCACCCTGGTCCCGGCGCCGGGCTCGCTGTGCAGCTCGAACTCGTCGACCAGTCGGCGCGCCCCGCTCAGGCCCAGGCCCAGACCGCCGCCGGAGGTCCAGCCGTCGGTCAGGGCGAGGTCCAGGTCGGGGATGCCCGGCCCGCTGTCCTCGAACACGGCGTGCACGCCGGTCCGCGCCCCGCTGCGGACGGCGGCGCAGCGCATCAGGCCGCCGCCGCCGTACACCAGGGTGTTGCGGGCGAGCTCGCTGGCGGCGGTGACGAGCTTCGTCTGGTCGACCAGCGACAGCCCGCACTGCTGGGCGTACGTCCGGACGGTCTGCCGGGCCCGCACCACGTCGTCGTTGGACCCGATCGGCACGGTCTGCTCGTTCTCCACCACCCGGGGCCCGGTCACGGGCGGCCCGTACGCGCGGTACGGTCCCGTTCCAGCAGCGCCAGACCCTTCTCCAGGGTGAGCGCGGTGCGCACCCCGCCCAGCGAGAGCCCCAGCTCGACCAGGGTGATGGCGACCGCCGGACGCATCCCGACGACGACCGTCTCGGCGTCCAGCATCCGCGAGATCGCGGCGGTGTTGGCCAGCATCCGGCCGACGAAGGAGTCGACGATCTCCAGCGCGGTGATGTCGATGACCACCCCGTTCGCGCCGGTGGCGACGATCCGCTCGGCCAGGTCGTCCTGGAGGTCCAGGACGATCTGGTCCTCCAGGTCGACCTGGATCGACACCAGCAGGACCTGGCCGATCTTCAGGACCGGGACGCGGTCGCTCACCGGGCACCGCCCGCGGGCGCCTGCGCGCCGCTGAGCTGCAGGACGTGGCGCAGCGCGTCGGCCAGCGTGGCCTTGGTGACGATGTCGCCGAACTGGACGCCCAGCGCGACCAGGGTCTGCGCGATCTGCGGGCGGATGCCCGAGATCGTGCACTCCGCGCCCATCAGCCGGGCCGCGACCACGGTCTTCAGCAGGTGCTGGGCGACCTCGGTGTCCACGGCGGGCACGCCGGTGATGTCGATGATGGCGTGCTCGGAGCCGGAGTCCACCAGGCTCTGCAGCAGCTTCTCCATCACCACCTGGGTGCGGGCCGAGTCCAGCGTGCCGACCAGCGGCACCGCCACCACGTCCTCCCACAGCTTGACCACCGGCGTCGACAGTTCGAGCAGCTGCTCGGCCTGCGCGCTGATGATCTCCTCGCGGGTGCGGGCGTACGCCTCGATGGTGAACAGGCCCAGCGCGTCCAGCAGCCGGGTCAGCTGCAGGTACGCCGCGATGTCCTCGCCGGTGCTGGTCGCGGTCGGCTCCAGCACGTCCTTGCAGGCGAACACGCTGACGGCCGTCTCGGTGGGCGTGAAACCGTACCGGGCCCGGCTGCGGGAGAGCTCCACCAGCAGGGCGCGCACCTCCGAGTACGCCTCGTCCTGCCAGTCCAGCCCGCCCTTGTCCAGTGCCTGGACCAGCGCCTGGTAGAGGTCCGACAGCTCGCGCTCCAGCTCGGCCCGACTGATCCGCGCGCCCAGGGTCGCGGCCACGGCCGCCACCCACTGCTCCTGCACCGCATCGTCCCGGGTCAGCAGCTCGACGAGCCGTTCGGACGCTTGCTCCACCGCCATCAGGCGTTCTCCTCGCTGGTCAGGCCCCGTTCGGGGGCCTCGGCCGTCGCACGACGGCGCGCGGCACCCGGCCGGTCGGCCGGGTCACCGCGCGCCGTCTGCCCCGGTCGCCGCGCGGTATGCACGACGGCCGGGATTTTTTTTCCGGGCCGGGTTCAGGCCCGGTTCTCGGCCCGGAACATCCAGCTGTGCTTCTCCAGCGCCGAGGTCACTCCGATCAGCAGGTCCTGGGTGACGGGGTCGGCCTCCCCGGTCTTCGCGATCCGCTCGCGCATCCGGGCGACCACCGCCGCGAGCGCCTGCACCAGCCACTCGACGACCGCCGCGTCGGCCTGCCAGCCGGCCGGCGCGGCGGGCAGGCCGCTCGCCGCGACCGTCGCGGCCCGCCCGTCCGGGCTGACCCCGATCGCGGCGGCCCGCTCGGCCACCTGGTCGGCGTAGTCACGGGCGGTGGCCACCACCTCGTCCAGGTGCAGGTGGACGGAGCGGAAACGGGGGCCGTACAGGTTCCAGTGCGCCTGCTTGCCGACCAGGGACAGGTCCACCAGATCGACCAGGGCGCCCTGCAGCGCCTCCCCGGCCGTGTCGCGGTCGTGTGCGTCCAGCGGGCTGCCGGTGGCGATGTCCATCATCAGTCCTCTCCACGTACGTCGGGGGCGGCCGGCGGGCACCGGCCGCCCCCTCGGCTGCCCGCCCGTGCCGGACCGAAACGTCCCGGTTCCGGATAACGGTTCGGCAACCCCGGCGTGGACCGCCCGGTCCCGGGTAGCCGCGCCGGCGACACCCGGCCGCCCAGGCCACCCCCTCGGGGTGCACCCCGCACCGGCACACCCGCACGAAAAACAGGAAACAGGAATGGGGACCCGCATGCCCGTCGCCGTGTTCAGGTCGTTCTCCGTCACCCTCCCGGAGAGCCCCCACCCCCACACCTGGGTCACGGCCCAGTTGCGCTTCGATCCGGCCCTGCCCTACGGAGTGGAGCTGGCCTTCCCGCCGCACCACCCGGGCGGCGAGGAGATCACCTGGTGGTTCGGCCGCGACCTGCTGGCCGAGGGGCGCCGCGCGCCGGTCGGCGAAGGGGACGTCCGGGTCGCCCCCGGACCGGACGGCCGGGTCCTGATCACCCTGGGCGCCCTCGGACCGCAGGCCGAACGGGCGCTGATCAGCGCCCCCGGCACCGCCGTCGCCGCGTTCCTCGCCGAGGCCTACGCCGAGGTGCCGCCCGGCAGCGAGAGCGCCCACCTCGACCTCGCCCCCAGCCTCGCCCGCCTGCTGGCCTGAACGCCCGGGGCCGATCGTCCGGGGCCGAGCGCCGGGGCCGTTCGCTCTCCGGCCCGTTCCCCGGCGCGGCCGCTCAGCCGGTCAGGGTGACCCGGATCCGCTTGCCGCCGCCGGGCAGCGGGTGGATCTCCCAGCTGCGGCTGACCAGCTGGACCAGCGGCCAGCCCCGGCCGCCCAGCCGGGTCGGGTCCTGCAGGTGGGCGGCGTCGCCGTGCGGGCGGGCGTCGGCGGCGTCCTCGACCTCGATCGTCAGCACGCCGCCGTCGTCCGTCCGCACGGCGAACCCGGTCACTCCGCCGGCGTGCCGGATCGCGTTGGTGACCAGCTCGGTGACGGCGAGGCAGGCGTCGCCGAGCAGCCGCTCCCCGGCCCCGGGGTGCCCGGCGAGCGCCTCGGCGACGGCCACCCGGGCCTCGGCCGCGGTGCACACCGGCGGACGGGCGGGCAGGGCGGGCCGCCGCGTCTGGTCGGTCTCGGCACCGGACATCTGAGGACCTCGCATCGGTCGGGACGGGGTGGGGAACGGCGCTCCGGACAGTCGGCTGCCCGGACGGCGCGCTATCACACCGGAGGGCCGGGCACGTCGCAGCGCAGCGCGGCCGCCACGTCCGGCGCGACCGGTAGGTAGCCGCCGGCGGCGGCGAGGTCGATCAGTCTGCGGACGGCCGCCTGGAGCGGCCCGGCCAGCACCAGCCGTCCGCCGTCCTCGGCCATCCGCCGCCGGGCGACGAGCAGGCCGTTCAGCACCGAGGAGTCGGCGAACGTGACCTCCGAGAGGTCCACCACGAGCAGCCGCGGCCGGCGGTCGAGCGCGGCCGTCAGCCGCTGGGCGAACTCCTGGGCGTCCTCCCAGTCGAGTTCGCCCCGCGCCCGCACCGTCTCGACGCCCGGCGGGCCCGCCCCGGGGGCACCACCGGCGGTGCCCCCGGCGGCACCGTGCGTGTGATCGGTCATGACCGGCATGGTAGCCCGGGCCCCGCCCCGGGCACCCGGCGCCCACCGTCACCGGCCCCCGCCGGGGCCGCGGCGACGGCCCGCAGCCCCCGGGACCGCCGGCCGGACCGGCAGGTCACCGGGCGGCGGTAGCATGGCGGTTCGGGTGCAGCCCGTCGGATCCCCCCCGGGGCCCGCAGGCCGCACCAAACCCGCCCACCCCAAGGGCCCACGGGCCCGGCGGCGCCGGCGGAAACCAATTGCGAGGTGAGGACCCGTCAAGGTCCGGACGATGGCATCTTCGACTTCCCCCGCGGCCACCACCGACGGGCACTACCTCGCCGGTTCCCCCTACCCGGTGGCGCTGCTCGACCCCGACGGCCGGCTCCTGCACGCCAGCGCCAGCGCCCGCCGCCTCCTGGCGGGCCCGGACGGCGGACCCGGCGGCGGCCCCCACGGCGGCCCGGGCGACAGCCCGGCCTGGCTGCGCCGGGCGCACCTGGACCTGCGGGAGGACGACCCCCGGCCGCAGGTCGTCCGGCACGCCCACCCCGTGGCCGGCGCGGTCGAGGCGCACCCCACCCGCCGGCCCGACGGCAGCGCGGTGTGGTGGTTCGTCACCCGCGAGACCCGCCCGGACGGGCCCCCGGCGGCCGACGGCGGCCCGCACGACTGGGAGCTGCTGACCCGGCTGTCCGGCCTGCTGCTGTCCTCGCTGAACGCCGACCGGGTCCTGGAGACGGCCGCCCGCCAGGCGGCGCTGCACCTGGCCGACGCCGCCGTGCTGATCGCCCCCGGCTCGGGCCGGGTGCTGCGCTTCGTGACCTGCCTGCGCGGCGACGCACCGGCGCACGCCCAGGTGCGGGCCGACGCCGCCGAGGTCCCCGGCCTGGCCGAGGCGCTGCGCGGGTTCCCGCCGGTCCCCTCGCGCTGGATCGACCCGGGCGCGGCGCCGCACTGGCTGGTGCCCGACGGCTTCGGCCGGGTCGGTTCGGTGCTGGTCACCCCGCTGCCCGGGCACGGCGTCCCCGCCGGGGCGCTGGTGCTGCTGCGCACCCCGGCCGCCGGCCCGTTCGCCCCCGGCGAGGAGGCCTTCGCCCGGATGTTCGCCGTCCGGGCCGGCGCCGCCGTCTCCGCCGCCGTCATGTACTCCGAGCAGGCCGCCATCACCGACCTGCTGATGCGCGAACTCCTCCCGCCCCGGCTCGAACACCTCGATGGGGTGGACTTCGCGGGCGGCTACCGCGCCTCGGTCGACCGCGACCGGATCGGCGGCGACTTCTACGACGTCCACCCCGCCGCCGACCCCGGCGGCGAGACCCTCGCCCTGCTCGGCGACGTCAGCGGCAAGGGCCTGGAGGCCGCCGTCATGACCGGCAAGGTGCGCAACACGCTGCACGCGCTGCTGCCGCTGGCCGACGACCACCAACGCGTCCTGCACCTGCTCAACCGGGCCCTGCTGACCTCCCACCACACCCGCTTCGCCAGCCTGGTGCTCGCCTCGGTGCGTCGCGAGGACGACCGGGTCCGGGTCCGGCTCTCGGCCGCCGGGCACCCCGCGCCGATGGTGGTCCGGGCGGACGGCCGGGTCACCGAGTCCACCACCCTGGGCAGCATCGTCGGCGTCCTGCCCGAGGCCACCACCCGGACCGACACCGTCCTGCTCGACCCCGGGGAGGCGTGCGTCCTGTACAGCGACGGCATCACCGAGGCCAAGGGCGGCCCGACCGGCGACGAGCAGTTCGGCGACGACCGGCTGCGCCAGGCCCTCGCCGAGTGCGCGGGCCTGCCCGCCGAGGCGATCGTGGAACGGGTGCAGATGCTCACCGCGCAGTGGCTGCGCGAGGGCCGGCACGACGACATGGCGGTCATGGTGATCGCCGCGCCCCCGCACGGCCACGTCCCCGTGATCGGCGGACAGCGAGGAGCCGAGGCATGAACGACCACGCACCCACCGGCACGCTCACCCCGCAGACCGGCACGCTCACCCCGGAGACCGGCTCCGCGACCGGCTCCGCACCCGGGACCTGCGCCGACCTCGCCGACCGCACCGAGGAGCTGTGGGAGGCCGTCCTCGGCGGCGACCAGGCCCGGGCCGTCGCCCTCGCCGTCGCCGCGCTGGAGGAGGGCCTGCACCCGGAGGCGCTGCTGCTCGACGTGATCGGCGCGATCCAGGCCCGGATCGGCCGCGAATGGGCGGCCGACCGGATCACCGTGATCCAGGAGCACGCCGCGACCGCCGTCAACGAACGGGTGGTGGCCGTCGTCACCCACCACCCCGCGTTCGCCGCCGCCACCGCCCCCCGCCGCCCCGGCCGGATCACGGTGGCCTGCGTCGACGGCGAGTGGCACGCCTTCCCGGCCCGGCTGCTGGCCGAGGTGCTGACCCTGCGCGGCTGGCGGGTCGACTACCTCGGTGCCCAGTGCCCCACCCCCCACCTGATCGCCCACCTGCACCGCACCGCCCCCGACGTGCTCGCGCTGTCCGCCTCGCTGCCCACCCGGCTGCCCGCCGCGCACAGTGCGATCACCGCCGCCCAGGCCGCCGGCGTGCCCGTCGTCGTCGGCGGCGCGGCCTTCGGCCCCGACGGCCGGCACGCCCGGCTGCTCGGCGCCGACGCCTGGGCCCCCGACGCCCGCACGGCCGCCGCCCGCCTCGCCCGCGGCCTGCCGCTGCCGGCCTCCCCGCACCAGCCCGTCGACGACCTGCCCCACCTCGCCGACCAGGAGTACACCCTGGTCGGCCGCGACCCCCGGGCCCTGGTGGCCAACGTCCTGGCCGCCCTCGCCGACCGGCACCCCGCCGTCCGCTCCTACACCGGCGTCCAGCGCGAGCACACCCTCGACGACCTGACCCACGTCGTCGAGCACCTGGCCGTCGCCCTCTACACCGGGGACGCCGAACTGTTCACCGCGTTCACCGGCTGGACCCGGCACGTCCTGCTCGCCCGCTCCGTCCCGGACGTCCTGCTCACCTCCGCGCTGACCGTGCTGCGCGAGCAGCTGCGCGACCTGCCGCGCAGCGTCGCGATCCTCACCGCCGCGCTGACCGCCGCAGTACCCGCCGCGCCGGTCCCCGCCCCGACCACCGGAACACCCGCATGAGCGCGCACCCCGCCCACCCGCCCCGCGCCGTCACCGTCCGGGTGGAGGGCGAACTCGACCACGAGAGCTGCGAGGAACTCGTCCGGGCGGTCGTCGGCCACCTGGCCGCCCGCCCGCCGTACGACGAGGTCCGGGTCGACTGCGCCGCCATGTCGCTGTGCGACTCCATGGGGCTGTCCGCGCTGCTGCAGATCCGCCGCGACACGGACGCGGCCGGCCGCCGCCTGCTCCTGGAGCACCGCCCCGCCCACCTCGACCGCCTGCTGCACCTCACCGGCACCGCCGACTACCTGCTCGCCGACCTCGCGCCCTGAGGTCGCCCGCCCGGGGGAGGGCCGGTTTCCGATCTCCGGGCCGGGGCAGCCGACGGCCATGGACCGACGACAGCACCCCTGGCGGGACAGCACCCTCCCCCTGTTGACGCGCGGCTACGCGTGGCTCCCCGACCTGCGCCGACGGCAACCCGGCCCGGTGACGCGGGCCAGGTTGGCGGGGCGGCCCGCGGTCGCCCTGCACGGGCCGGAGGCGGTCCGCTTCTTCTACGACGAGCGCCACGTCCGGCGCGCGGGCGCCCTGCCCGAACCGGTGCGCAGCACCCTCTTCGGGCACGGCGCCGTGCACGCGCTGGACGGCGAGGCGCACCGGCTGCGCAAGTCGATGTTCGTGTCGCTGCTGGCCGACCCGGCCCGGGTCCGCGCCCTGGTCGACGAGGTCGGCGCGGCCTGGGACGCGGCGGTGCCCGGCTGGGCCGAACGCCCCCGGGTGGTGCTGCTGGACGAGGCCGCCCGGACCCTCACCGAGGGCGTCTGCCGCTGGGCCGGCCTGCCGCTGCCCGCGGACGGCGCCGGGGCGTTCGCCGCCGACCTGGTCGCCATGGTCGACGGCTTCGCCACCCCGGGACCCCGGCACTGGCGCGCCCGGGCCGCCCGCCGCCGCCGGGAGGACTGGATCGCCGGGTACGTCGACCAGGTCCGCGACGGCAGCGCGAGCCTGCCGCCCGACTGCCCGGTCGACCGGGTGGTGCGGCACCGGGACGCGGACGGCGAACTGC
This sequence comes from Kitasatospora sp. NPDC015121, assembly GCF_055562955.1. NCBI lineage: Bacteria > Bacillati > Actinomycetota > Actinomycetes > Kitasatosporales > Streptomycetaceae > Kitasatospora > Kitasatospora sp. NPDC015121. Next base: position 34,690 of record NZ_JBVHEH010000020.1, read on the forward strand.
TGCCGTCGCGGGTGGTGGCCGTCGAGGTGCTGAACCTGGTCCGCCCCACCGCCGCGGTCTGCTGGTACGTCGCGTTCGCCGCCCACGCCACCCGCCGGTGGCCGGAGACCCGGACCCGCCTCGCCGACGGCGACCCCGCCTACGCGGAGGCGTTCGCCCAGGAGGTCCGCCGGTTCTACCCGTTCGCCCCCTTCGTCGGCGGCCTGGCCGCGGCCGACCTCACCCACCGCGGCGAGCCGATCGCCGAGGGCACCACGGTGCTGCTCGACCTGTACGGGCAGAACCACGACCCGGAGCTGTGGGACGACCCGTACGCCTTCCGCCCCGAACGGTTCCTCGACCACCCCGACGACGTCGGGAAACTCGTCCCGCAGGGCGGCGGCGACCCGGCGACCGGCCACCGCTGCCCCGGCGAGGCCGTCGTGGTCGGCCTGCTGACGGACCTGTCGGTGCGCCTGGCCCGGCTGGAGTACGTCCTGCCTGCGCAGGACCTGTCCATCCCGCTGGGCCGGATGATCGCCCGCCCGCGCAGCGGCTTCGTCATCGAGGCCGTCCGTGCCCGCTGAGCGCGCCGCAGCAGACCGAGAGGGGACCGGCATGCCGGACCGCAAGCAGGACGGGCAGCACGACGGGTCGTACGACGGGCCGCGGGACGCGTCGCGGGACCCGGGCGACGCGCGGGCCGCGCCGGAGGGGCCCACCGACATCCCGCCCCGCGGGCAGTGGGCGGTGCTGCGCCGCACCGCCAAGGAGTTCCTGGACGACGAGCTGCCGGACCGGGCCGCCGCGCTCACCTACTACGGGGTGCTGGCGGTCTTCCCGGCCCTGCTGGTGCTGGTCTCGGTCCTCGGCCTGCTCGGCCGCTCGGCGACCGACACGGTGCTGGACAACCTCCAGCAGCTCGCCCCCGGCCCGGCCCGGGACGTGCTGCACAGCTCGGTCGAGCAGCTGCAGGACGGGCGCGGCGCCGGCGGGGTGCTGGCCGTGATCGGCCTGCTGGGCGCGCTGTGGTCCGCCTCGGGCTACGTCGCCGCGTTCATCCGGGCGTCCAACGCGGTGTACGACATCCGCGAGGGCCGGCCGGTCTGGAAGCTCACCCCGTTGCGGGTCGGCCTGACCCTGCTGCTGATGGTGCTGCTGCTGGCCAGCGCCGTGATCGTGGTCTTCACCGGCCCGCTGGCCGAACGCGCCGGGGACATCCTCGGCATCGGCCCCACCGCCCTGACGGTCTGGTCGATCGCCAAGTGGCCGGTCCTGGTGCTGCTGGTCTGCGTGATGATCGCGCTGCTGTACTGGGCGGCGCCCAACGTGCGCGGCCGGGGCTGGCGCTGGGTCTCCCCGGGCAGCCTGCTGGCCGTCCTGCTCTGGCTGGTCCTCTCCGGCGGGTTCGCCGCGTACGTCGCCAACTTCGGCTCCTACAACCGCACCTACGGCACCCTCGCCGGGGTGGTGGTCTTCCTGGTGTGGCTGTGGCTGTCCAACCTGGCCGTGCTGCTCGGCCTGGAGTACGACGCCGAACTCGCCCGCGAACGGGCCGTCGAGCACGGCCTCCCGCCCGACGAGGAGCCCTACCTGCCGCCGCGCGACACCCGCACCTGGCCCGAGGGCGCGACGGCACCCGACACCGAGACGAACCGATCCGAGGAGACGTGATGACCGAGTACGGGTTCTTCCTGTCCTGCGAGGAGTTCACCCCGCAGGAGCTGATCGACCAGGCCCGGCGGGCCGAGCGGGCCGGGTTCACCCGGCTGGCGATCTCCGACCACTACCACCCGTGGAACGAGGCGCAGGGCAACAGCGCCTTCGTCTGGTCGGTGATCGGCGCCCTCTCGCAGGCCGTCGACCTGCCCGTCACCACCCTGGTGACCTGCCCCACCGTCCGGCTGCACCCGGCGGTCACCGCCCAGGCGGCGGCCACCTCCAGCGTCCTGCTGGACGGCCGCTTCACCCTCGGCGTGGGCACCGGCGAAGCGCTCAACGAGCACGTCCTGGGCGACCGCTGGCCCTCGTTCGAGGAACGCGCCGAGATGCTGGAGGAGGCCGTCGAGGTGATGCGAGAGCTGTTCACCGGCCGCCGCACCAGCCACCGGGGACCGCACTACACCGTCGACAACGCCCGCCTGTACACCGCGCCCCGGGACCCGCTGCCGATCCTGGTCTCCGGGTTCGGCCCCAAGGCCGCCGCCATGGCCGCCCGGATCGGCGACGGCTTCGTCACCATGACGCCCGACGCCGACCTGGTCGCCGCCTTCCGCGACGCGGGCGGCGCCGGCAAACCCGTCGTCGGCGGGCTGAAGGTCTGCTGGGGCGCCGACCGGGACGCGGCGATCGACGAGGTGCACCGCAAGTGGCCCACCGAGCTGCTGCCCGGCGAACTCGCCCAACTGCTCCCCACCCCCGCGCACTTCGAGCAGGCCAGCCAACTCGTCACCCGCGAGATGGTCGCCGATGCCGTGGTCTGCGGCGACGACGTCGAGGCGCACGTCAGCGCGGTGCGCGCCTACGCCCGGGCCGGCTTCGACGAGGTCTACGTCGGCCAGATCGGCCCCGACCAGGACGCCTTCTTCGAGGCCTACCGGACCAAGGTGCTGCCCGCCCTGCGCGGTGACGGCGGCGGTGGTGACGGCAGCAGCAGTGGCAGCAGCAGTGGCAGCGGGGGCAGCGGTGACGGCGCCGACCGTCCGGTGGAGACCCCCGAGGCCCGGATGACGGCCGAGGGCGCCCCCGCGCCCGACGAGCGCGCCAAGGGCGCCGAGGACGGGCCCGAGTACGCCCCCACCGATCCCGGGAACTGACGGCCGGAAGGGTGCATGACCTGCGGCGGGGCGGTTAGACGGCGGTTGTTCGATTCTCTCCGTTCGGAAGGCACCGTCGTGACCATGGTCTCCCGCCTCCCCGGCGCACAGACGCACCACTGGGACTGGCAGCTCGAAGGCTCCTGCCGCACCGTCGGCGGCGAGGTCTTCTTCCGACCCGCGCACGAGGGCCGGGTCGAGGCCCGGGAGCGCGAGCAGGCCGCCAAGCGGGTGTGCGCCGGGTGCCCCGTCCGCCTCGAGTGCCGGCGCCACGCCCTCGCCACCCGGGAGCCCTACGGGGTCTGGGGCGGCCTGACCGAGGACGAGCGGCGCGCCCTGCTGGTGCGCCGGGGTTCCGGGACCGACCTCACCTCCACCGCCGCCTGAGGGCACCCGTACCGCGCGGGCCGGCCGGACTCCGGCCGGCCCTCGGTCGTTCCGGCGGCCCGCTACGGTCCGCGCGGCGGCGCCCCCGCAGCGGGCCGCCGCTCTCGACCGGCAGGTACGGCGCGGACCGGGTGAGCTCCAGCACCCGGCGCACGCAGCGCGAGGGCGAGTCCAGGGCCAGCGCCACCCCGAGCACGCGGGCCGCCAGCCCGGCCCGCAGCAGGGCGTCCAGGCCCGCCGAGGTGAACAGGTCGACCGCGCGCAGGTCCACCGAGAGCCGGTCCGGGCGGGCCCGCAGCCCCCGGGCCAGGGCCCGGACGAACGCCTCCTGGTTGTCCTGGTGCAGGGCACCGACCAGCGCGCACCGGACGGTGCCGCCGCTGCGCCGGGTCTCGATCCGCAGGTCCGGGGCCCGCACCACGCACACCCGCACCACGCGCACCCGCGCCCCGGCGGCCCTCCCCGGGGCCGCCCGCGCCCGCCCCGCCGTCCGGCGCCGACCGCCGCTGCGCCCCGGTCCGCCACCTCGGCATCCGGGCCGCCCGCCGTGGCACGTGGGCCGCCCGCCGTGGCACTCGGGCCGGGTCAGGACGCGGGCACCGGGTCGGGCACGGGGACGGCCACCGCCGCCGCGCGCAGGGCGTCCCAGAGCGCGACGGCGTTCTCCCGCAGGTGGCCGGCGGCCGGGGCGCCGTCCTCGACGGCCGCGAGGTAGGCGGCCACTCCGGCGATCGCGTACCGCAGCTGCGGCGGCAGGGCCGCGACGGCACCGGTGCCGCCGGTCAGCACGGCCGTGAACTGTTCGAGCTGGGTGCGGGTCGGGCACTCCACCACTTCGCCTCCTGGTGCCGCGGGGGACCGGCACGTCCCACTCTCCCCGCCGGGCTGATACACGTCAATGAATGCACGAAAATTATGTCATGCATGCGAAGTCGTGAATCACCGTACCTATCCTTGGAACGTGCAGAGAACCACCGAAACCAGCCGCCAGTGGACGTTCCTGACCAACCACGCGAGGGTGCTGATCCAGATCTACCGCGACCCCGGCATCCGGGTCCGCGACATAGCCGCCCGCTGCCTGCTCACCGAGCGGGCGGTGCAGCGCATCATCGCCGACCTCGAGGAAGCCGGGTACCTCTCGCACGAACGCCACGGCCGCACGAACCACTACCACGTCATCGACGGCCAGCTGCGCCACCCGGCCGACGCCGGGCCCACCATCGCGGAACTGCTCTCCGCCCTCCTCACCCCGCCGCCGGACGCCCCCTGACCGGCCGGTGCCCGGCCCCCACCGCAGTGGGGGCCGGGCACCGACCGGTCAGCGCGCCCCGGCGTCAGGGGGCCTGGCTGTCCGCCGCCGGCGGCTCGGGATCCTCGTCGCCGCCGTCCCGGCCCGCGGCCTTGGCCCGCACGTCCGCCGGGGTCGGCGCGGTGATCTCGCGCTCCTCGGCCGACCGCTCCCGCACGCTCTCGCCCGGTGCGTCCTCGGCGGCCCGGTCCTTGCCGTCGTCCCGCGTGGTCATGGCTGCTCCTCTCCTGTCCCGTCTCGCCCGTCTCGGGGGCATCCGGCGGCTACCCCCGACCGCCCCGTCCACACGGGGCCGACTGGGTGATCCCGCCACCGGCCCGCCGCACTCAGCCCCGGCCGGTCGGCCACACGCCCGTCGCCCGGCGCCAGGCCGCCGCCCCCGAGCGGTCCAGCGCCGCCTTCACCAGCGCGAACACCGCCCCCTGGAGCGCCGCCGCGACCAGCACCTCCCGCCAGCCCCGGTCCTCGTCGGTCGCGTCCGGGGCGTCGTCCTCCCGGGCGACCCGCCGCCACACCCACTTGAACACCGCCCCGGCCGCCACCCCGCCCAACGCCCCCACCGCCATGCCGACCGGCTTGTACACCACCGCCGCCGCCTTCATCGCGCCCGTCACTCCCTCCGGTCTCCGTCACTTGCCCGGCGGCTGCCCGACCCCCCGCTCCCGCAAACGACCGCCCGGATTGCCCCGTCCTGTCCGGGGTAGCCGACGGCCGTCCGCCCCTACGGAAGAAGGAGCGCCCTCATGGACGCGATCGTGCTGCTGAAGGAAGACCACCGGACGGTCGAGAAGCTCTTCAAGGAGTTCGAGGGAGCCGGTGACCGGGCCTTCGTGACCAAGCGCCGGATCGTCGACCAGGTGATCGAGGAGCTGACCGCGCACACCGTCATCGAGGAGGAGGTCTTCTACCCGGCCGCGCGCGAAGCCGCCCCCGACACCTCCGACCACGTCCTGGAGAGTGTCGAGGAGCACCACGTCGTGGTGTGGCTGCTGGCCGAACTGGCCGGCCTCGACCCCGAGGACGAGCGGTTCGACGCCAAGATGACGGTCCTGATGGAGAACGTCCGCCACCACGTCCAGGAGGAGGAGCAGGACTGGTTCCCCGAGGTCCGCAAGGCCATGGGACGCAACCGCCTCCTCGAACTCGGCGAACGCCTGACGGCGGCCAAGGAGACCGCCACCCGCGACCCGCTCCAGGTGCCCAGCGCCGCCCGCTGACCGGCGGGGCCCCACGACGGCCCGGCCCCACGACCTGGTCGGTCGTGGGGCCGTCGCCGGTCGCGGGTCGCGGGTCGCGGGGCGCTCACCGATCGCCGTCGCGGCGCTCCTCCCGGTGCAGCACCAGGAAGGGCAGCGCCAGCCAGGTCAGCCCGAAGTAGGCGGCCGTTCCGCCCGCCACCGCCGCGGCGAGGGTCGCGTTCCCGGTCGCGGTGCGCAGCAGCAGCAACAGGGCGCAGCCGATGGTCAGGGCGAGGAGGGTCAGTCCGAGGCCGATCAGGCGGGAGCCGGTGCGGATCAGGACCGGCTTCAGGCGGTGCCCGGCCAGCAGCCGGTGGAAGGAGACCGGGGCGATCAGCGACGCGGTCGCGCAGGCGCCCAGGACCACGGTGAGCGTGTAGAGGTTCCGGTCGAAGGCGTCCAGCGAGGCGAAGCGCGGCGTGAAGGCGACGCTCAGCAGGAAGCCGAACAGGATCTGGGCGCCGGTCTGGGCGACCCGCACCTCCTGCAGCATCTCGTTCCACTGCCGGTCGGCCCGCTCCGCCGGGCTCTCGTCCCGGCCGGGCCCACCGCCCGAACCCGAGGAGTCGTTCACGGGATCCCACCTCTCGATCGACGCACCGGACCAACGGGACGGACGCCGGACGCCGGTCGCCGGCCGGTCGCCGCCCGGACACCGGCTGCCCGGTGGGAGCGGGCTCCATGCCGCGCAGCCGCCCGGCCGGCACGGGCACCGGGCGTGGACGGCGCCGGGCCGGGCATGCGGGGGGTGGCATCGGTTCCGACCAGGAGGTGCGTGCATGGACGACGGGGAACGTCGGCTCAACGACTACCGGACGAGGGCGCGGCGGCGCTCGCCACGCCACGACCGGCGGGGGGAGGCCCGGCTGCCGGCGGTGCTCGCCACGCTGGCGGCGATGCTGCTCTACCTGGTGCTGCCGGAACAGCTGCTGTTCGTCCCGCGCTTCGTCCTGCCCGGCCTGGAACTCCTGCTGCTGATCCCGCTGATCGCGGTCAACCCGCGCCGGATGACCCGGCAGAACCGCTTCTCCCGGATCGGCTCGCTGACCCTGGTCGCCCTCATCGGCATCAGCAACCTCGTCTCGCTCGGCCTGCTGGTGAACGCCATGGTCACCAGCAAGGCCCAGGAGGGCGGCCCGCTGCTGCTCGCCGCGCTCCAGGTGTGGGCCACCGGCATCATCGTCTTCGGCCTGGCGTTCTGGGAGCTCGACCGGGGCGGCCCGGTGGTGCGCACCCAGGCGGAGCGCTCCGAACTCCCGCTCGCCGACTTCCGCTTCTCCCAGGACGAGAACCACGACGCCGTCGAGGAGGTCGCCGACGGCGCCAGCCGCAGCAGCGACTGGGTCCCCACGCTGATGGACTACCTCTACGTGTCGGTTACCAACTCCACCGCGTTCAGCCCGACCGACACCATGCCGCTGAGCACCCGGGCCAAGGCCCTGATGGCGGTCGAGAGCGTCGCCGCCCTCATCACCTCCCTGCTCGTCATCGCCCACGCCGTCGGCATCCTCGACCAGTAGCCCCGAGCCCAGGCCCTCGAACGCCCTGGGCGCCCTTCGGGTGCCGGGCCGGTGCGCCGGGGGACGAGAGCTGCAGGTGCGGATGGTCGGGGACCGGCGTGCGGGCGCTGCCGTGCTGCTGCCGGCGCCGGTGGCGTCGGCCGGGTGCGGACAGCTCGCCGAGCGGCAGCAGGCGGCGGCCGACCCGGACGCCTGACCCGGCGGCGCGGCCGCCCGCACCGAGGTGTGGAGCGATCAGGCGCAGGTGGTCCTCGCCGACGACACCCTGTTCCCCGCCCGGCTCCAGGACGGCTGGCAGGTGACCTCGGCCGGTTGCGAACCGCAGCCGGCCAAGCCCTTCCAGCGCGACCTCAAGGCGAGATGACCCGTACGGACGATGTTCACGACCGTCCTGCTCGCCGTCCTCGCCGGACTGGCCTTCGTCACCCTGGTGGGACACCGATGCACCGGTGACCCCGGCCCCCGGACGGGCGGCGGCTCCCCGCCCCGGCGCGCCGGGCGCTTCGTCCGCCACAAGGCCCTGGCACCGGGCTTCGGTGCGGCCTTCCTGCTTGCCCTCGTCGGACAGGCCCTTCGCGGGCTGGGCAGAGTTCGACGACCAGTCGGTCATCGACAGCCTGGACTCGATCGGCCCAAACACCTGCCTGACGTCCTCCGATTTCGCCGTCGAGGTCACCGAGAACCGGCAGTCGCCCCGGGTGAGGAGATCCCCGGTCTCCTTACAATGCTCGGCTCCGAAGCTGCCGAAGGCCGCCTACGGGGCTTTGCGGCAGCTCTGGATCAATCCTCACCACCAGGGCGGTACGACCGCGGCCGGGGCACTTGCTCCAAGGGGACGAGGAACCGCTGACGATTCGAGGGCAGCACGACGTACCCGGCGGACCGGACGATCCAGACTGCCCGGCAAGCGTTCACGGACGACCTGCCTCTCCTGCTCCCGCTTCTGGACAGCCCCGACCCCGAGGCCCGCTCCGTGACCGCCTACGTCTTGGCGGGGGCGACCGGCGAGACCCCACGCGTCTCCTCGGCCCTGCGGTTGAGGCCGGCGAACGAAGACGACGCGGTGGTTCGGGTGGGCCTGATCCCGGAGATCGCCCAACTCGCCCGCGAACACCAGGACGACCACGCTCCCGGATGGTCCCGGAACCCCTGGTCGGGCCCGGGACGACCGCCCGAGGTACGCATCGGCGCCGGTCCGGCCTGGCTGGGCCTGGTCACCGACCCCCGCCACCGACGAACTCCGTACTCTCCTGACTGACCCCGACATCAGCCGGTACGACGACCTGCTCCGGTCCGTGCGGCCCGTGCCCGCGGAGCCGTCACGCGCGCAAGGGCCCCGACCGCGTGCCCATGGCAGGTGCACGCGCGAGGGGACCGCAGGTGATCCGCGGCAAGCAGGTTCCGCTTCGACGTTTTGCCGATGTTTAGTCAACTCCGGTTCTATGGTGATGATTTGGTCGGCATTCGCGATGTCCTGACCTGTCCGAAGGGCAGGAGTCGCGGCGCACTCGCGGACCCAGGCGAGAGCAGGGGAGGGGCGAACGCTATGAAGCACCTGGTGGAGCTTCCGGTCGGCAACACGTCGGTGAAGGTGGAGGTCTCGGTCGAGGAGGACGGGCTGGTGCAGGTGTCCCGGCCCGAACGGCTGGCACGCCGCGCCGCCAGGTCACTGGGCGAGATGCTCGCCGATATCCGCCCCGTCGCCGAGGAGTTCGTCACGGGGCTCGGCTCCATGGCGCAGCGACCCGACGAAGTGTCGCTTGAGTTCGGTCTGACGATGTCGGCGGAGGCGGACTTGGTGGTCTCCTCGGCGGCTGCGGAGGCGAACTTCAAGGTCTCCATGACGTGGCGCCCCGCGCAGGGCGGTGCCGAGCCGGTCCTGCCCGCGTGAGGGCGCGGGGGGCCTCGGCGGGCAGTGACGCGGGCGCACTTGAAGCGGCGGTCGTACGTGTTCACAGCAGGTCGGCCGGTCCGATCGGTGTCGGGTTCCTGGTCAGCGAGCGGCTGGTCCTCACCTGCGCGCACGTGGTGAGCAGCGCGTTGGGCATCCCGGTGGGCGAGAGGCCGCTGGACGGCGTCGAGGTGGCTCTCGACGCCCCGCTGTCGGGGCCGCGCCCTGGTGAGGCGGTGGAGGGCCGGGCCACCTTGAAGGTCTGGGGGCCGGCGCAGCCGGTGGGCGCGGACCTGGCGATCCTTGAACTTGACGCCCCGCTTGCCGGGACCCGGCCAGTGCGGCTCCTCCAAGCGGGCCCGCAGGAGGTGTGGGGGCACTCGGCGAGGGTGTTCGGTCTTCCGCAGGGCCGGCCGGGCGGGGTGTGGCACGCGGGAGTGCTGCGCGGGCGCCAGGCCGACGGCTGGGTGCAGCTGGACCTCGCAGGCGAGGGCTACCGGGTGTCAGGCGGGTTCAGCGGCGGCGCGGTCTGGGACCAGGAGCTGGGCGGGGTGGTGGGCTTGATGGCGGTTGCCGAGGCCGGCAACCCTCCCGTCAGCTACCTCCTGCCGGCGTCGACGCTCTTCGCCTCCTGGCCCGAGTTGCAGGAGCTGGCTCTGCCGCCGTCGCCGTTTCGGGGGCTGTCGCCGTTCCGGGAAGCGGACGCGGCGGTGTTCTTCGGCCGGGACGCGGACGCCGACGAGGTCGCTGCGGTCGTCGGCACCGAGCGGTGGACCACCCTGGTCGGGCCCTCGGGCTGCGGCAAGTCCTCCCTCGCCATGGCGGGTGTCGTCCCCCGCAGGCGCAAGCGCGGCGATGTGACAGCGGTGGTCAGGTTCGCCTGGTACCACAGCGGTCTGCGGGCCCTGGCCGCTGCCCTGCTGCCCCTTCTCGGGCCGGAGCCCACCGAGGCCGAACGGGCAGAGCGGATCTCCGAGTTGGCCGCAGAGCTGCAGCAACGGGGCCTGCGGGAGACAGCACATCGCATCCTGCACCTGCACTCCGGGCAGCGACTGCTCTTGGTCGTCGACCAGCTGGAGGAACTGCTCGCGCTCGCCGACGAGGACGTCGACGCCGTCGCGGAGGTGCTTGCCGGGCCAAACGCCACGCCGGCGGTGGCGGTGCTGGCCACGCTCCGCGCCGACCTGTTGGACGCGGCCCTGGTCCACCCCCGGCTGGGCCCACTGGTGAGCCGACGCGTCCAGGCGCTCGACCCGATGACTCCCGACCAGCTCGGCGAGGCGGTCCGCCGCCCGATCGACGCCGTGCCGGGTGTCGCTTACGAGGAGGCGCTCCCCGAGCGCATCCTCGCTGACGCCGGCACCGGGCCCGGGGTCCTGCCCCTGCTCGGCTTCACCCTCGACCTGCTGTGGAAGGCACGCGGCGGAGCGCTCATCGCCCACCGCGACTACAGCGCACTGGGCGGAGTCGCGGGAGCCCTCGGCAGGTACGCGGACGAGGCGTGGGCTGCCGCGGTCGGGGCAGAGGACACCGTTGGCGGCGAACGGCTGCTGACCCGGCTCGTGAGCCTACCGCTGGGAACTGCGGCACCGGTGCGCCGCACCGTGCTGCGCCGGGAGACGGACCCTGCGGAGTGGGAGGTCGCCGAACGCCTCGCGGCCAGTCGGCTTCTGGTGATCCGGGGGGCCGGCGGGGCGGAGAGCGCAGAGCTCGTCCACGAATCACTGATCACCGCTTGGTCGAAGACCCGGGACCGCGTGGTGACTGATCGCGCCTTCCTGGCCTGGCGCGAGGGCGCCCAGCGCGACATGGAGCGCTGGGCGAGCGCGGGCGGGCCCGACGACATGCTGCCCCGGCGCACCGCTCTGGCCGCCAGCACCCAGTGGCTGCCTTCGCGCCAGGGCGAACTCGGCGAGGCGGTGAGGGAGTTCCTCTCCCGCGGCCGTCGGCGCCAACGCCGACGGCGAGCCCTGCTGGCCGGTGGTCTCGCCGCCGTCTGTGCGCTGGCGTTGATCACGGCCAATGTTGCCGCGGACGCGCGGCGAGCGGACCGTGAGGCCGCCCGGAACGTCGCCCTCACCCGCGCCGACGCCCTCGCCGCCGATGCCGCCAACCTCGTTCGGACTGATCCCGGTAGCGCCGCGCAGCTCGCGGTGGCCGCCTACCGGACCGCACCGACCCCGAGAACCGCGAGCCAGCTCTACGCGGCGCTGGGCCAGCCCGTGGACCGGGTGATCGCCGCCACCGGAAGCCCGGTGCTGCGCGTCGCGGCTCAAAGCCGCGGTCCGCTGATTGCCGCAGCGGGTGAAGACGCCTCGGTCCGCGTGTGGACGGCCGACGTGGGGGCCGTCCCGGTGCTGCAAGCCACGCTCGCCACCCGCAGGGCATCTGCGATTGCCTTGGCGCCCGCCAGCCCCCTGCTGGCCGCCGCGTGCGTCGACAAGAGTGGACTGTGCCTCACCTCTGTCGCCGATCCCCAGCATCCCCGTGTCCTGTCAGCACTGCCGCCGGCCCCCGTGGAGCGTCTGGCCGTCGACGACTACCGCTTCTCCTCCCTGGCCTTCAGCCCGGACGCCTCCCTGCTGGCCGCCGCCACGCTGAAGGGTCCGACCCTGTTGTGGTCGCTCGCCGACCCCGCTCACCCTCAGCTCGTCGATCTGCTGGCCGGCGACGGCAGCGGGAATCTGGTCGGCGCAGTCGCCTTCGCGCCGAACGGACGGCTGCTGGCCACGACGAACCAGGGGGGAGCAACCAGGCTGTGGGACCTCACCACGCCCACCGCACCGCGTGCCGGAGCGACGATCGCCCGCGGCTACCAGTCCCTGGCGTTCGGACCCGACGGCACATGGCTCATCGCGGTCGGCGATTCGCACATGGACGTCTGGAACCCCGCGGACACCGCCAAGGCCGTCATCGACTACCCCCAAATCGACTCCACGGACTTCAGCAGCGTCTCTGTCAGCACCAGTGGCCTGTCGGTCGCCTACGGCGCGATCGACGCCTCCAACGGCAGGGGCTCGCTGTGCGGATTCGACACCGCGGAGATCGGGCCCGATGCGACGTTCCCCAGTGCCTGCGCCGGCATCGGGTTCGGCGTCTCCACCCTCGCCCACACCCGCGACGGCCGCATCGTGACCGGCGGAGCAGACGGGGCCGTGCGCTTGTGGACGGACCCGCTGCCGCACATCAGCGGCGCCCGGGTGTCGGACTCCCAGGAGTGGGCGTTCAGCCCCGACGGGCGGCTGGCTGCCGTCAGGAGCGGACCGAGACCGAGCTTTCGCACCACCGACATGCCCCGCGAGGTACGCCTGTGGAACATCACCGGCACCGGCCAGCCCGAACCGCTCGGCACGATCACCACCGAGGCATCACCGCAGCTCGTGCTCTTCGTGGGGCCGACCGTCCTGCTGACCGTCGACCACGACGGTGCCGTCCGGCTGTGGGACATCAGCGACCCGAGCTCCCCCGCCCCGGGCCTCGCCCTCGACCACGCCGACTTCAGCGTCGGCACCAGCGGTTTCATCTCCTTCATCGGCGTCACCACGGAGGGCGACAAGGTTGCCGTCCAGACCGCGAGCGAACTCCACCTGTGGCAGGTCGCCAACAGCCGGACAGCCCACCGGACCGGCACCCTACCCATTCCCGTCAAGGACAAGGCGGCCGGAATCGCCGACCGTGACACCGCCTTCGTCGTCACAGCGGACAACATCGCCTGGTGGGACATCGCCGACCCCGGGAATCCGCAGCACTCCGGCGACTCCCCGGTAGAAGGTGCCCTCTACGGGTCGCTTGCCACTGTGCCGGGTCTCGCCGTCGGCACCGGACACAACAGCCGCAACAACGTCCCGCTCCAGCTGTACGCGCTCGACCACGGACACCTGCGCGACACCGTCCGGCTTTCCGAGAACTCGGGCAGCCAGCTGACACTCGACAGCGCTCTCCACCTGGTCGCGGCGTCCGGCCCCTCCAACACCACCGTCACCCTGTTCGACATCAGCGATCCTGCCCACCCCAGAACCATGTCGACCTTCGCCACCTCCGGCATCGGCAGCCTCCAGACCCTCGTTCTTCACCCCGAGAAACACCTCCTGGCAGCATCGGGCAGCCAAGGCATCCAGCTGTGGGACATCCGCGACCCCGCAAACCCGAAAGCGATCACGGCTTTCCAACCAGACAGCAGCATCGGCACCGACATACAGCTCGTCCCCCTCTCCGGCCGTGTCTCCCTCTCCGGAGGAAACGAATCCGTCACCTTCCTCGACCACGACCCCGCCGCTGTCGCAGCCCAGCTCTGCACCCTCGTCGGCGGCGACATCACCAAGGACGAATGGGCCCGCCACGCCCCCGGCATCCCCTACGCGCCCGCGTGCCCACGCTGAACCAACCAGTGCACAGCCATAATCCGAACAACAGGCCAGTTCTCCGAATCGACCTGCTCGCGCGAGTCGAACCGGTGGGTCTCGAAGTAGTCGGCGATGGAGTACGGGCGGCGGCTGTCGGTCAGCATGCGGTACACGAACTCGCTCGCCGAACAGTCGAAGCACGCCGCCAGCAGCCATTAGTCGCCGGGAAGGGAGGGGCCCAGCCGCTCCTCGATCGCGGCGAGACGGGCGGTGGTCTCCACCCCCAGGAGTAAACCTCATGGCGCGGACGGCGCCATCGCCGTCAGCGCCGGGAGTTCCGTGTCCGCAGGAGCATCCGAGCCCCGGTGGTGACGACAAGCACGCCTCAGTGGCAGATCTCAGGCTCCGGCACGTGTACCGAAGCACGGTAGGTATCACCACCGGTGTCCACTGACGTGGAGATTCGGTCGCGCAAAGCATGACGGTTGTCACCGGGTCGGCGCGCTATCTGTCACCTCCTGGGCTCACCCTGGCCGGGGCCCTCGTTGAAGCAGGGGCGCCGGAAACGGGCCGTGCCTTGTGCCCGTCAGTGGTCGTGGGCACCCGGAACGAGCCTCTGCGGGACGATGGTTGCCCGACAGGCGCGGAGGGGATGGCCCTGAAAGATCTTGGTCGACCTTGTCGTCCGTTCGCGTGGGCTCCCGCACACGTACCGGGTGAATGACCGACCGATCCCCGGTGCGGCACGATCCGCGGAGGCCCTGATGACCCCGTCCCACCCTGCCTGCCTGTCCTGTGAAACCGAGCGGTCCGATGCGCGCCCGCCTGCTGATGCGCACGCCGACCCGCTGCGCTGGTGCGGCAACTGCTGGCGCGTCACCTCCGCCTTCGCCCGGTTTCACCTCCTGCAGGAGCGCCGGATCACGGCCTTCGTGCGGCGCCGGGCCGGCCACCTCGGCGACCAGGTTGTGGAGGACGTCGTCCAGGAGACCTTCGTGGAGGTCTGGAAGGGCATGGACACGATGCGCTTCCCCGAGCGGGTCCAGTACACGATCGCCCGCCGTGCTATCTGGGGGAGGGCGAAGGAGTACACCGAGGAGCACGTCTCTTATGACGGCGAGCTGCCCGACGCCCCGGCACCGGAGGACGCGATCTCGGCGGAGGAGGGCATCGACATCGAGAAGGCGCTCGCCGAGCTCCCTGAGAAGGAACGCGCCTACCTGGTCGACCACAAGATGCACGGTTACTCGGCGGAGGAGACGGCCCGTCGGCATGGGGTGAGCAAGGGCACCGTCACCACCAGCGCAGGGCGCGGCCTCGCCAAGCTCAAGAACAGCCGTTGGCTGGCCGCCGCGCAGTTCGTCATCCGCCACGCCGGGCCGGCCATCATGATCCTGGAGCAGATCATGCGCCACCGGTGACGGGTCGCCGGAAGGTCCGGGGGCGGTCGGACAAGGTAGGACACGGCGTCCTCTCGGCTCGGGGCGGGCGTTCCGCGGCGCCGGCGCCACCTCTGCCCTCGGTCCACCGTCTGCCCTGACTTCCCGGAGGATCCGGTGGCCGGCGCCACAAGCCGACAGGCCGAGCTGTCAGGCATCGCGCCGCCAGGCCTGGAGCTGCGAGCCCCGGCGTGTCAAGGCACAAGAACTGTCCCGACGGTCAGACTGGCGCGCTCCATTCGGCGTACCGGTCGGTCACAGCGCGCCTGCCTCGGTGGCGCCTATCGTGCTTCGGCACAGCACGGACCGCTGTACTCCCGGTACCGGGCCGACGACATGACAATCGAGCGTCCGTTCACCTTGGTCGGGGGCGGGTGTGGACGGTTACCCTGGGACGGGTGAACGAGCAACGTGGATGGCAGGTGGCGACCGACCGGGGACTCGTCGTCCAACCGGTGTGCGAGCACCTGGACGGACTCGGGGACGTGCCCGCCGACCCGGCCGCCGGCTGCCAGGACTGCCTGAGGGAGGGCAGCACGTGGGTGCACCTGCGGGCCTGCCTGAGCTGCGGGCACGTCGGCTGCTGCGACAGCTCGCCCCGACAGCACGCGCACCGGCACGCCTGCACTAGCGACGGCCACCACATCGCCCGCTCGCTCCAGCCGGGCGAGGACTGGGCCTGGTGCTACACCGACGAACTCTTCCTCCGCCCCGCCTGACGGCACGGCCGCGGCGGACCCCCTGCGCACCCGTACGAACCCACCGCCGCGCGAGGACGGCCGGCGGCGGCGGGTCAGGACTCCCGCCGGCGGCGGGCGGCCACCAGCGCACCGGCGCCGAGCGCGAGCGAGCCGGCCGGGGCATCCGTGCCGGTGGACGCGAGCTGCGTGTCGGTGCTGGTGGTCGTCGTGGTGGCGGTGGTGGTGCCGGTCGTGCCGGCGGCCGCCCGGGTGTCGGAGGCCGGGGTCGGTTCGGCGTCGGGGACGGCGGCATCCGGGGCGGACCGGCCGGTCGGGCTGGTCTCAGCCATCGCCTGTGCGGTGCCGAAGACGGTGGGTGCGGAGACGGCCGCGACGAAGACGGCGGCGGCCATCGACCGACGGATGCTCAAAACTCCCCCCAGGGGACGTGACGTGCGCAGGTGCCACCGCCGTGGCCGTGGTGATCACGGCGGCCGCACCGCGTGGGAACATGGCGACCATGTCAGGTCAGCTCAGGTCTGGGTGTCCCTCATATCCCTGGGCGGCGTGGTGCTCGGCGACATGCTGTCCTACCTCGTCCAGCACAGGACCCAGTCGTCGGCGGAACGTGCCGAGCGGCAACGGCAGTCGAGCGCGTTGTCGGAGGCCCGGCGGGCGGAACGGCTGGCGCTGCTGGAGCGGTTCATCGAGGTGGCGGCCGAAGCCGAGCGTTCCGCGTTCAGCCGGCCCCCCGCGTGGGACGACACCCACGCCTGGTACCTCACGACCCAGGGCGTCATGAACAGGCTGTGGGTCGCGGAGCGGCTCATCCGCGTCCAGTTCCCCCTCCCCGTGCACGACGCGGCACGCGCGTACTTCCTCGACCTCAACCGGACGGTGTGGGAGGGCCTGCCCGACGGCGAGAGCGTGCGGGACTACCTGGAGGACAACCGGCCGGCGTTCCTCGACGCGGCCCGGTCGGTCATGGCCTAGGCCCTCTCGTTCGGAATGCCCTCGGGGCGGCGGTGGTTGGGGTCCGGTGCACCCCCGGCGCGGCAGCCGCCCGCCGGAACGACCCGCGCCGGAGCCGCAGATGACCACCCGTTCGTTCCTCTTCCTGCTCGGCAGCGCCCGCACCGGCGGCAACACCGAGGCGCTGGCCCGGGCCGCCGCCGAGCAGCTGCCGGCCGGGACCGGGCAGCGCTGGCTGCACCTGGCCGCGCTCGACCTGCCCGAGTACGTCGACGCCCGCCACGCGCCGGACGGTCCGGCGGCCGTCCCGGCAAGCGGGGACGAGGACCTGCTGCGGGAGGCCACCCTGGCGGCGACCGACCTGGTGATCGCCTCGCCGCTGTACTGGTACTCGCTCTCCTCCGCGACCAAGCGCTACCTCGACCACTGGTCGAAGTGGCAGCGCACCCCGGACCCGGGTTTCCGGGACCGGATGGCCGGCCGCACCCTGTGGGGCGTCACCGTGCTGGCGCACACCGAGGAGGAGGTCGCCCGCCCGCTGGAACTGACGCTCCAGCACACCGCCGCCTACATGGGCATGCGCTTCGGCGGCGTCCTGCTGGGCAACGGCAGCGCGCCCGGCCAGGTCCTGGCGGACGAGCGGGCGCTGACCCGGGCCAAGACCTTCTTCGCCCGGCAGCCGGAGGTCGCCCGCTTCCCCTACGAGCGGTAGCGCCCCGGCCCCGGTCTCAGCGCACCTCGATGCCGACCAGGCAGGTGTCGTCGTCGGTGTCGGCGCCGCTGAAGCGCAGCAGGTGGTCGAGGTGGGAGTCCAGCGCGAGGGCGCCCTCGCGGGGGGCGGCCTCGGAGAGGGCCACCAGGTTGGCGAGCGAGGCGTGCAGGCCCTGGTCGCGGCGTTCGATCAGGCCGTCGGTGTACATCACCAGCCGGTCGCCCGGCTCCAGCGCGATCTCGCTCTCCTGGTAGTCGGCCCGGTCGACCACCCCCAGCAGGATGCCGTCCACCTGCGGCAGGCACTCGGCCGCCCCGCCCCGGGTCAGCACCGGCGGCAGGTGGCCGGCCCGGGCCCAGCGCAGCCGGCGGCGCTCCGGGTCGTACAGGCCGCAGACCGCGGTGGCGGTGACGTTGTCGGTCAGGTGGTGCGTCACGCTGTTCAGCCAGGACAGCAGCTGCGCCGGGCCCGCCCCGGTCGCGGCGAGGCCGCGCAGCGCGTTGCGCAGCGCGACCATCCCGGTGGCGGCCTCGATGCCGTGCCCGGCGACGTCGCCGACGCACACCAGCACCTGCCCGGAGGGCAGCGGCAGCGCGTCGTACCAGTCCCCGCCGACCAGGTGCTCCTTCTCGGCCGGGCGGTAGCGGACGGCCACCTCCAGGTTGTTCAGCATCCGCGGGCCCGCGCTGGGCGGCATGATGGCGTGCTGGAGCTGCAGCACCAGCCGGTGCCGCTCGGCGGCCTGCTGCTCGGTCTGCGCCAGCTGGTCGCGGGTCGCCGCGAGGGCGACCTCGGTCCAGTGCTGCGCCGAGACGTCCTGGTAGGCGCCGCGGACCGAGCCCAGCCGCTGCGAGCGGTCGTCGTGCACCGGCTCGGCCACCACCCGGATGTGCCGGGTCACCCCGTCGGCGCGCTGCAGGCGGAAGGCCGTGGACGCCGGCCGCCGGTGGTGCAGCAGGGTGCGCAGGAACCGGCCCACCGCGTCCCGGTCGTCCGGGTGGGCGTGCTCGGCCAGCAGGCCCAGCGGGATCGGCGCCGCGGTCGCCGGCAGCCCGTACAGCTCGAACAGGGTGTCGTTCCAGACCACCTGGCGGGCGTCCAGGTCCTCCTCGAAGCCGCCGATCCGGCCCAGGCGCTGCGCGTGGTGCAGCAGCCGGGCGATCTTCGGCGTGCTGTCCTCCAGCCGCCACAGCACCGTGACATGGTCGCCGTGCCGGCTCACCGACACGTACGCGTCTGCGGTCAGCGGCACCCCGTCGACCTGCGCCGCCAGCTGCATCCGCGGGTCCTTGAACGGCGCCCCGGTGGCGTACACGTCCTCCACGGCCTCCAGCAGGTTGCCGGGCCGCGCGGCCAGCGGGTACGCCTCCAGCAGCGGCGAGCCGACGACGGCGCCCGCCGGGCGGCCCGCGAAGTCCACGAACGCCGGGTTGGCGTGCCGGATCACGAAGACCGGCACCGCACCGCCGTCCGCCGCCTCCAGCACCATGCACGGGTCGAGCAGGCCGTCGACCAGCCGGGCCAGCTCGTCCAGCCGCCGGGACCCGGGGCCGTCCTCCCCGGCACCGTCCGGCCAGGTCTCCAGGGTCGCGGCGCACAGCCCGGCCAGCACCTCGAACTGCCGCTCCAGCGACTGCGACCAGGTCGGCAGCTCCTCGCGCCAGCACACCTCCAGGACGCCGGTCAGCCGGCCGCCGACCCCGGCCGGCACGGCGACCCGGCCGCCGCCCGCCTCGTGCCGGCCGATCGTCGGGACAGCCGTGTCCGCCAGCGTCCGGTACGCCACCGGCTCGCGCTCGTCCAGCGCCCGGCGGGCCGCCGTCACCACCCCCGGCGGGACGTGCCGCCAGCGGCGGGCCTCCGCCTCGGCGAAGCCCGCGCTGCCCGCCAGCGCCAGCGACTGGTCCGGCCGGGCCGCCCAGATCGCCACCGCGACCGCGCCGAGCGGGCGCAGCGCGTGCTCCAGCATCGCCCGGGCCGCCGCCGCCGTGTCCGAGCCGCTCAGCGCGTCCGCCTCGGTGCTGCGCAGCCGCACCCCGACCTCGGCGGACTCCGGGTCCGCCGCCCGCGCCACGAACTCCCGGGCCGCCTCGGAGATCTTGTCGGCGGCGGACTGGTTGACCAGCCCGGCGGCCAGCTCCAGCGGGGTCGTCCCGGCCTGCTCCGCCAGCAGCCGCAGCTGCCCGGCGGCCTCGGTCGGCCCGCAGCGCAGCCGCTCCACCAGCACGCCGACCGCCATCTCCACCACCGACCGGCCCGCGGCGTGCGCCTGCGCCTCGTCGAGCTGCCGGCGCAGCTGCTCCACGGTGCCCGCCAGCCGGCCGATCGCGCCGGCCGCCGCGGTCTCCACCGCGCCCGCCCCCGCGGCCTCCGGCACCGCCTCCACCGCCTCCGGCGCGGCGTGGCGCTGGGCACCGATCAGCCCGGCGGCGGCGGGCGCGGTCGGCGAGCCCTGGTCGGGTCGGGACTCCCGGGACTGGTGCACGGCGTGGACTCCTGCGGTCGGTCTGGCGGCTCGGGCGGGGCGGGCGGACGGGTCGGCGGGGCTACCGGGCGAGCAGGTGGGCCTCCATCCGGCTGATCAGCACGCCCGCGTCGACCGGCTTGGTGATGTAGTCGCTGGCCCCGGAGCCCAGGCTCTTCTCCCGGTCGCCGACCATCGCCTTGGCGGTCACCGCGATGATCGGCAGCGCCGCGTGCTGCGGCATCGCGCGGATCGCCGCGGTGGCGGTGTAGCCGTCCATCTCGGGCATCATCACGTCCATCAGGATGACGTCGATGTCCGGGTTGGCGGCCAGCGTCTCCAGCGCGGCCCGCCCGTTCTCGGCCTGCAGCACCCGCATGCCGTGCAGTTCGAGGATGCCGGTGATGGCGTACAGGTTGCGGTCGTCGTCGTCGACGACCAGCACCAGGCGGCCGTTCAGCGCGGAGTCCCCGGCCTCCCAGGGGGCCTCCGGCGGGGCCGGGCGCACCAGCGGGACGTCACCGGGACGGTCGGCGCTCATGTGCAGGGCGATCCGCTCGCGCAGCTCGTCGAGGCTGGAGATCACCTCCAGCGGCCGGCCGTCGGGGCGGGAGAGCGCGTCGGCGCCGCCCGTCGTCCCCCGGTTGCTGTGGACCAGCACCGGTACGCCCTGCAGCGCGGGGTCGCGGTCCATGTCGCGCAGCAGCGCGGGGGCCGCGCCGTCGGGCAGGTCGAGGGCCAGCACCACGCAGTGCGAGGGGGCCGAGGCCAGCACGGCCGCGGCCTCCGCCGCGCCGACCGCGGTGACCACCTCGACCCGGGGCCGGCCGTCCCCGCCCCCGGACAGGCCGGGCGGCTCGGCGGTGGCGTTCTCGGCGACCAGCGACAGCAGGCCGCCCGCCCGCTCCTCCACCACCAGCAGCCGGCGCGGCTGCGGCGCCGTGGTGCTCTCCTCGGCGCCCTGGGCCGGGGCGTCGGCGTCCGCGTCCCGTTCCCCGTCCGGCGAGCCGGCCCGCGGGCCGCCCTCCAGGGCGAGGAACTCCGGACGGGCGACCGGCAGGAACAGCGTGAAGGTGCTGCCGCTGCCCAGCACGCTCTCGGCGGTGATCACGCCGCCCAGCAGGTAGGCGATCTCCCGGCTGATGGACAGGCCGAGGCCGGTGCCGCCGTACTTGCGGCTGGTGGTGCCGTCGGCCTGCTGGAACGCGCCGAAGACGCTCTCCAGGTGCTCCGGCGCGATGCCGATGCCGGTGTCGGAGACCTGGAAGGCCAGCACCGGTCCGCCGCGCCGCACCCCCTCGGGGACCCGGTCCTGCGGCGCGAGGCCGATCCGCAGCTCGACCCGGCCCCGCTCGGTGAACTTCACCGCGTTGGAGAGCAGGTTCCGCAGCACCTGGCGCAGCCGGTAGTCGTCGGTGACCAGCTCCTCCGGCACGTCCGCCGAGGTGCGGACGGTGAAGGCCAGGTTCTTCTGCCCGGTCAGCGGCTTGAAGGTGGCCTCGGCGTAGTCCAGCAGGCTGCGCAGCGCCACCGGCTCCGGGCTGAGGTCCATCTTCCCGGCCTCGACCTTGGACAGGTCCAGGATGTCGTTGATCAGCTGCAGCAGGTCCGAGCCGGCCGAGTGGATGATGCCCGCGTACTCGACCTGCTTGGCGGTCAGGTTCCGGGTCGGGTTCTGGGCGAGCAGCTGGGCCAGGATCAGCAGGCTGTTCAGCGGGGTGCGCAGCTCGTGGCTCATGTTCGCCAGGAACTCCGACTTGTAGGTGGAGGCCAGCGAGAGCTGGTGCGCCCGCTCCTCCAGCTCCTGCCGGGCCTGCTCGATCTCCAGGTTCTTGGTCTCGATGTCCCGGTTCTGGGCGGCCAGCAGGGCGGCCTTCTCCTCCAGCTCCGCGTTGGAGGCCTGGAGCTCCTCCTGCCGGGCCTGCAACTCCTGCGAGCGGGCCTGCAGTTCGGAGGTCAGCCGCTGCGACTCGCCCAGCAGCTCGTCGGTGCGGGCGTTGGCGACGATCGTGTTGAGGTTGACGCCGACGGTCTCCATCAACTGGTCGAGGAAGGCCCGGTGCACGGCCGCGTACGGCCGGATCGAGGCCAGCTCGATCACGCCGAGCACCTGGTCCTCCACCACGATCGGGACGACCAGCAGCGACAGCTCCTCGGTCCGGCCCAGGCCGGAGGAGGCCGCCAGGTAGCCGGCCGGCAGGGCGTCCGCGGCGATGGTGCGCCGGCTGCGGGCGGCCTGCCCGACGAACGACTCGCCGAGCCGGAAGCTGGTGGGCCGCCCGCCGTCCGGGTACGCGTACGAGCCGATCAGCCGCAGCAGGGTGCCGCCGTCGGTCTCCTCGGCCAGGTAGAACGCGCCGACCTGCGCGCCGACCAGCGGGGTCAGCTCGTCCATCACGGCCTCGGCGACCACGGCCAGGTCACGCCGGCCCTGGAGCAGGCCGGAGAAGCGGGCCAGGTTGGTCTTCAGCCAGTCCTGCTCCTCGTTGGCGCGGGTGGTCTCGCGCAGCGAGCCGACCATCGCGTTGACGTTGTCCTTGAGGTCGGCGACCTCGCCGGACGCGTCGACGGTGACCGAGCGGGTCAGGTCGCCCGCCGCGACCGCGCTGGCCACCTCGGCGATCGCGCGGACCTGCCGGGTGAGGTTCCCGGCGAGCTCGTTGACGTTCTCGGTCAGGCGCTTCCAGGTGCCGGAGACGCCCTCCACCTCGGCCTGGCCGCCGAGCCGGCCCTCGCTGCCGACCTCGCGGGCGACGCGGGTGACCTCGGCGGCGAAGGAACTCAGCTGGTCCACCATGGTGTTGATGGTGGTCTTGAGCTCCAGGATCTCGCCGCGCGCGTCGACGTCGATCTTGCGGGTCAGGTCGCCGTTGGCGACCGCGGTGGTGACCTGCGCGATGTTGCGGACCTGCGAGGTCAGGTTGTGCGCCATGAAGTTGACGTTGTCGGTGAGGTCCTTCCAGGTGCCCGCGACGTTCGGCACCCGGGCCTGGCCGCCGAGGATGCCCTCGGTGCCGACCTCGCGGGCCACGCGGGTCACCTCGTCGGCGAAGGCCGACAGGGTGTCCACCATCGTGTTGATCACCCCGGCCAGCGCGGCGACCTCGCCCTCCGCCTCGACGGTGATCTTCTGGCTGAGGTCGCCGCGCGCCACCGCGGTGGCGACCTGGGCGATCGACCGGACCTGGCCGGTCAGGTTGGACGCCATCACGTTGACGTTGTCGGTCAGGTCCTTCCAGGTGCCGGAGACGCCCCGGACGGTGGCCTGCCCGCCCAGGTTGCCGGCCGTGCCGACCTCGCGGGCCACGCGGGTGACCTCGTCGGCGAACGCGGAGAGCTGGTCGACCATCGTGTTGATGGTCTCCTTCAGCTCCAGGATCTCGCCCCGGGCGTCCACCCGGATCTTCTGCGTCAGGTCGCCCTTGGCGACCGCCGTGGTGACCTGCGCGATCGCCCGGACCTGCGCGGTCAGGTTGTCGGCCATCACGTTCACCGACTCGGTCAGGTCGCGCCAGGTGCCGGAGACGTCGCGGACGTCCGCCTGGCCGCCCAGCCGGCCCTCGGTGCCGACCTCGCGGGCCACCCGGGTGACCTCGCCGGCGAACGAACTCAGCTGGTCGACCATCGTGTTGATGGTGTCCTTCAGCTCCAGGATCTCGCCGCGCGCCGTCACGGTGATCTTCTGCGACAGGTCGCCCTCGGCCACCGCGGTGGCGACCTGCGCGATCGCCCGGACCTGGCCGGTCAGGTTGCCCGCCATCGAGTTCACCGAGTCGGTCAGGTCGCGCCACGTCCCGGAGACGCCCTTCACGTCCGCCTGGCCGCCGAGGATGCCCTCGGTGCCGACCTCGCGGGCCACGCGGGTGACCTCGCCGGCGAACGCGGAGAGCTGGTCGACCATCGTGTTGACGGTGTTCTTCAGCTCCAGGATCTCGCCCCGGGCGTCCACGGTGATCTTCTGCGACAGGTCGCCCTTGGCGACCGCGGTGGCGACCTGCGCGATGTCGCGGACCTGGGTGGTCAGGTTGCCCGCCATCGCGTTGACCGAGTCGGTCAGGTCCTCCCAGGTGCCGGAGACCCCCGGCACCACGGCCTGACCGCCGAGCTGGCCCTCGGTGCCCACCTCGCGGGCCACCCGGGTCACCTCGGAGGTGAACCGCGACAACTGGTCCACCATGCCGTTGAACACGGTCGCGATCTCACCCAGCAGACCGTCCGAGTTCCCGGCCAGCTTGGTGCTGAAATTCCCGTCGCGCACCGCCGTCAGCCCCGCCAACAGCGAACGGAGCTCGGCCTCACCGATCGTCGACCGGTCGGCCACCGCTCCCTGCCGCGCGTCCCGCGACGTCGTCGAGCCAGCCATCGAAAGCTCCGCCTCCTGCCACGCCCCGCCGTGCGGCCGGGCAACCGAACAAGCGCACAGGTCACCGGGAACCACCCGTACGGCGGTCCTACCGGGCCCCGGGCGAGGCTACCCCAGCCCTCGCGAACGGGGGCAAAACCCCAGGTGGGGGCGGGGGTGCGGCCCGCCGGAGGCGGTGGTCGGACCGAGACCGGGCGGCGATCGGGCCGGGGCCGGGGCGGTGGTCAGGCCGGGTCCGGGGCGGCGGGCCGCCGGTACAGCAGCACGGCGACGTCGTCCTCGTAGCCGTCGGCGGGGGCCAGCCGGGCCGTCACGTGACCCGGCAGCTCGGCCGTCGGCAGGCCCGCACCCGACACGACCGCCCGCCCGGCCCGCGCGATGCCCTCGGCCAGGTTCTCGCGCCGCCGCTCCACCAGCCCGTCCGTGTACAGCAGCAGCGTCGAGCCGCCCGGCAGGAACGCCGCCGCCTCCGGGCGCGGCCGCCCCGGCCGCACCGCCAGCGGCAGGGCCCGGCCCTCCTCCAGCAGCTCGGTGCCGCCGCCCGCCAGGACCAGCACCCCGGGCGGGTGCCCGGCGCTGGAGTAGCGCAGCTCACCGGAGGCCGGGTCGAGGACGCCGCAGAACACCGTGCTGCACACCGCCCCGGGCAGGGCCGCCGCGAACGCGTCCAGCGCCGCCAGCGTCCGGGCCGGACTGTGGTCCTGCAGCAGCAGGGCCCGGCAGGCGCTGCGCAACTGCCCCATCACCCCCGCCGCGGCCAGCCCGCGCCCGACGCAGTCGCCCACGATGACGCCGATCCGGCCGTCCGGCAGCGGCACGGTGTCGTACCAGTCGCCGCCGACCTCCAGCGGCGGGGTGGCCGGCTCGTACCGGGCCGCGAAGCCCTCCGGCAGCCGGGCCGGCCCCAGGATGGCGTGCTGCAGGGCGATCGCCGTCTCGCGCTGCTGGTCGATCCGGTGCGCCCGGCCCAGCCCCTGGGCGAGCCGGCCGCCCAGCAGCGCCAGCAGCAGCTCGTCCTCCCGGGTGAAGGGCCGGTGCCCGCCCAGCTCGACCGCCAGGGCCAGCGGCCCGTCGGGGTGCTCCAGCCGGAGGCCCGTCCACGACGGTCCCGGGACGGGCGTGAGGGCGGGCGCGTCGGCCAGCGCGGCCAGCGCCGCCCGCTGCTCCGCCGGCAGCCCCGCCCAGTCCGGGCCGGGCCCGGCGGCCGTCAGCCGGGGCCGGCCGCCGCCGCGGTCGAAGCGCACCGCCAGCACCCGGCGGGCCCGCCACAGCCCGCGCAGCTCCACCAGCGCCCCGGCCAGCGCCTCCTCGGCCCCGGCCGCCCCGGCCAGGCGGTCGGTCAGCGCCGCCAGGGCGCTCTCCCGCTGGACGGCGTAGTACTCGGCCGTGACGTCCCGGAAGGTGCCCACCGTGACGGTGCGCCCGCTCGCCGGGTCCGTCACCCGGTTGAAGGTGGCGTGCGCCCACACCCGCCGGCCGTCCCGGTGCACGGCCGGGACGGTGGCGCTGCCCCGGTCCTCCGCCTGCGAGGCGGCCAGCGCCCCGGCCGCCCGCCGGTGACCCTCCGGGTCGGTCGCCGGGTCCGGCCACCACGGGTGCGGCGCCGGGTAGGGCACCCCCTCGGGGCCGTAGCCCAGCACCTCGCCGAACGCCGCGTTGACCCGGACCACGGCGCCGTCCTCGTCGCAGACGAAGAAGGCGTCCTGCAGCGACTCCACCAGCGCCTCGTGCCAGCGCGAGTGCCGCTCGCGCAGCCGCGCCAGCCGCAGCGCCGAACGCACCCGGACCAGCAGGTCGGCGGTGGCGAACGGCTTCACCAGGTAGTCGTCGGCCCCCGACTCGAAACCGTCGACGGCGTCGTCCCGGCCGGCCCGCGCGGACAGCAGCAGCACCGGCAGGGCGGCCGTGCGCGGATCGGCGCGCAGCGCCGCGACCAGCTGCAGGCCGTCCGTGCCGGGCATCATCACGTCGCTGATCACCAGCTCGGGCGCCGACCCGGGCGGCGCGGCGCGGAGGGCGGCGAGCGCCCGGTCGCCGTCGCCGACCGCGGTGACCCGGTGGCCCGCCCCGCGCAGGATCCGGGCCAGGTAGTCGCGCATGTCGGCGTTGTCGTCGACGACCAGGACGTGCGCTCCCGCGCCGGACTCCTCGTCGGTCCCGGCTGTCCCGGCGGCTCCGGCGGCTCCGGCGGCTTCAGCGGTTCCGGTGGCTCCGGCGGTCCCGTCCGGGTGGGCGTCCCAGCGCAGGGCCTCCTGGACGAACGCCTCCGCCTCGACGGCCGGACGGTCGGCCGGGACGGGGGAGTGGCCCACCGCGAGGGGCAGGTCGACCGTGAAGGTGGTGCCGCGCCCCTCGACGGAGGCGGCGCTGATCGTCCCGCCGTGCAGGTCGACGAGCTCCTTGGCCAGGGCCAGGCCGATGCCGCTGCCCTCGTGCGAGCGCGCCCGGACGTCCTCGACCCGGTGGAAGCGGTCGAACAGCCGCGGCAGCTCCGCGGCGGGGACCCCGACGCCGGTGTCCTCGACACTGACCAGGGCCCGCCCGTCCCGCTCGCGCACCCGGACCCGGACCGTCCCCTCGAAGGTGAACTTCAGGGCGTTGCCCAGCAGGTTGAACACCACCTTCTCCCACAGCCCCGGGTCCACCGCCACCGGCGCGCTCAGCGGCGGGCAGTCGACCTCCAGGGCCAGCCCGGCCCGCCGGAGCGCCGGGCGGAACACCGCCGCCAGCTCGGCGGTGACCCCCGCCAGGTCCACCGGCCGCGGCCGGGCCCGCATCCGGCCCGCCTCGATCCGGGAGAAGTCCAGCAGGGTGTCGACCAGCCGGCCCAGCCGCAGCGCGTTGCGGTGGACGGTCTCCACGTCCTCGCGGACGTCCGGGTCGGCGTCCGCGAGCCGCCGCCGCAGGTCCTCGGCCGGGCCGGCGATCAGCGTCAGCGGGGTGCGCAGCTCGTGGCTGACGTTCGAGAAGAACGCGGTCTTCGCCCGGTCCAGCTCGGCCAACTGCTCCGCCCGCCGCCGCTGCGCCTCGTGCCCGCGGGCGCTGGCGACCCCCGCCGCCAGCCGGTCCGCGACCAGGTCGACGAAGCCGAGGCAGCCGTCGTCCGGCGGACGGTGCGGGTTGAGGCCGACGACCAGGAAACCGCTCGGCCCGCCGCCGTCCGGACCGTTCAGCGGCACCACCCGGGCCTGCCGGGGCGGCACCTCCCAGGCCCCGCGCGGCAGGTCGGCGAACGGGCCCCCGGCCGGCAGCGGCAGGGACGCGGACGCCCCGCCGCGGACCACCGCGACCGGCCACGGCCCCTCCTCGCCGGGCCCGATCCGCGCGGGCGCGGCCGGGTGCCCGTCCGGCACGCCGGAGGAGGCGGCCAGCCGGGCGCCGCCCCGCCCGTCGAACAGGTACGTCAGGGTGAAGGGCAGGTCGTGCGGGTTGCGGGCGAGCTGGTCGGCGCCGAACGCCAGGAACTCGTCCTCGGTGCGCACCGCCCCCGGGTCGGAGCCCAGGTCGCGCAGCGTCGCCATCCGGCGCTCCGCGACCACCCGCTGGGTGTCCTCGCTGACCACGCACAGCACGCCCGCCACCTCGTCCGCCTCGTCGCGCAACGGGCTGTAGGAGAACGTGTGGTAGGTCTCCTCGCGGTAGCCGGACCGCTCCAGGTACAGCAGCAGCGCCTCGTCCCAGGTCGCCTCGCCCTCGGTCAGGACGTGCTCGATCCGCGGCCGGGCGTCCGCCCAGACCTCCGCCCACACCTCCCGGAACGGCCGGCCCAGCGCCCACGGGTACTTGCCGCCCAGCGTGTCGCGCCGGTACGCGCCGTTGCAGAGGAACGTCAGCTCGGGGCCCCACGCCATCCACATCGAGAACCGCGAGGACAGCACGGTGTCCACCGCCGAACGCAGGCTCTGCGGCCAGTGGGCCGGGTCGCCCAGCGGCGTGGCCGCCCAGTCCACCCGCGCCAGGTCGGCGCCCACCACCGGATCGGCGCCGAACACCTCCCGAGACCGCTCCCGCGTCACCGGGTTCCTCCCTCCGACCCGACGCCGCCCGCCGCGGTGCCGTCGCCCATTGTGCCGGGTGCGCGCCCGGCGCCTGCGGCTGCCCGCTCGACGCCCGGGCAACCGCCCCGGGCAACTGCCCCGGGCGGCCGCCAAGGCGCGTGCGCCCGACGGGAGTCGCGCCGGGCGCCCTACGATGGCCGCTATGACCGACCACACCCCGGGGACGCCCGAGCCGACGGTGCTGCACCTGCGCGGAGACCTCGACCACGACAACGAGCGCGAACTCGCCGCCGAGGTGGAGGCCGCCGCCGCCCGCAGCACCGGCCTCCTCGTCCTCGACGTCTCGGCGGTCAGCTTCGCCGACTCCTCCGCCCTGCGGACCCTGGTGCTGGCGCAGCAGCGCGCGGAGGAGTCCGGCAGCACCCTGGTCCTGCTCGGACCGCTCGGGCCCGCGCTCCAGCGCCTGCTGGAGATCACCGCCACCGACGACTACTTCACCGTCGTCGACACCCTCCCGCAGGCCCGCGCGGCCGCCGCCCAGGCCCCGCCCGCCCCCGGCCCCGGCCCGGTCTGAGCGCGCCCCGCCCCCACCCGATCCGCCCCCGCCGGGCCCCGGCCGCACCCCGTCCGACCGCGTGCCGTCCCGGCCGCATCATCCGCCCCCGTCGGGGCACAAGCCCACCGGTCCCCGCCGCACGTCCGGCCTCGCGAGCCGGCACACCCGGTGCCGTAGACGATTCGAGGTCGTTCATGTCCCACCACGACGCCCGACCGCCGTCCCCGGAGGTCGCCGTCCCCGGAGGGCAGCCGGCACCGGCCGTGCGGACGGCCGGGCAGGCCCGCGCCGCCCTCACCCGGCTGCTGGAGGCCGCCGGGCACCCCGGCGGCCGGGTGCTGGCCGACGCGCACCTCGCGGTGACCGAGCTCGTGGCCAACGCCGTGCGCCACGGCGGCGGCCTGACCGGCTTCGTCGCCCGCCTCGCCCCCGGCGGGACCAGGCTGGTCGTCGAGGTCGAGGACGCCGACGACCGCCACCCGGTCGCCCAGCCCCTGCACGACCGGGACCCCGCCACCGCCGGCGGCCGGGGCTGGGCCATCGTCCAGGCCCTCTCCGACAGCTGCCACGTCGAGGCGCTGCCCGTCGGCGGCAAGCGGATCCGGGTCACCTTCCCGCTGTAGCGCGCGACGGTGCGGCGGCGGTGCGGTGGCGGTGCGGTGGCGGGGTGTTCCGGACGGAGAGGCATCTTTCCGGCGAACCGGGGCATACGGCACGGCGACAGTGTCGGAACCGACGGTCGGGAGGCCACCATGAGCACGGGCGACAAGATCCAGAACGCCGGCGAGAAGGCCAAGGGCGCGGCGAAGGAGGCCGCGGGCAAGGCGGTCGGCAACGAACGGCTGGAAGCCGAGGGCAAGGCCGACCAGGCCAAGGGCGACCTCAAGCAGGCCGGCGAGAAGGCCAAGGACGCCTTCAAGCGCTGACGCACCACCCCGCGGGGGCCCCCGCCCCCCCCCCCCCGGGGCCCCCCCCCCCCCCCCCGGGCCCGGGGGGGGCCCCAAGCGGCGGCCCGTG
>NZ_JBVHEH010000020.1:64383-156555 GCF_055562955.1 Kitasatospora sp. NPDC015121
GCCCCCCGGCCCAGGGCCCCCCACCCGCCGGCGGGCGCCCCGCCAACGCCCCCTTACCGGCGCGCCCCCCCCCCCCGGGGGGGCCCCCGCCCCCCGGCGGCGGGGGCCCCCGCGACACGCCCGGGGAACGGGATGGGCACAATGGCGGCGACAGTTCCGTCGGGGGCTCGGTGAAGGGGCAGTGGAGTTGCCGTACGTCGTCGTCAGCGCGCTCAGCCATGACGGAGTGGTCCGGGACCACAACGAGGACAGCCTGGTCCTCGGACCGTGGACGCTCTGCGCCACCTCGACCGACAGCCCGCAGAGCCTGGTCTTCCCGTACGGGGAGACCCCGGTGGTGGTCGCCGTCGCGGACGGGCTCGGCGGGCACCCGGCCGGGGACGTCGCCTCCGCGCTGACCGTCCGCCACCTCGCCGCCGCCGGGCCGCACCTGCGCGGCGAACAGGACGTCACCGACGAACTGCACGCCTGCCACGCCGCCCTGCGGGAGGCCGCCGAAGCCGACCCCGCCCTGGCCGGGATGGCGACCACCGTCGCCGGGGCGGTGTTCGGCGACGGCCACGTCACCGTGTTCAACGTCGGCGACAGCCAGGTCTACGAGATCACCCCGGACCTCGGCGAGGGCGTCGGGCTGCGCCTGCTCAGCACCGACGACAGCCCGCCGCCCGCCCCCGGCCGGCGCACCAGCCACCTGGTCACCCGGACCGTCGGCGGCGCCACCTCCCCCGAGGACTTCCGGCCGCACCTCACCCGGCTGCCCGCCGGACCCGGCGCCCGCTACCTGCTGTGCACCGACGGCCTCACCGACCCGGTCGCCCCCGAGGAGCTCGCCGCCCTGCTCACCGAGGCCGACGCCGAGGCCGACGGCGACGCGCAGGGCGATGACCAGCGCGCCCTCGTCGACCTGTGGCGGGCCGCGATCCGGGCCGGCGGCCCGGACAACGTCACCCTCGCACTGGTGCGGATCGAGGAGTAGCGGGCGCCCCGGGCGCTCCGGGCACCGCGGGCACCTCGGTCACCGGTCGGCCGCCGGGGCGGCCCGCTCGGCGAGGCGGGCCTGCCCGAAGTCCCAGACCGCGACCAGGCTGCGGTCACCGCCGGTGTCCGTCCGGGCCGCCAGGTTGACGTCCGCCAGGAACGCGGTCAGGTCCGGCTGGCGGCCCGTCCAGCGGTCGGCGAACCAGCCGCCGGTGTCCGGGTGCGCCAGCAGGTCCGCCATCGCCCGCCCCGCGACCACCAACACGTCACCCGGCACGGTCTGGAACCGCGTCCAGGTCACCGCCGTCGGCGAGGCCGGCAGCCGGCGCGACCGCGCCGCCGCGTCCGCCTCGAACACCGGCACCCAGCGCGGCCCCGCGCCCTCGTCGCGCAGCCGCATCACCACCCCGTCGCCCACGCCGAACGCGACGTGCCGCCGCACCCCGCCGTCCCGCTCCAGGTCGTCGACCTCCGACAGCACCGCGAACAGCGAGGTCGCCGCCGCCCGGTCGCGCTGCGCGTCCCGGCCGCCGAGCGACGCCGTCGCACCGTCCGCGATCAGCCGCACCGTGTGCGCCGTGCCGCCCAGCGCGACGCTCAGCATGCCCGCCACCTCCGGGTCGTGCCCGGCCGCGAACAGCTTGCCCTGCAACCTCGGCGCGTAGTCCGCGAGTTGCTGCGCCAGCGCGCGCCCCGCCGCCGAGGCCGCGGTCTGGCTCAGCGGCTCGCCCGGCACGCCCGAGGCCACCGAACCCAGCAGCACCGGCGAACCGAAACCGTCGATCCGACTCAGCAGCACCGCGTCCCGCCGGTGCTCCTTGCCCCGGCGGTTGGCCTCGCCGCGCACCGACGCCGCCCGCACCACCAGCGGCCCCAGGTCCGCACCGTCGACCAGGCTGTCCGCCACCGCGTCCCGCCCCAACGGCAGTTCGCGCGGCACCGCAGGCGAAGGCAGCTCCAGTGGAACGGACTTGGTGGCCACCAGGTCGTCCAACTCGGCCCGCAGCGCCAGCGCGTCCCGCTCGGCCCGGGAGCGCCCGGCCCGGGCCTGGTCCAGCTCCGCGTCCAGCGTCCGCACCCCCTCCTCCGCCCGGGCGCGCCCGAACGCCTCCGCGTCCCGCTCCGCCCGCAACTGCTCGACCAGCCCGGACAGACTGCTGTGCTGCGCCGCCGTCTGCGCGTCGGCCGACCGGCCCGCCGACAGCTGCGCGTTCAACTGGGCCCGCAGATCGGCCCGTTCACGATCCGCCAGGACGAAGTCGTGCCGCATCCGGGCGATCAGGTTCTGCTGCGCCTCACCGGTGGCACGGTGCTGCGCGACCGTACGGGTGCGGTGGACGGCCTGCCAGGCGTTGGCCGCGACGCTGAGCGCCAGGAGCACGAGCAGCAGGACGGTCACGGTCTCTCCTCTCGGGGGCCGCGACCGGAAGCGCCGCGGCGGGGGGAATCGGTAACGTGCGGAAGGGAATCGGGGTCCGGACGGGGAGCCGGGCGCACGCGCCGGGACGCCCGGCGGGCGGCCGGGGGCGCGGCGAACACGTCCAGGCGGTGCCAGTGCGCGGCCGGGTCGGCCAGGTCCGGCGGGCGGTCGCGGGCGAGGACCGGGCGGGGCAGGCCGCGGGCGTCCAGCGTCCAGCCGAGCACCGCCGCCTGCGCCCGGCCCTCCAGCCGGACCTCGCGCAGCGCCGAGGCCAGCCGCGCCAGGGTCAGCGCCGTCACCACGCCCCGGGCACCCGTGACGGCCGGCCGGACCACCTGCGCCAGCAGTTCCGGCAGCCCCGAGTGCGCCCGCTCCCCGTCCCACCAGCCCGGCACCACGGCGTGCACCGGCAGGCCGGCCGTCGCCGGGCCCCACCACTCCCGCCGCCAGCGGCGGTGCCAGCCCGCCACCGCCGCCAGGCCGACCCCGCGCCAGTCGTCCGCCGCCACCACCACCAGCGCCGCGCCCGGTGCCCCCGCCCCGCCCAGGACGGCCGTCACCGGCGCGGCCAGCCGCCGCTCCGCCTCGCTCGGCGGGCCCTCGTGGTCCGCGACCGCGAACAGCAGCAGGTGACAGCCGGACGGCGCCGCCGCGCAGTCCGGGGGCTCGGGGACGTCGTGCGCGCCTGGTGCGGGGTTGGGGCCGGGGTCGGGGCCGGGGCTGGAGTTGTGGGCGGCTTCGGCGGTCAGTGCGGTGGCCAGCCACTCCCGGACCGGCCCGGCCGCCGGGCCCGCCACCGCGATCCGCAGCCGCGGTGCGCCACCTGCCGCCAACAGCTCCGCGTCCCTCGCCAGTTCGGGGTCCAGGCCGCAGGAGCGCCCCAGCGGCAGCGCCGCCAGCAGGGCGGCGACCCGTGCCGTCAGCGGGTCGACCGGGCCGGTCATCCGGTGGTCCGGGCGCGGCCGAGCAGGAGCCTGCCGCGGCCGACGGACTCGGCACCGGCCCGGGCCGGGGCGGGCAGGGCCGGGGCGGCCAGAGTCGGGGTGGGCAGGACCGGCGTGGTCAGGACCCACAGCACCGCCAGCCGGCTGTCGTGGACCGGCACCACGTTGTCGGCGCTGTGCGCGTCCCGCAGTTCGTCCCCCCAGCCCGCGACCTCCGTGGGAAGGGCCGGCCGCAGGTCCAGGGCGGCGGCCGGCACGGTCAGCAGGTCCGCGACCCGAGAGCGCCACTGCCACCACCAACTTCCCTGCTGAGCAGGTACCTTGTGGCACATCCGGCCCAGCGTCCCGTCGAGTTTCCGGGCCAGTCGGAGGAACAGGTCGGCGCTCTCCGGGTCCCCCAGCACCCGGCGTAGGCCGTCCCCGGCGGACGGATCGGCCTGCCCGCTCCGGGAGACCGGGAGGGCCAGGCTCTTCAGCTTCTCGTTCCACGCCGGGGGCAGTGCCGGGTTCCGGGACCACGACCCGCCGCGTTCGCTGTACCCGCCGAGCGTGGTGTCCCACGCCCACAGCCGGTGGGCCTGGGCGATCCGCGCCACCCAGGGCAGCAGCCCCGCCCGGTCGGCCCGCGCGGCCGGGACCGCCGCGAACACCGCTGCCACGTCCGCCCGTTCGGCTTCGGACGGCTCCCCGTCGGGGGCCAGGTCGAGCGGTACCACCAGCGCCGTCCCGCACACGCTCGGCAGGGCCGGGACCAGCACATCCGGGTCGTACGGCCCGTCGAAGCCCGCCGGGTCGAGTCGCCGTGCCGCCTCCGCCAGTCGCAGCCGTCCGGCGTGCGCCTGTTCGGCCGGCAGCTTCAGCAGCGACAGGTGCAGGACCCGCCAGAGCGTCGCCGGGTCCGACCCCGCGACCCGCTCCTGCCAGGGCGGGGTGGACGCCAACTCCACCAGTTCGGCGGCGAACTGCTCCCGGTCCCCCTCGTCGTCGCCCGGCGGGGGAGGGGTGTCGGTCGACTCGGGGTCGTCTGACGGACCGTCAGTGTCCGCCGGAGGAGGCTCGATCGCGGTCACGGCCTCGTCGACGGCGGTGACCGGTTCGGCCGCGTCGGCATCGGCCTCGGCTTCGACCTCGGCATCGGTGCCGGTCATGGTGGCGGCGTCGACTCCCGGCTCCACGATCGGGTCCGGCTGGGTTCGGCCCGCGAGGCGGAGCACCTGGTAGAGCTGGGTGTCGAGCAGGAAGAGCAACTGCTCGGCCTCGTCGGCGTCCCGGTCCGCCGGGGGCGGCGCGGCCGGGTCGACGGCGGCGAGAGCGTGCGCGTCCAGGCGGCGCAGCAGGGCGTACAGCTCGGCCAGGAAGACCGTCCGGGTGGGGGAGGGGAGGGCGAGCAGGTCGTGGGCCAAGTCGGCGCTCCGGTGCAGCAGTTCGTACAGCCGGTCGCCGTCGGCCGCAGGTGCGGTGGTCGTGCCGCGGTGGTCGTCGTCCATTCAGTGCCTCCCGCTGGTGGGGTCCCAGTAACTGTTGAAGTCGCGTCGCCCGGGCTCGAGTTCGATCCGGTGGACCCATCCGGGCCGCTGCTCGATGTGGGCGAACGCCTCGGCGTCGGCGTACGGCACGTGGCCGCGGTGGACCCGGAGCCAGCCGTGGGCGTCCAGGGTGAAGCGCAGGTCGCCGTCGGCGGACTCCGGGTTCGCGGGCGGGACGGGGACCCGGCCGAGCCGGACCGGCTCGCCCCGGGCGGGACGGAGGTGGACGTCGAGGTGGTCCTCGGTGCCGGCCGGGCGGGGCAGGCGGGCGATCCGGCCGGGGACGGGCGGGATCTGCGGGTCGGGGCGGACGGAGGTGTGGAACAGAAGGTCGAGGTACTCGCGCGGGGCGTGGCCCTCCGGGTGGGCGGGGAAGACCTCGGTGAGCGGGCCGGGCTCGCCGTCCGGGCGGGTCGGGGAGACGCAGAGCGCGCCGGGGACGGCCAGCCGTCCCAGCCGATGGTCGAAGGAGAGCGCGCCGCCCGCCGCCCCGTCCAGGGCGAGCCCGCCCTCGCCGCCCGCCTCCCCGGAGGCCACGTGGTAGTGCGGGTCGCCGTGGCAGAACAGCACGAACAGCCGTAGCCGGTTGTCGACCTCAGCCTGGTACCGGATCTCCGGGCTCCCCTCGAAGTCCCACACCGACGGGGTGGCGTGCCGCTTGTAGTCGGGGATCCGCTCGATGTGGATCTGCCCCCACTGGATCGCCTTGCTGCCCGCCCGCGGCCGCTGCACCACGATCCAGCGCACCACCCGCAGCCACTTCGACCGCAGGCCGAGCCGCCCGTCCGGGGTCAGCTCCTCGTACGGGGTGCCGGAGCGGAACAGGCTGTACGACTCGCCCTCCTGGCCGAGCCGGTCGAAGTCGCAGGGCAGGCAGGCGAACAGGCCCTTGGTCTCGACCGACAGCTCGGAGGCCTGGGCCTCGGCGTTCAGCGGGTCCTCGTCCTGGATGCCCTGCACGGTGCCCTGGAACGCCCGGATGGTGTGCAGCCAGGCCGCGCCGATCGAGGTGGCCTGCTTGGCCAGGTAGCCGGTCTCGGTGTGGATCCGGGACGCGTTCCAGACCGAGGTGCGGCGCGCGCCCGCGCCCTGGGTGGTGAGCAGCCGGGCCGCCAGCCGGCTCTCCAGCGCCCGGCGGACGCCCTTCATCGCGCTGGTCCGGCCGGACAGCACCACCTGGTCGAGCACCGGATCGGCCCGCCCGTCGGCGGCGGCGATCCGGGCGAAGGCGTCGGCCACCAGCGAGGCGGCCATGGTGGCGGCCTGGTCGAGCACCGGCTGCACCAGCAGCCGGAACTCGGCGAGCGGCAACTCCACCGCCGAGGTGGGCTGTTGGAGCTGGACGCCGCCACCCTCGGTGAGCTCGATGATGTCGGCGAGGTCGATCCGGAACGACTCCTCCTCCTGCCCCAGCACCCGCTTGGCCTGCTCGGCGATCCGCCACAACCGGTCGAAGCGCTCCTTGCGCACCGCCCGCTCGGCGGCCTCCTCCGGCGGCAGGTCGCGCCAGTCGGTGGGCAGCACCCGGCGCAGCTCGGCCCGCAGCTCGGGGGAGACCAGGTGCTTGCGGTGCTCACCGGTCTGCTCGGCGACCTGCGCGGACAGCGACTTGGTGCCGGTGCCGGTGCCGGTGCCGGTGCCGGTGCCGGTACCTGTGCCACTGCCGGTGCTTCCGCTGCCGCTGCTCCCGGGGGTGTTCCGGCCGGTGGCGTGCGGGCCGAGGACGTCGGCCAGCCGGGCCTTCACCCAGTACAGGACGTGCAGGGTCAGCAGGTCGCCGCCCAACTGCCCGTGGCCGATGGTGCCCAGGATCCGCGGGCTCAGCTTGTAGTGCCGCCCCACCACGGACGCCCGGGCCGGGTCGGGCGCCGGGGTGTCGTCGGTCAGCGTCAGCTCCAGCAGCGCGATGTCGCTGGTTCCGCCGCCGATGTCGACCACCAGCATGATCCGCTGCCACTGGTCGGTTCGGCCCGGCACCGGCCGGGACGCCGCCCGGATCGCCTCCAGGCCCTGCTGCTGGTTGGCCGACAGGTCCCGCATCAGGAAGTACAGCCCGGCCGCCAGCCCCTCGTCCACCCGCAGCTCGACGGTGTCGATGGACAGGCCCTCCTGCACCAGCCGGCGCAGCTTGTCCCGGTCCGGCGGCAGCGCCGAGGTCGGGTAGGTCAGCAGCGCGGTGCCCATCCGGGGCGTCTCGGCGTCCTCTCCGTCGTGGACGTGCCGCTCGGCTCCTTCGATCATCAGCCGCAGCAGGTGCTGCGTCAGGTGCACCGGCGCCGGCAGGCCCTCGCCCGCGTACGAGGTCTGCCGCTCGAAGAACATCCGCTTCAGGCCGGTCACCCCGCCCGCGTCCTCCGCGCACATCTCCCACCCGGTGTCCCCGTACGCGGACACCCCCGGCCGCTCCAGCGGCTCGGCGGCGCGGCGCACGGCCGTCGCCGGGGCGAAGGTCGTCCCGCCGTGCCCGTCCGGGTACGGCACCGGCGTCAGCGAGTGGAAGTCCAGCGGCGGGGTGGAGACCGTCGCCCGCACCAGCCGGTGCAGCCGGTCGGCCAGCCAGGAGCGCAGCTGCTCGTCGGCGACGGCGCTGCCGCGGACCGCCTCGATCCGCAGCAGGACGGCGGTGGCGATGTCCAGCTCGTCGAGCCGGCCCAGCGCGTCCGCACCGGTGATCGTCCGGTACTGCTGCTGGTCGATCCGCAGGTGTTCGGCGCGCAGCTCCTGCAGCGCCCGCCGCCAGGAGTCCGGGGAGTCCGGCGGCGGCGCGGTCAGCTCCTTCAACTCCCTGGCCAGGGTGCGCTGCTGGTTGGCGTCCACCGGGCGGTCCGAGGTCTCCGAGACGTCCACCACGGTGGCCGTGGACGCGGTGGTGCCGAAGTCCACCGCCACCACCCGGCCGTGGTCGCCGCGCGCCCGGTGCCCGCGGGTCCGGGCGTCGCGCAGCACCAGCAGGGCCGGCTCCGCCTCCGGGACGGCGGCACGGCTCGCGCCCGGCGGCAGGAAGGTCAGCAGCACCGCCTCGTGCGCCGTCCCCGGCGCCGACGTGCCCGTGTAGCGGATCGTCCAGGTCACCGACAGCACCAGCGGCTCGGCGTCCGGCGCCGCGTCCGTCCCCTCCGGGTGCACCACCTCCAGCGGCAGCACCGCTCCCGAG
This sequence comes from Kitasatospora sp. NPDC015121, assembly GCF_055562955.1. Classification (NCBI taxonomy): domain Bacteria; kingdom Bacillati; phylum Actinomycetota; class Actinomycetes; order Kitasatosporales; family Streptomycetaceae; genus Kitasatospora; species Kitasatospora sp. NPDC015121. The sequence continues at coordinate 72,406 of NZ_JBVHEH010000020.1, forward strand.
ACCAGCACCCGGCGGCCGGTCACCGTCAGCCGGGCCGCCTCCGGCGGCGCCCACACCGCGCGCAGCGCCTCGCCGAGCGCGGCCGAGGACGGCGCGTCCTCGTCGTCGACCGCCTCCAGCAGGGCGGGCAGGTGTGCCGTCAAGTTGCCCTGGTAGCCCGCCGGTTCGAGGAACACGTCGGGCAGCAGGTAGCCGGCGGCCGACGGCGTCAGCGAGAACTGCCGGGGGCCGTCCGCGACGACGGTCGCACCGTAGGCGGGCGAAGCCGCCCCGGGCATCGAGGCGGGCGGGCCCGACGAGCCGGTCGGGACGGCCCGGGGGGCCGAGGTGTCCGGGGCGGCGAACGCGATGGTCAGTGCGGTGCTCATTGCTGGTCCTCGTCCTCGTCCTCGTGGTCGCTGCTGCCGTGGCCGTCGCTGCCGTCGCTGCCGTCGCTGCGGGCGTGGCCGGTGCCGGTGCCGGTGCCGGTGTCGTCGTGGCGGTCGCCCGGTGCGGCCGGTCCGCCGCCGCCCCACTCGCGCAGCAGCGCGTCGATGTCCCGCACCTGCGGGGGCAGCGGGCGTTCCTCGGCGGCGTCCGGGGCCCCGGCCGGGACGCGGAAGTCGGCCGGGCCGAGCAGGGCCATCGACGCGTCGGCGAACACCTGGGTCAGCTGGGCCAGCACGAAGTCCATCAACCGGTCCAGCTCGTCGCCGACCCGGGAGGCCGCCGCCTCCGCCATCGCCGCCCGCAGCTGGGCCACCGCCAGCGGGTGCCGCCGGCGCCGGTCCACGGACTCGTTCGGCACCGCCATCGCGTGGTGCCAGGGCAGCGCGTGCCGCGACTGCGCCGGGAACGCCCCCGACCAGTCGACGGCCCGCCGGGACGCCTCCTCCCGCGCCGCCTCCTTCAGCTCCTGCGCCACCTGGTCCACGTCCAGCGCGAACTCGACGTACTCCAGCAGCGTCTCGTCGTGCCGGCGGCGCCGGTACACCTCGGGCAGCAGCAGCGCCGACTCGTCCTCCTCGTCGCGCAGCCAGCGCAGCAGCCGCCCGCACTGGCCCTGCCAGTACTCGGCCCACTCGTCCAGCCACTCCTGCACCGCGCCCAGGCAGCGGCCCGTCGCGTCCTCGACGGCCGCCTGGAACGCCGCCTCGTAGACGGTGGTGAAGTCCGGCGACAGCGACTCGTCCTGCTGCCGGGAGCTCCGCGCGCCCGGACCGATCGTCCGGCGCCCCGGCGGCACGCTCCGCGACACCAGCGACTGCGGGTCGCCCGCCGCCCGCTGCATCAGCTGCGTCCACTGCTGCCAGTCGTACACCTCGGCCCGCACCTGCCGGCCGATCTCCGCGAACGACGGCGGCGGCGGGCCCTCGGCCGGCTCCCCGCCCGGATCCCGCAACTGCCGCAACTGCAGCGCCGTCCGCTGGAACAGCACCCGGATCGACTCGAACCGGGACGCCGCCCCGCCGTACTCCGCGCTCGGCACCGCCAGGTCACGGCACATCCGGCGGCGCAGCTCGCGCAGCGCCGCCTCCAGCTTCTCCAGCGACTGCTCGGCGCGCTCCGCCTTCTGCCGCACCCCGTGCTCCCGCACGTGCGTCTCCAGCAGCCGCCGCAACGCCCGCAGGCCGCCGTCCTCGTCGTACCGGCGCAACCGGGCCGCCCAGTCGTCCCCCGGCAGCTCGGCCTCCAGCCGCGCCGCGACCGCCCCCCAGTGCGGCAGCGGCGCCAGCTCCAGCACCGCGCCGAGCGCGGCCAGCCTGGTCCGGGTCTCCGGCGAGGCGTCCTCGTAGGTCAGCCCGGCGGTGGCGATCGCGGCCGCGGCCGACACCGCGACGATCCGCTCGGTGCGGCGCCCCACGTACTTGCCGCCCTGGGTGCGGATGCCGTTCAGCGCGTCGGTCAACGGGCCCGCCGCCGCCCGGTCGCCGTTCCGCACGGGTCCGCTCCGCGCGGCCTCCGGGGCGGTGTCCGGTCCGACGCTCGACCCGGTGCCCGGACCGGATCCCGGCTCGGCCAGGTCCGGTACGCCGATCAGGTCGAACAGGTTGGCCGCGACCAGCGCCGCGTCGGCCAGCGCGGCCGGTGAGCGGTTGTCGTCCGTCAGCATCTCCCAGAACGACAACGCCTCCCGGGAGTAAGGTCGTTGGGCGTGCAGCACGACCAGGATGGTGTGCATGTCGGCCAGCACCCGGCGGCTCAGGTTCCGGTCCCGCCCGTACGAGCCGACCGCGCCGATCCCCGGGAAGTCCAGCACCTGCACCTCGTGCTCGTGCAGCAGCCCGCCGATGTCCCACTGCTCGGGCGACACGCGTACCGTCTGCACCACCCGCTCGATCAGCGGGAAGCTCGCCCGCAGCGCGTCCCCGCCCTCGGCCACCCGGGCCCGGTTGAACCGCAGCGGCGCCTGCAACCGGGGCGCCTCCTCCGGCGTCGCCTGCACGGGCGGCAGCAGCAGCGCCGCCCGCACCGCGGCCGAGTCGATCTCCAGCGGACCGGAGTCCACCAGCCCGCTCTGCCGGCGCAGCGCGTCCCGGATCCGGCACAACTCGACCGCCGCGTCCCGGTGGGTCGGCGCGATCTTCGCCGGGTTCACCGGCTCCACCCCCGGCACCGAGTTCCCCCACAGGCACGGGTACCAGCTGTCGAACGCGGCCCAACCCCCCTGCTCCAGCACCGGGTTGCGCCCGCCGATCAACTGCCGCGCGCGCAGCGTCGGATGGCGCGCCTCGATGCCCTCCACCAGCTCCGTCAGGATGTCCTCGACGCAGGACGCCAGCTGCGCGGTGCTCATGTAGTGCACCACCGTCCGCGGATCCACCCCCGTCCGGCTCCCCGCCGGCCCCTGCACCAGCCGCAGCACCGTGATGTTCCCGGTCGCCGGCCGCTCCTCCACCGCGAGCAGGTCCGGCCGCCCCAGCAACGTCCCCACCAGCAGCGACTTCCCGACGCTGTACTCGCCGACCACCGCGATCGACACCGGAGCCTCGGCCCGCTCCCGCAACTCGTCCGCGAGATCCAACACCCGCTCCCGCAACGCGGCCTCCTCGGCCCCCTCCGGCGGATCGAACCCCGCCACCAACGCCTCGACGGCCCGGGCACGCCCGCTCAGCGTCGAGAAATCCATCGGACGTGACAACAGACGACTCCTTGGCCTGGCTGGATGACGCACGACACCCGCACCCGGCCCACCCCGCCCACCCCGCCCCGTACGGGAGGCGAGGGGACGGGACCGGGCGGAGCGGGCCGTACGGCGGGACGGTGGTGCTGCGTGTGCTGCGTGGGCTTCGGGGTTCAGGGCTTCGGGTCTTCGGGGCTTCAGGTACGGAGGAAGAACAGCTCCAGCCGGATCGTTCCGGCCTGCCCGCTGCCGTCCAGGTACGGGCGGATCAGCCGCGGATCGTCCGCCGGGAAGAACGCGGGGGCGACCGCCTGCACCAGCGGCGCGGCCGCCGCCGCCAGCGCCTGACTGCGGTCCAGGTCCGTCCGGCAGGAGCCGCAGTCGCGCACCGTGCCCCAGACGAACACCATCGCCGCCTTCCGCCCGGCGTACGGCCCGATCTCCGACTTCAACCGCTCGGCGAACGCGCTCCGGGCCCCTGCGGAACCCGCCAGCAACCCGTCCACGTCCACCTGCACCACCACCGAGGTGCTGTTCGGATCCAATCCCGGCGGGGGAGCGGGCGTCACCACCGGGGTCGGCGACGGACGCGGGGACGGAGACGGGGTGGGGGAGGCCGACGGGGTGGCCGCCCCCGACGGCGGCGCCGAGGCCGCCGTCGGCAGCGGGGTGCGCTGGCCGCCGAGGACGACCAGCACCATCACCACCATCAGGTCCGCGAACAGCCAGCCCGCTCCGGCCAGCAACCAGTCACCGCCCGCGCCTCCACGCCGACGCCCGCTCACTCGGTCTCCCGGTCGGAGCGGCTGTTGCGCGTCGTCTCGTGGTGCGGCGGGGTGGCGCGGGCCGGGAGGGCGTCCGGCACGTGGTTCGGTGTCGTGTCATTTGTTGTCGTGTCACTAGGTGACGTGTCATTTGATGCTGCGGCATTTGATGTCACGTCCACTGATGACACGTCACGTGTCGTGCTTCCGTCGCCGCCCGGCTGCGCCTTCTGCAACCGGTCCGCACCGAGGCGTCCCAGCCGGTCCAGCCGGTTGCCGGTCTCGGCCAGGGCCGTCCGGAGGCCGTCCGACGAGGTCAGCAGGTCGCCGCAGTGGGTGCCGAGTTCGGCGACGCCGGTGCGCAGGTGCCGTTCGTGTCGGGCGAGTGCGTCCCCCAGGTCGGTGAGGCGTCCGCCCAGGGTGTCGCCGTGCGCGGTCAGGGAGCCGATCCGGCCGGTCAGGGCGTCCACCGCCGCGCGGGCGTGCCCGATCGCGTCGAGCAGTGCGGTGCGGTCGGCCGAGGCGTCCTGCCGGCCCGCGGCCCGCCGGTCGGCGTCCACCCGGATCAGTTCGTCCAGTGCCGCCACCCGGTCGCCGATCACGGCGGCGGCTTCCTCCACCTCGCCGCGCAGCGACGCGGCGAGTGCGGTGACGGCCAGTTCGTAGGCGGTGCCGATCCGGTCGGCGCCGTCCTCGGCGGCGGTGCCCAGGGCCTGCGGGAGGGACGCCACCGCACCGCCCAAGCCGCCGACCGCGTCGACCAGTTCGCGGGTACCGGCCGTCAGGCTGTCCGTCGCGGACAGCAGCAGCCGCTCCGCCGCCAGGCTGCGCTGCTCCAGCCCCTCGGCGTGCAGCACCGCCTGCTGCTCCTGGGCCTCGACCGCGCCCGCCAGGACGCGGTCGAACCGTTCGGCGGCCGACTCGGCCGCCTCCGCGATCCGTACGGCCGTGCGTTCGGCGCTGCGTTCGACGCCCGCCGCCAGGCCGGTGACCGCCTGGGCCACCCGGTCGCCCAGCAGTTCGCTGCCCCGGGTCAGTCCGCCCGTCGCGTCGGCCGCCGTGGTCGCGGCCTGCGAGACCCGCTCGGTGCCCGCCCGCAGCGCGGCCGTCGCCTCCTCCATCGACCGGGCGGTGTCCACCGCCGCCCGAGTGGCCAGGGCCGCCTGCGCCAGCACCTCGCGGGAGCGCTCGCCCGCGTCCGCCGCCAGGGCGACGATCTCCCGTAGGCCCTCCGCCGCCGACTGCAGCTCGGCGGCGAAGCGGCGCGGCTCGGTGTGCGCGGCGGCCGTCGCGGTGATCTCCACCTGGGCGAGGGCGAACGCCAGCCGACGGGCCAGCGCCCGGCCGGACTCCTCCTCGCGGCGGGCCAACACCTGCCGGACCACCCCCGCCGCGATCAGCCCGAACAGCAGCAGCACGGTGTACACCACCAGCCAGTCGAACCTGGCGGGACCGATCAGGTGCCCCCCGAAGCCCTGCTGCCACAGCTCCAGGAAGGAGGCGCTGTCCGGCCCGCCGGTCACCCGCCCCGCCACCCGGTCGTCCAGCAGTGCCCGGTACGCGGCGACGGCCAGCCCCAGCCCGCCCCAGGTCAGCATCAGCGGGAACAGCACCATCACCGAGGACGCGGTCTGCAGGCCCCCGGCCCACCGCCCGCGCCGCCCCGCGGCCGGCCCCAGCGCGGCCTCCGTCCCGTACGCGACCACCAGGCTCCCCCCGGCCCACCGCGCCAGCCCCTCGCGGAGCCGGACCGCCCCCGCCAGCTCCGTCAGCACCGCGCTGAACGCCGCCGTTCGGGGCTCGTCCGCCAGCGCCTCCAACTCCAGGGCCAACCCGGCCGGATCGGAAGCCCGCGGCGAGACCACGACCGCGGTCCCGCCCCGTCCTCCGGAGTTCGTCTGCGCACGCTTCGACAGGACCACGCGTCCCAGCCCTTCCGTCCACCCCGACCGGTTCTCTGTACACGCCGAATGGGCTTGAGAAGCAAGCAAGTTGACGACCCGTCGGCAAATCCCCCGGGCACATCGTAGGGACCTCCGGGCAACCGGACGCCACGCTTTCCTTTCCATTTATGAAATCGACACACACATTCCGGATGTGACATGACCTTGCAGACTCGGGGAATCGCGGAACGGGCCGCCCGCGGGCGCTCCGGGGAGGCCCCGGGGGCGTCCCGGGGCCGGACGCCGGTCGTTCAGGGCGCGCAGCCGGTGAGCGGGGCGGTGTCGCCGGCCGGGCGGCCGCAGCGGTGGTCGGTGACGGGGACGCCCTGGGCGTCGCGGTGGACGCGGATGACGTGCAGGCCGTGTCCGGGCTGGGGGTCGGTGGAGAGGGGACGGACCTCGCGGAAGTCGACGGTGCCGGTGGGGCGGTTGTTCAGCTGGACGGCGCGCAGCGCGGCCATCACCGAGCCGGTGCCGGTCAGTTGGGAGGCGCCGGCCTTCGCGGCACCGGCCTGCAGGGCGGCGGTGGCGTCGTAGGCGAGGGCGAGCGAACCGTCGGAGAAGACGTCGTCCTCGTAGGGGTTGGCCGTGCGCGGGACCAGGTGCAGGACGCTGGCGGCGGTGTCCGCCAGGTCGGAGCCGCGCGCCGTCTCGGCCGGGTCGCTCAGGGCGGTGTAGTACAGGGTGGCCTGCGGGGCCATCGAGGTGCCCCCGGTGCGGAACTGGGCCTTGGTCAGGTCGTCCCCGGTCAGGACGGCCAGCGGCCGGGCGCAGCCCTTGTCGTCGGCGAGGCGGCGCATCAGCTGGTTGACGTCGTCGGCGCGGCCGGCCAGGTACAGCACGGCGGGCGGGTGCCCGCCGTGGCAGGTGGCGGCGAGGGCGGCCTCGTAGTCCGGGTCGCCGTTGCTGGTCAGCCCGTACTGGAGGGGCTGACCGCCGATCAGCCGGTAGCCCGCGTCGGTGAGCATCGCGCTGCCGTACGTGGCGTGCTCGGCGCTGTAGCGGTCGTCCGGCGTGGGCGTACGGGTCAGTACGGCCGCCCAGCGGTCCGCCGGCGGCGTGTTCAGCCCGTCGACGATCAGGCGCAGCGCCGCCGCCTCCTCCTGGTCGGTGGCGGCCAGCCCGAAGTAGTTGACGTGCCCGGGGGCCAGGTAGCTGGCCGAGTTGGTGGTGCTGACCACCGGCAGGCCGGCCTGCTGGAGCAGGGTGAGCGCGGCGTCGCTGTCGGCGGTGTCCCGGCCGAGGCCGACCACGCCGGCGATCGAGCGGTCACGGGCGGCGAGGTCCACGATCCGGCGGACCATGTCGGTCTGGAAGTACATGTCCTGCCCGCCGTTGGCGACCAGCACCTTGAGCTTCAGCGGGTCCCCGGCGTTGTTGCGCACCTGCGCGAGGTGCACGCCGGCCAGCTCCTTCAGGCCGTTCAGCGCCCGCCCCTCCTGCCCCGCCGCGGTGGTCAGCGACCCCGCGTACACGACGGTGACGTAGCGGACGTCCGGCAGCGCCGCCACCCGGTCGTTCTCGCGGCGGATCGCCTCCTCCAGTGCCCCGAGGCCGATGTCCGCGCCGGTGCGGTCGCTCTCCCGCCCGGGCAGCGCCCCGTTCAGCCGGATGCCGCCGCCACCGCCGTCCCCGCCGCCGCCCGCGAAGGTCACCGACCCGGTGGCGACGCCGACGCACTCCGGGGTGCCGGCGGGCCCGGTGCGCCAGACCGCGTCCGGGTTCGAACCGACCAGCCGGGCCTCGCAGTACTGCCCGTCCAGCTGCTGCACCCGCAGCCCCGCACCCGCCGCCACCAGCACCAGCGCCAGCAGCAGCGTCCAGCGCGACCACAGGAACCACCACGAGCGGCCCACCGGGACGGGCGCCAGCCGGGTGGTCTCGCCCGCCTGCAGCTGCATCCTGGTCAGCCGCACCGGCAGCGTCCACGCCAACGCCCGCCCTCGACTCGGTGACTGACGGACCCTCAGGTCGCTCACCCAGTCCTCGTACGGGCCCCGGCGCGGACCGAAGGCGTGTCCGACCAGCGGCGCGGTGCGCTCGTCCTCCAGCCAGGCGGTCACGTCGGCGTGGGCGACGGCGGCCAGCACCAGCAGCGGGTCCTGCTCGCTGCGGCGGCTGCGCACGTCGGAGATCGCGCCGAGCACCCGCAGCGCGCCGCCGGACGCGTCCGCCCCGGGGACGAACACCACCGGCGGGACGCGGCGCTTGCGCCCCCGGGCGTCCGGCGCCCACGAGCGGTGCGCCCAGCGCAGGTCCTCCAGCAGGGCCAGGGTGCGCAGTTGGAGGTGGAACTGCTGGGCGCGGTCCCGCTCCGGGGCGGCGGTGCCGGGCAGTTGGGCCTTGAGGATCTCCCCGGCGACCTCGCGGGCCCGGGCCTGCGTGACGTCCCAGGACATCCGGGGCCGCCACAGCGACCAGGCCGCCGCCTGCCGACCCGAGGCCGCCAGGAAGGTCGTGGTGGCGAACCAGCGGCTGGCGGGCCCCAGCCAGGACAGCGGCGCGGTGTTGCGCCGCACCCAGCCGGTCGCCCCGAGCACCGCCACCGCGCCCAGCAGCACCGCCGTGACCAGCTGCCAACTCGCCTGCGTCAGCAGGCTGGTGAGCGCCGCCAGGACGAACGCCCCGATCAGCGTGGTGGAGTTGAGCACCGGTGACAGCAGGCGCTGTAGCTCCCCGGCGCCGCGGGCCGGCGGCTCGGGCCGCCAGTGCAGGTCGCGCAGGCGGGCCAGGACGGCCTCCACCAGATCGTCGAACGGCCGCGCAGACGAAGGGAGTTCGGTCTCCTCGACGTCGTTCAGGACGTGCCGGGTGGCGGCCTCGATCGCCGCGATCAGCCGCGAGCGGGGCGCCGGGTAGCCGCGGTACCAGGACGGGCCGCGACGCGCCCAGCCGCCCTTCGCCAGACCGTCCAGGACGGCGATCGCGTTGTCGTGCGGGTCGCCCTCCGCCGGGTGCGGCACCGAACGGTGCGGCAGGTCGCCGCCCTCCTGCGCCTCCTGCACCGCCCGGACCACGGCCCGCACCTCGGCGTCCAGCCCCGGGTCGTCCTCCTCGGCGTACAGCACCACCACCGGCATCGGCAGCCGGGCCGCGCTGAACTGCGCCACGAGGTCCTGGAGCAGCGCGTCCACCTCGTACTTGGCGGTGGTCCGCACCCCGCCGATCCCCGCCCCGCCGCCACGCACCGAACCCGACGCCATCCGCCACCCCCGTAGCCGCCGCCCCGCGGCCGGAGCCGCGCCGGTCGTGCCCCGACCGTGCCCTGACCGTGCCCCCTGCCGCCGGGCCTGAACCCGAACCGGCACCCGTCGGTCCCCGCCGGTCCCCGTCGGCGCGCGCGGGCCGACGGTCCGGCCGCGCGCACGGGTGCACGCAGGGGTTCACGCACGGAGGGCCGCAGCGGTTCCCGGGCCTCGGGGAGTGATTGTGGGAGCGCTCCCATATTTGCTCCCGGCCGTGTACGATCACGCCGCGGACGCCGGACGAACCGGCCTCCGACCTGCTGGCCTGCCGACCCGTGGACCGTTCGATCCGCCGTTCGATCCGCCGGCCGGTCGGCCGGCCGATTTGCCGACCTGTCGACCTGCCGACACACGCCCAGCGGCGCGCGAGCGCCGAAGCCCGGGGAGTAAGCCTTGTCCGACCTCGCGTACACCGTCATCGACCTCGGCGGCACCACCCTGCGCACCGCCCGCTACGGGGCGGGCGACGACACCGTCACCGACGTCCGGCGGGTGCCCACCGACGGCATAGCCGCCCGACCCGGCCTGCCGGTGGCCGAGTTGCAGGACCGGGTGGTGGAGCAGGTCGCCGTGCTCGCCGCCGAGGCGGTGGAGCGGCACGGCAGCACCGCCATCGCCGTCGCGTTCGCGGGCCCGGTCACCGCCGACGGGCGGGCGCTGGCCGCGCCCACCGTCTGGGGCGGTCCTGGCGAGCCGGTGCCGGTGCGGCAGCTGCTGGAGGAGCGGATCGGCCGCCAGGTGGTCGTGGTGAACGACCTGACCGCCGCGGTCTGGCGCTACGTCGACCCGGCGGACGACCGGCCGTTCTGCCTGATCACGGTCAGCTCCGGCATCGGCAACAAGGTCTACCGGGCGGGCGAGGTGCTGCTCGACACCGAGGGCCACGGCGGCGAACTCGGCCACTGGACCGTCGACCCGTCGCCCCGGGCGGCCCCCTGCGACTGCGGCGGCCGCGGCCACCTCGGCGCCCTCGCCTCCGGCCGCGGCGCGCTGGCCGCCGCCCGCCGCGCGGCCCTCGCCGACCCGGCCGGCTACGCCCGCTCCGCGCTGGCCGACAGCGCCCCCGATCCCGAACTCCTCGACAACCACGCCCTGGTGGCGGCCGTCCGGGCCGGCGACCCCTTCGCCACCGAGGCCCTGCGCGGCGGGATCACCGCGCTCGCCTCCGCGATCACCGCCGTGTTCACCTCGATCGGCGTCCGCCGCTACGTACTGATCGGCGGCTTCGCCCTCGCCGTCGGCCCCCGCTACGCCGAGCTGCTCACCGAGGAGCTGCAGCGCCTCGGCTGCTTCGGGCTCACCGCCGATGAGGTCCGCGAACTGGTCGTCCTGGGCGAGGCCGACGACGACTCCGGCCTGATCGGCGCCGGACGCCTGCTCGCGGCACGGGAGTCGGCGGCGACGTCCGCCCGCTGAGCGAACGGCCCGCCGAGCAGGCGTCCCGCTTCCGGCGGTCCTCGCACCACCCGTGAGGGCGGGGGCTGCGAGGACCGTGGACGGGAGGAAGCGCGCGGGACGCGCGTCCGGGACGCCCCGCGACCGTGCCGCGGGGCGGTGGGGCCGGTGGGTCAGCTGAACTGGAAGAGGGCGGTGTGGGTGGTGCCGTCGTCGAGGCCGAGGGAGAAGCGCTGGCAGGTGCCGGCGGAGGTGGCCGGGGTCTTCCAGACGTAGGTGTAGGTGCCGGTCGCCGCGTCGTACTGCAGGGCGCTGTCGCCCGGGGTGCCGGTGGGGGCGGGCTGCCCGGTCGGGGTGCCGGTGGTGCAGTCGATCTGCTGGGCGGTCGGCTGGCCGGGGGCGAGGACGTCCAGGCCATGGTCGCCGCCGAGGCCGAACTTGATCGGAATCGCCCGGCCTGCGCGGGCCTTGTTGACGGCGGGCGGGTTGCCGACCGGGGAGCCGAAGCCGAAGAAGGCGTAGGCGTAGCTGTAGCGGTCGGCGCCGGTGGCGGCGCTGGTGCCGGCGGGAGTGGTCACGGTGACGTCCACGCCGCCGACGCTGGCGGAGGGCGGGGCGGTGGCGGTGATCTGCGTATCGCCGTCCACGGTGAAGGAGGTGGCCGGGGTGGAGCCGAAGGCGACGGCGGTCGCGCCGGAGAAGCCGGTGCCGGTGACGGTCACGGTGGTGCCGCCGGCCTGCGGGCCCTGGTTCGGGGTGACGCCGGTGACGGTGGGGGCGGGCGCGTCGTAGGTGTAGCGGTCGGCGCCGGAGGCGGTGCTGCTGCCGGCGGGAGTGGTGACGGTGACGTCCACGGTGCCGGGGATGCCGGCGGGGGCGGTCGCGGTGACGGTGTGGTCGTTGACGACGGTGACACCGGTGGCCGGCGTGGTGCCGAACAGCACCGAGCGGGTGCCGGTCAGGTGGATGCCGGTGATCGTGACGGTGGCGCCGCCGGCCGCGGGGCCGTGGTTCGGGGCGACTCCGGTGACGGTCGGCGCGACGGTGGCGACGGCCAGGCCGAAGGGGGTGTTCCCGGTGCCGGCGGTGCCGGTGACGGTGTTGGTGGCGGTGTCGATCACCGACAGGCTGTTGGAGCCGCTGTTGGTGACGTAGGCGGTGCCGCCGGCCGGGTCGGCCAGTACGGCGACCGGGCCGGAGCCGACGGGGACGGTGCCGGTGACGGTGTCGGTGGCGGTGTCGATGACCGCCACCGTGTTGTTGGTGGCGTTGGCCACGTAGAGGTGAGCCCCGTCGGGGGTGATCGTCAGGCCCTCGGGGCCGGACAGGCCGGGGACGGTGGCGGTGATCGTGTTGGTGGCGGTGTCGATCACCGAGACGTTGTTGCTGTTGAAGTTGGCGGTGTAGGCGTGCGCCCCGTCGGGGCTGACCGCCACGGCGGCGGGGGTGCGGGCGGCGGCACTGCTGATCGTCGCACTGACGGTGTTGCTGGCGGTGTCGATCACCGACACCGAGCTGCCGACGAAGTTGGCGACGTAGGCGTGCGCGCCGTCGGGGGTGAGCGCGATGCCGAAGGGCTGGTTGCCGACCTCGACGGTGGCGGTGACCGTCTGCGTGGCGGTGTCGACGACGTCGACGCCGCCCACGCCCGGGCTGACGAACCGTCCGACGTAGGCGTGCGCGCCGTCGGTGGAGAACGCCACCGGGCCGGGCAGCCGGCCGACCGGGAAGGTGCTGGTGACGGTGTTGGTGGCGGTGTCGATCACCGACACCGAGTTGTCGCTGTCGTTGGCGACGTACGCCTGCGTGCCGTCCGGCGAGACCGCCACTCCCTCGGGGTTGCGACCGACCGGGATCGTCGCCACCGCCGTGTTGGTCGCGGGGTCGTAGGCCGTGACCGAGTTGCCGCGCAGGTTGGCGACGTAGACCAGCCGCTGCGCCGGGGCGGCGTGCGCCGACGTCAGCGGCACGACCGCTCCCAGGGTGCCGACCGCGCCGACCGCCAGGGCGGCCGTCGCCCGGCGTCCCAGCCGTCGCAGGCGTCCGGGAGGAGTGCTGCTGCGGTGACCGACCAATGCCATGTGTTCGACCTCTCCGTGGGGCACACCGGTCCGACCGTCCGTCCCGGGCGTTACCACGAGACGGTAGGGCGGACCACGCCGACGGCCTGCCACTGCGCGCCGGTCGGTGTGCGAATCGCTCTGGCGAAGAACCCGGTCGGCCGACCGGCCGCCCACGGAAGCCTGTCCTGCCCCGGCCACCGGCACCAGGGCGTGCGGGCGTACCGGCGCATCCCAGGCGCACGCCCCCCGGCGGCAGCAGCGCGCCACACCGACATCAGAGCGCGTCATCACGGGAGTCGTGTCAGTCCCTGTGCAACGCAAGGGAGTTCTGGCCCGGCAGCCGTGGCGCCGCGCAGCGGTCGCAGGGCCCGTTCGGGCCGGTGGGGTCGCAGGCGGGGGACCAAGGCTGCGGTCGGTCAAGCCGTCCGGCCCGCAGGCGAGGTCGAGCAGCACGTCGGGGGCGGCACGGCCGTCGGAGGCACGGCGTGTTCGTCTCCGGATCACTGGCCCGGGCCATGGCGGTGGACGGCTGCCGACCTGACCCGACCGCGCCGATGACACCGAGCCCCTGGACCGCCCGGCCGGTGTCGCCGTCACCACGGACGCCCCGCGCCGCCACCGCGCGATGCGATCTGCCGACCCGCACGACCAACGACGGCGGCCCCCATGTCGAACAACGGAGCCAGGGCTGCGAACCGCCCGGCGGCTGAGCGCTGTCACCCGAGGTCGACGGCCACTGGGTTCGTGCCATCGAAGGCTGAGCGACCGGGACTCGGGAGCGATGCGTGTCCTCGTCGGATGACTTGCGGGCCCTGCTGGGCGAACCGGCCCACCGGGCGACGTCAGCGGCGGTGGCCGTCCGCAGCTGCGGTGGGGTTCCCGGCCCGCAGGTGTCCGCGTCGCCGCCGAGCTGTTCCATACTGGCCGGATGAGCGCGGAGACCGAGCCGTTTCGTACCGTTCCTGCCGAGGTGCGGCCCTACCTGGCGGAGCTCGTGCGCCGCACGCGCGCGGTGTGCGGCCCCCGGCTGACCGGAGTGGTGGCCGTCGGCTCCCTCGCGCTCGGCGACTACCGGCACGGCCGCAGCGACGTCGACGTCACGGTGGTCCTGGAGACCCCGCCGCCGGCCGCCGTCCTGCGGGAACTGGCCGACACCCTCGACCACCGGCGGCTGCCGTGCCCGGCGGCAGGGCTGGAACTGGTCGTCTACGCGGCGGACTTCGCCCGCGTCCCGTCCGGGGAGGCCGGCTACCTGCTGGACCTCAACACCGGCGCGCAGCTGCCGGGCCGGTCCGCCTTCGACCCGGCCGGGGCGCCGTCGTTCTGGTACGTCATCGACCGCTCGGTGGCCCGACAGGACGGGATCGCACTGTACGGCCCGCCCGCGGCGGAGGTGATCGCGGAGCCCGGGCCGGCCGACCTGTACGCCGCGATCCGGGCCTCGGTGCGCGAACACGGTGACGGCGAGGGGCACCTCGCCGACAACCGGGTCCTCAACGGCTGCCGCTCCGTGGTCCACTGCCGCACCGGGCGCTGGTTCGCCAAGCGCGACGCGGCCGCGCAGGTCGCCGCCACGGAAGAGGACTTCCGTCCGCTGATCGAGGCGGCGGTCCGGAGTTTCGAACGCCCCCGTGCCGCCGCGCTGTCCCTGCCCGGGCCGGAGGTCCGGGAGTTCCTGGCCTGGGTGCGAGCCCGGGTGGAGGAGAAAGCCGCGACGGTCGGCGCCTGACCGGGCGTTGCCGCAGTGGGCGGGCGGCCGTGGGGGCGCTGGGGATGGATGACGTGACATGGGTGTCGCTTCATCGATGTTCTGTCATCCATGTCGCGTCATCCATGTCGCGTCATGCGTGCTGCGTCATGGATGACGCAGCACCTGTGTCGCGACAGGTATTGCCACGTCATCCATGACGACTCATGCGTGACACGTCATCGATGTCCTGTCACGGATATCCCGCGTCCGCCCGGTTGCCGTGTACGTCCACGGCAACCGGGCAAGCGCGGGCCGGACGACGCCCGGAGGAGAACACCGGAGGAGGCCGACATGGCGGACGCGATCGTGATCGGAGCGGGCCCCAACGGGTTGGTCGCGGCCAATCTGCTCGCGGACCAGGGCTGGCACGTGGTCGTGCTGGAGGCGCAGCCGTGGCCCGGCGGTGCGGTCCGCAGTGACCGGGGAGTGGATCCGCGCTTCGTCTCCGACCTGTTCAGCTCCTTCCACCCGCTGGCCGTCGCCTCCCCGGCACTCGGCTCGCTGGGCCTCGACGCCTTCGGACTGCGCTGGAGCCACGCCCCCGCAGTGCTCGCCCACCCGCTGCCCGGCGGCCGCTGCGCGGTCCTGCGCCGTGACGGCGGTGCCCGGGGAACGGGAGAACGGGAGCCGGGGGAGTGGGAGCCGGAGGAACGGCTGGAGCGGGAGTTCGGCCCGCACGACGCCCGGGCCTGGCGGCGGCTGGCACAGCGCTGGGACCAGCTGGAACCGCACCTGGTCGACGCGCTGCTCTCGCCGTTCCCCCCGCTCCGCCCGGCCGCGGCGATCGCGGCCCGGCTGCGCGTCGCCGGCCTGCTGGACCTGGCCCGCTTCCTGACGCTACCGGTGCGGCGGCTGGCCGAGGAGGAGTTCGAGGGGGACGGCCCGGGCATGCTGCTGGCGGGCTGCGCCCTGCACGCCGACCTGCTCCCGGACGCGGCCGGCAGCGCGGCGTTCGGTTGGCTGATGGCCATGCTCGGGCGGCGCCACGGCTGGCCCGTGCCGGTCGGCGGCGCGTCCGAGCTGACCGCGGCCCTGGTGCGGCGGCTGGAGGCCAGGGGCGGGGAGGTGCACTGCGACCAGCCCGTCCGGGAGGTGGTGGTGCGGGACGGCCGGGCGCTCGGCGTCCGCACCGCCGACGGCTGCGCCCACCGGGCCCGGCGGGCGGTCCTCGCGGACACCTCGGCCACGGCCCTGTACGGCGGCCTGGTCGCTCCCGAGCACCTGCCCGCCCGGCTGCGCCGGGACATCCGCCGCTTCGAGTGGGACTTCGGCACCGTCAAGGTCGACTGGGCGCTGTCCGGGCCGATCCCGTGGGAGGCGCCCGCCGCCGGCCGGGCCGGCACCGTGCACCTCGGTGCGGACCTGGACGAACTCGGCGACTGGGCCCACCAGGTCCGCACCGGCCGACTCCCCGCCCGCCCGTTCGCGCTGCTCGGGCAGATGACCGTCGCCGACGCCGGCCGTTCGCCCGCCGGCACCGAGTCCGCCTGGGCCTACACGCACGTCCCGCAGCGCATCACCACCGACCTCGGCCCCGACGGCGTCACCGGCCGCTGGGACACCCGGGAGGGCGAGGTGATGGCGGACCGGCTGGAGGCGCAGGTCGAACGGTTCGCCCCGGGCTTCCGCGCGCTGGTGACCGCCCGCCGCGTCCTCACCCCGCCCGTCCTCCAGGAACTCGACGCCAACCTGGTCGGCGGCGCCCTCAACGGCGGCACCGCCGCCCCGCACCAGCAGCTCTTCCTGCGCCCCACCCCCGGCACGGCCGGGGCCCGCACCCCGATCGAGCGCCTCTACCTGGCCTCCGCCTCCGCCCACCCCGGCGGCGGGGTGCACGGGGCGTGCGGCGCCAACGCGGCCCGCGCCGCCCTGAACGCGTACCGCCGCTCGCCCGCCCGTTACCTCCCGTCCGCCCCGTGCCCGCACCCGCGCCGAGGTCCGCACCAGCGCCCGCAGGCCTGAGCCGGGCACCGCAGGCCTGAGCCGGACCCTGCGCGAACTCGTACGAACCCGCACAATCCCCGTACGAACCTCGTGTGAACCCGCACGACGAACGACTGTCGCCCGAAGGAGGCTGACCCCCATGGCACAGCGCCAACGCCTGATCGACTCCCCGCCCGGACAGGTCTGGGACGTGCTGGCCGACGCCCACAGCTACGCGCAGTGGGTGGTCGGCACCCAGGACGTCCTCGCCGCGGACGACAACTGGCCCGAGGTCGGGGCCGAGCTCCGGTTCCGGGTCGGGATCGGCCCGGCCACCCTGGAGGACACCTGCGTGGTCCGGATCTGCGACCCGGGCCGTCGACTCGAACTGGAAGCCGAAGCCGCCCCCCTCGGCAGCGCCCGGATCGCGTTCTCCGTCATCCCCTGGGGCGCCCACACCCTGCTGCTCCTGGACGAGCACCCGCTCCGCGGCCTGGGTGCCCGGCTGGAGAACCCCCTGACCGAGCTGCTCCTCCACCTGCGCAACCGCCGCCTGCTCGGCAACCTCGCCCGCGCCGTCACCCGGCACTCCGACCCGCGCGACCCCGACGCGCGCCACTCCGGCGGACGGTACTCCGACGCGCGTCGGTGACCCGGGGGAGCCGGGGGGCCCGGAGGACCCGGGGCGGGCCGTTCAGCGGTGCCGGGACGGCCGGTGGGCCAGTATGAGCGTCAGGCCGACGGCACCCAGGGTGATCAGGACGACGCCGCTGACCAGCAGAGAGGCCGAAGGACGGCCGCCGTCGGCGGCGGTCGGCAGGCTCCCGGCCGCGACGGCGCGCTCGCTCGGGGCGGACGTGCCGCCGGTGGCCGGGGGCCCGGAGGTGCCGCCCTTGGCGGGCGCGGGACGGTCGCCGACGCCGAGCACCCCGGTGCGGGGCACCGGGGCGGCGGCGTCCGCGGCCGGGCCGGTCGGGGCCGGGCCGTCGGCGGGTGGCGCCTCCTCGGCGGGGGCCTGCCGGGTGACCAGGAGGGTGGTGTGCGGGGCGGCCTCGAAGGACTCCGTCGTGCCGGAGCGCAGGCCGAGCCGGACGTCCACCTGCTGCGCGGCGGCGTCGCGGGTGGTCACGGAGAGCCGGAAGGCGTAGCGGACGGTCCGGCCCGGTGCGACGTCCGCGGCCGCGGCGACCGGGACGCCGGAGAGCGAACCGTCGCGGCCCGCCGAGAGCGGGAGGGCCTCCCAGCCGGCGGCGGTCCGCACCTGGAGGAGCAACTCGTCGGCGCGCAGAGCATGCCGGGCGTCGCGGGCGGCGTCGTTGCGCAGCACCGGCAGCGGGGCCGCGGCGGGCAGGACGGCGGTGCCGTCGTTGCCGATCTCCGCGGTGAACTCGGCCGGCGCGCCGCCCGCGACGAGCGTCCGGTCCGCCGGCGGCAGGAGCGTCACCTCGGCGGCCGGCCCGGTCTCCCCGGCCGACGCGGATGCCGACGGGGACGGGGACGCGGACGCCGTTTCGGACGGGGCACCCGACGCGGGGGCGGAGGGGACCGCCGAGGACGACGGGTCCGCGGTGGTGGCGGCGAGCGGCCGTGCCGGGCCGGCCAGGGCGGGAGCGGCGCCGACGCCGAGGGTGAGGGCGCCGCCCAGGACGGTGCCGGCGCCGAGGACAGCGAGACTGGAGCGGACGGACACGGGATCTCCCCCAGCGACGGGAACGACAGGAACGACGGGAACGACGGACGCGACGCGAGCGGCCGACCGCACGAGCGGCGGCCGCGCTCCCCGTCTCCCCGGTGTCCTCCGGAGAATGCCGCCCGAACCCGACGGATCCGCCGGGCCGCGACCGGACCGGCGGGCAGCAAGGTCGTTTGGCCGCAGGCGCCCGGGTCAGACGACCGTCGACCCGATCCCACAGCGAGAGGAGCCGGACCATGAGCGACACGACCACCGCCACCGGTACGGAGCAGGCCCCGCAGGAGGACGTCGTGGCGGTCCTGCTGGCCCAGCACGAACGCATCCGGAGGCTGTTCGCGGACGTCCGCGACGCGCGGGGCGAGCAGCGGCAGCGGGCGTTCGACGAGTTGCGGGCGCTGCTGGCGGTCCACGAGACCGGGGAGGAGATGGTGGTGCGGCCCGCCGCCAAGCGCGCGCTGGGCGAGCCGGAGGTGGAGGCCCGCAACAGCGAGGAGGCCGAGGCCAACCGGGCCCTCCAGGAACTGGAGGAACTGGACGTCCAGAGCGCCGAGTTCGACGCCCGGCTGATCGCCTTCCAGCAGGCCGTCGAGGCGCACGCGCAGCACGAGGAGACCGAGGAGTTCCCCGTCCTGCGGGACTCGTACGACCCGGAGCAGCGCCGGACGATGGGCCGCCGCCTGCTGGCGGTCGAGCGGATCGCACCGACCCACCCCCACCCCGGCACGGCGGGCAAGCCCGCGCTGCAGTGGACGGTCGGGCCGTTCGCCTCGCTGCTGGACCGCGCCCGGGACGCCTTCGCCCGGAACGGCGACTGACACCCCTCCCGAACACCCTCCGCCGTGGGGGGGGGCCCCCCCCCCCCGGGGCCCCCCCCCCCCCCGGGGGCCCCCCGGCCCCCCCCCCCCCCCCCCCCCCCCCGGCGGGGCCCCCCCCCCCCCCCGGGGGGGGCCGTGCGCCCGGGGGCGGCCCCCCCCCGGGCCCCCCCCCCCCCCGCCCGCGCACCCCCCCCCCCCCCCCCCCCCGGCGGGGGGGGGGGGCCCCCCCCGGGGGGGGGCCCCCCCCCCACGGCCGTGTCCGCTCGTCCGCTCGTCCGCTCGTCCGGCCGAGCGGAGTGCCCGGCGACGGACGGAGGTTGGCGGAGGCCGACGGAGGTTGGACGTCCGTACCGGGGGTAGCCGCCGTCCATGGCGAACGTGACCGTGGGTGTGGAAGAGGAGTACCTGCTGCTGGACGCGACCACCGGGGTGCCGGTGGCCAGGGCCGAGCAGGTCAGGAAGGCGGCCGGCCGACAGCCGGGACTGGACGACTCGGAGGTGCAGCGCGAACTCCTGCAGGCCCAACTGGAGGTCGCCACCCCGGTCTGCCACTCCCTCGACGAGGTCGGCGCCCACCTGGAACGGTTGCGCCACGGGCTCGCGACGACCGCCGCCGCCCACGACTGCCTCCTCGCGGCCAGCGGCGCGGCCCCCTTCACCGACCGCCTGGCGGTGCCCGTCAGCGACACCCCCCGCTACCGGGCGATCCGCGCCGACGCCCCGCGCCTGACCGACGAACAGCTGATCACCGGCATGCACGTGCACCTCGGCGTGCCCGACCGCGCCGCCGGCGTCGCCCTGCTCAACGGCCTGCGCCCCTGGCTGCCGCTGGTCGTCGCGCTGTCGGCCAACTCGCCGCTGTGGAACGGCACCGACACCGGGTTCGCCGGCTGGCGGACCGTGGTCTTCAGCCGCTGGCCGGTCAGCGGCGTGCCGCCGCTGTTCGACGGCGCCGCCGACTACGACGAGCGCATCCACGCCCTCGTCGACGCGGAGCTGATCGCCGACCTCGGGCAGCTCTACTGGCAGGCCAGGCTCTCCGAGCGGTACCCCACCGTGGAGGTCCGGGCGATGGACGTCCAACTCCGGGTCGACGAGGCGGTGATGCTGACCGGCCTGCTCCGGGCGGTCGCCGCCACCCTGCTCGCCGACCCCGACGCGCTGTCCACCGCCCGCACGCCCCAGCCCGAGGCACTGGCCGCCGCGGTCTGGTACGCCGCGCGCCACGGCTGCACCGAACGGCTCCACAACCCCCTCACCGGCCGCCTGGACACCCCGCCCGCGGTGGTGGACCACGTCCTGGACGCCCTCGCCCCCGCGCTTCGCCGGGCCGGCGACACCGACCACGTCGTCCCCGTCCTCCAGCGCTTCCTCAGCGAGGGCAACGGCGCCGTCCGCCAGCGCCGCGAACTGCGCCGGGCCGGACGCGAAGGGCTCGTCGCCCTGGTGAGCGGCGGAGCGCCCCGGGACGGCGGGACCCCCGAGGACGAGGCCGCGGCGGACGGCGCCCCGGCCGACGCCCCGGCCGTGTGAGGCCGTGACGCCGTGAGGCGGTGAGGCCGGGACGCGCGACTACTGGGCGCGCGTCCCGGCCTCACCGCCGTGTCCCTCCCAGGCGGCCCGCCGCAGCTCGGTGTCGACCAGGACGTCCACGGCGGTGCACGCCAGCGCCTCCGTGACGGACGCCAGGACCGTCCGGGCCCGGGGCGAGGCCGCCGCGAGCGCGAACTCGGGCGTGTGGTCGGACCCGTCCTCGCCCGTGATCGCGACGAAGGGGTGGATGGCGGGCACCCGCGCGCTGACGTTGCCGACGTCCGAGGAGCCGAGCAGCACCCCCGGGCGCGGCGGGGTGAGCACGGTTCCCGCGCGTGCCAGGTGCGCGGCGAAGCGCTCGGAGAGCGGCGCGCTGTCCCGGAAGTGCTCGTAGCGCACACCGGCCCGTTCCACCGTCACCGTGGTGCCGGTGGCCGCGGCCACGCCCTCGGCGCAGGCGCGCACCCGCGCCGCCAGGTCGTCGAGTTCGGCGGTGGTCGCCGCCCGCAGCCCGAACAGGCCCTCGGCGAGGTCGGGCACGATGTTGGTCGCCGTCCCGCCGACCGTGACGATGCCCTGCACGTGGGAGGCGGGCGGGAGCCGCCGACCCACGGCGAACAGCACGTTGAACAGCTCCACCAGCGCGGCCAGCGCGTCCACGCCCGCCGTCGGGTCGCCGGTCGGGTGGGCGGCGCGGCCGTGGAAGGCGATCCGGTACTGCTCCTGGGCGGTCAGCACCGCCCGGGCCCAGTCGTGGACGCCCGGGTGGAACATCAGCGCCGCGTCCACGTCGTCGAAGACCCCGGCCCGCACCTCCAGCGCCTTCCCGCCGCCGCCCTCCTCCGCCGGGCAGCCCACCGCCAGCACCGTCCCGGCCGTGCCGCCGAGGACCGCGTCGGCGGCCAGTGCGGCCCCGAGCCCGGCCGCCGCGATCAGGTTGTGGCCGCAGGCGTGCCCGAGCCCGGGCAGTGCGTCGTACTCCAGCAGCAGCGCCACGGTCGGACGGCCCCGGCCCGCCGAGGCGGTGAACGCCGTCGGCAGCTCCGCGACCCCCCGGCGCACCGCGAAACCGGCCCGCTCCAGCTCGCCGGTCAGCAGCGCGGCCGCCCGGTGCTCCGCGAACGCGCCCTCCGGATCGGCGTGCAGCGCGCGGGCCACCTCCCACAGCCGCGCCTCCCGCTCCCGGACCGCCGCCCGGACGCGCCGGTGGAGGTCCTCGTGCGCACCGGACGCCCCGGCGCCCTCGGTCGTCCCGGTCGTCCCGGTCATCTCGACTCCCCGCTCCCGTGCGTGCGTTCCTCCCTCCCGTCTGCCACCCGTGGACCGCCCCACACCTCGCCCCGCCGACGGCCGCGGGTCGTACGCCGCCCCGGGGCCCCGAACCGTCGGCGGCGGCCGGCGGCATGCTGAGGGGGGCATCGTCCGGCTGGCCGAGGACCGGCACCTGCCCGCCCTGCGGACCGGGGCCGTCCCCGAGGACGGCTTCCGGTCGACGAGCGGCCGCGCGCTGCCGCGGGAGGCGGCCGGGGCACCGGGCGGCGGGGACCCGCCGAGTGACCGGGGCTCACGTCGCCGTCGTGGCAAGGGCCGTGCGGTCGGCCGGGGCGCCCGCCGGGGCGTCCGCCGGAGCGTCCGCCGGGGCGCCCGCCGGGGCCCGGTGGGGCCGTCGTCGTTCGGCCCAGCGGGCGGTGGGTGGCATGGCGCAGGAGGCGGCGGCCAGCAGCGCGGCGAGGGCGGCCCAGCCGAGCAGGCCGTGCGGAAGGACGAGGGCGGTCAGCAGGACGGGCCCGGCGGCCCCGGCCACGGAGATCCCGAACTGGTAGACGCCCTGGTAGGCGCCGTGCGCGGTGGGCGGCGCCAGGTCGTACCCGAGGGTCCAGCTGCCGGCCTGGGACCTGACCTCGCCCAGGGTCAGCAGGACGACGGCCGTTCCCATCGCCAGGGTGGCGGCGACGGGCCCGCCGTAGGAGGCCAGGGCCGCCGCGGGCGCGCACGCGGCCACCAGCAGGCCGCCCCCGCGGAAGGAGCGCCGGGCCGAGGCGAGGGTGTGGGCGGAGCGGGTGGCACGGACCTGCAGCAGGACGACGAGCACGGTGTTGGCCATCAGCAGCGGCCCGACGAGCGCGTGCGGCGCGCGGGTGTGGCCGACCGTCCAGAGCGGGAACAGCACCTCCAGGATCACGTACACCCAGTTCACGACGGCGTTCAGGCCGGTGACCGCGAGGTAGGGCAGGTCGCGCAGCGCCGACCGGGACGGCGCGGACCCGGCCGTCCGGCCCCGGGCACCCGGGGGAGCGGGCACCCGGCGCAGCGACCCGGCGGCCGCGGTGAGGCAGGCGGCGGTGGCGAGCAGGGCCCCGGTGTGGGCGGCGCGGGTGTCCCAGGCCAGGACCAGGGCGCCCGCACCGGCCCCGGCGCCGATGCCGCAGTTGGTGACCGCGCGCAGCAGCCCCAGGGTCGCGCCCCGCCGCCGTCCGGTCAGCACCTGGGCGTACAGGGCGGAGCGGGTGGCGGCGGCACCGCGCTCGCCCGCGGCGGCCAGGCAGGCCAGGGCGACGAAGGCGGCGTACCCGGACACCAGCGGGTACAGCGCCGTGCAGGCGGCCTGGGTGAGCTGCAGGGCGGTGAGCACGGCGCGGCTGCCCCACCGGTCGGCCAGCCGCCCGGCGGGCACGGTCGCGGCCGCGCCGCACACCCCGGCGGCCGTCAGCGCGACCCCGGCGGAGGCGGCGGAGAAACCGAGGCCCCGGGTGAACCAGAGCAGGGCGGTGGTCAGGTACAGGCCCTTACCGAGGGCGGACAGCGCGGCGGTGGCCGCGAGGCGGCGGACGAGCGGCTCGTCGAGCCCGAGGCGCGCCAGGAGCGGGGAGGAAGTGCGGTGCATGGCCCCACTGCACCGCCGGCCCGGCGGTCCCGGAACGGATTTAGACTGGCGCTTAATGATCCGGTTCCGGCTGTCCCTCGCCGACCTGGCCGCGACGAGCTTCGCCTGCTCCCCGCTCCAGGAGACCGTGCTGAGCCTGCGCATGTGGACCGGCCACGCCGCCCGGTTCCCCCTGCTCGTCCCGGTCTTCGCCCGGATGCGGCCCGGGTTCGAACGCCTGGACACGCAGCTGCTGACCTCGCTGGTGGCGCGCAGCCGCTACTGGGTGCCCGACCTGCTCACCCCCAGGCCCACCAGGCCCGCCCCCGACGTCCGGGACGAACTCGCCCTGCTGCGCGCGACCGACCCCGAACTGCTGCCCGGTGCGCTGGAGGCGGTCTTCGCCCCGCTCGGCGAGGCCGTGCCCGAACGGCTCGCCCGCGGCCTGGCCGACCCGGCCCGGCTCCTCGGCGAGATCGCCGACGCGCTGGAGGCGTACTGGGACACCTGCCTGGCCACCGACTACTGGCCGCGCGCCCGCTCCCTGCTGGAGGCCGACCTCGTCCACCGGGCCCGCGTGCTGGCCGAACAGGGGGCCGGCGCCCTGTTCGCCGGCCTGAGCCCCCGCCTGTCCTGGCACGACGGCCTGCTGTCCCTGGTCTCCAGGGGGCCGCGCCGGCACGAGGAGGAGATCCCGGTCGCCGGACGGGGCGTGCTGCTGACCCCCACCTGCTTCGTCGACGGCATCGCCACCATGATCGCCACCGACCTGCCGCCCCACATCGTGTACCCCGCCCGCGGCACCGCGACGCTCGGCCACGCCCCCGCGCCGCCCTCCCCCTCCCTGGCCAGGCTGCTGGGCGGCCCCCGCTCCACCCTGCTCGAACTCCTGGCCGAGCCCGCCTCCACCACCGAACTCGCCCGCCGCCTCGACGTCACCCCCAGCGCCGTCAGCCAGCACCTGTCGGTCCTGACCGCCGCCGGACTGACCACCAGCGCCCGCCACGGCCGCCTCGCCCTCTACCGCCGCACCCCGCTCGGCGAGGCACTCGTCCGCGGCGGCGCACCGCGACCGTGACGCCCTGACGGCCGGGCCGGGGGCCCGCCCCGAACCGGGAGCACGGTCCCGGGCCGGAGCCCGCCCCGGAGCGTGTTCCCGGGTGCCTTATCGTCCTCGGCGCGGACGGATTGACGGTCCGTCGGATGGTCCTCTTGGAGGGCGCCGGGAACGACCCGGCGCCCTCCCCAGAAGGGCTCTCCCGTGAACGAACACGCACCGCGCCGGCGCCGTCCGAACCACCTCCGCGAGGGCCGTCGCGCAGGCCGGCGACCCGGCCGCGGCGGGGTGGCGGTGACCGTGACCGCCGTGGCCGCCGCCGTGCTGGCCGGGGTCCTGGTGCCGGTCGCGGCCTCCGCCGCGCCGCGCCCCGACACCGTGCAGCAGCGCCTGGACGCGCTGGTGCAGCAGGACGGGGTGCCCGCCGCGCTCGCCACCGTCCGGGGCCGCGACGGCCGCAGCCGCACCTACACCGCCGGCGTCGGCGACATCACCACCCGGGCCAAGGTGCCGGTGGACGGACAGGTCCGGATCGGCAGCAACACCAAGACGTTCACCGCCGTCGTCGTCCTGCAACTGGTCGCCGAGGGCAAGGTCGGCCTGGACGCGACCGTCGACACCTACCTGCCCGGCCTGGTGCGCGGCGACGGCGTCGACGGTCGGAACATCACGGTCCGCCAACTGCTCCAGCACACCAGCGGCCTGCCCGAGTACGTGGACACCGAGGCCGTGCTCGCCCACCCCGAGCGGTACCTCGAACCGCGCGACCTGCTCGACGCCGCGCTCGCCCAGCGGGCCCACTTCGCCCCCGGCACCCGGTGGGAGTACAACAACACCAACTACCTGCTCGCGGGCATGATCATCCAGAAGGTGACCGGACGTCCGCTCGGCGAGGAGATCACCAAGCGCGTCATCGACCGGATCGGCCTGCGCCACACCGCCTTCCCCGCCCCCGGGGACACGGCGATCCACCAGGCCCACCCCAAGGGCTACCTGCGCACCCCGGACGGGACGCTGCGCGACACCACGGAACTGGACCCGTCCTGGGGCTGGGCGGCCGGCGCGATGGTCTCGACCACCAGCGACCTCAACGCCTTCTACGGCGCGCTGCTCGGCGGCCGGCTGCTGCCCGCCGCCCAGCTCGCCCAGCTGCGCACCACCGTCCCCGCCGAGGCGCTCGGCCCCGGCGTCCGCTACGGCCTCGGCCTGATCAGCCGCCCGCTCTCCTGCGGCGGGCTCTCCTGGGGCCACGGCGGGGCGCTCCCCGGCTACGAGACCTTCGGCGGCGTCACCGACGACGGCCGCGCCGCGAGCGTCGCGGTGACCGCGTTCCCGGGCGACGAGGCCACCGCGAAGCACGGGGAGCAGGCCGTGGACGCGGCGCTCTGCCGCTGACCGGACACCCCGGGGGCGGCCGCACCGCGCCGCCCCCTTCCCCTCGCCCTTCCGTAGGAGTGGAACCCCGATGAACGAACCCGCCCCGCAGCGCACCGCGCGCCGCATCCGCACGCTGCGGCACGCCGTGACGGCCACGGCCGCCGCCGGCCTCGCGCTGACCGGCCTCGTCCCGGCCGCCGCCTCCGCCGCACCGCGCCCCGACACCGCACCGCGCCCCGACACCGTGCAGCAGCGCCTGGACGCGCTGGTGAAGCAGGACGGGATGCCCGCCGCGCTCGCCACCGTCCGGGGCCGCGACGGCCGCAGCCGCACCTACACCGCCGGCGTCGGCGACCTGGCCACCGGGGCCGGCGTCCCGGTCGACGGGCAGATCCGGGCCGGCAGCAACACCAAGACGTTCACCGCCGTCGTCGTCCTGCAACTGGTCGCCGAGGGCAGGGTCGGCCTGGACACGGCCGTCGACGCCTACCTGCCCGGCCTGCTGCGCGGCGACGGCGTCGACGGCCGGAACATCACGGTCCGCCAACTGCTCCAGCACACCAGCGGCCTGCCCGAGTACATGGCGGCCCCCGCACTCGCCGACTTCACCACCATCCAGTACCGGTACTTCGAGCCGCGCGAACTCCTCGACGGGGCACTGGCCCAGCGGGCGCAGTTCGCCCCCGGCACCGCCTGGGGGTACAGCAACACCAACTACCTGGTCGCCGGCCTGCTGATCCAGAAGGTGACTGGCCGCCCCTACGGCGAGGAGGTCACCCGGCGGATCATCGACCGGATCGGCCTGCGCCACACCTACCTCCCCGCCACCGGGGAGACCGCCCTCCGCGAGCCCCACCCGCACGGCTACCTGAACACCGGCCCGGGCACGCCGCCGGTCGACTACACCGCGATGGACTCGTCGATGGCCTGGGCCGCGGGGGCGCTCGTCTCCACCAACACCGACCTCAACGCCTTCTACGGCGCGCTGCTCGGCGGCCGGCTGCTGCCCGCCGCCCAGCTCGCCCAGCTGCGCACCACCGTCCCCGCCGAGGCGCTCGGCCCCGGCGTCCGCTACGGCCTCGGGATCCAGAGCCGCCCGCTGACCTGCGGCGGCCTGGTCTGGGGCCACGGCGGCACCGCCCCGGGCCACCGCTCCCGGGGCGGCGTCACCGAGGACGGCCGGGCCGCCACCATCACCGTCACCACCGTCCCGGAGGAGCCCGCCGCCCGGCACCTGACCGACGCGGTCGACGCGGCGCTCTGCCGCTGACCCGGACGGCCCGGCGGGGGCGTGGCGGGGCGCGCCCGGCGGGGGCGGGGCGGGCCCGGTGTAACTTTCACGGCGGCGGGCGGGCGGTGGGCAGGCGGCGCCGGTGCCGGCGGGGGCGGCGCGCCGCCCGGTGTTGGCGCGGCCGCGTCCCGCCCCTACCCTGGCCCGTCATGGCCTTCCTTTCCATGGACCTCCCCGAGCTGCGCGGACACCGGCCGGAGCGGACCGAGCCCGACGACTTCGCCGCCTTCTGGGCGGACACCCTGGCCGAGGCCAGGGCCGTCCCGGCCCGGCTCGACACGGTCGAGGTCAAGACCGGCCTCGCCACCCTCACGGTCGAGGACGTCACCTTCCCCGGGTACGCCGGTCAGCCGATCAAGGGCTGGCTGGTGCGCCCGCGCGGAGTCGAGGAGCCGCTGCCGGTGGTGGTCGGCTACATCGGGTACGGCGGCGGCCGGGGCCTGGCGCACGAGCACCTGCTGTGGGCGAGCGCCGGGTACGCGCACCTGGTGATGGACACCCGGGGACAGGGCGGCGGGTGGGCGGTCGGCGACACCTCCGACGAGGCGCCCAGTGCGGGCCCGGCCCACCCCGGGTCGATGACCAGGGGAGTGCTCGACCCGGCCGCCTACTACTACCGGCGGCTCTACACCGACGCGGTGCGCGCGGTGGACGCGGTGCGCGCCCACCCCGGGATCGACCCGTCCCGGGTGCTGGTGGCCGGGAGCAGCCAGGGCGGCGGGCTGGCGCTGGCCGTCGCGGGCCTGGTGCCGGACCTGGCCGGGGTGATCGCGGAGGTGCCGTTCCTGCAGCACATCCGGCGCGCCACCGAGATCACCGACGCCTTCCCGTACAAAGAGGTCGCCGAGTTCTGCAAGGTGCACCGCGACAAGGTGGAGACCGTCTTCGCCACCCTGGCCTACTTCGACGGCCTCCACTTCGCGGCCCGCGCCACCGCCCCCGCGCTGTACTCGGTCGCGCTGATGGACGAGGTCTGCCCGCCGGAGACCGTCTTCGCCTCCTACCACCACTACGCCGGCCCGAAGGAGATCGCCGTCTACCCGTACAACGGCCACGAGGGCGGCGGCGGGCACCACGTCCCCGCGATGCTCGCCTTCGCCGCGTCGGTGCTCTGAGCCCCGGCGCCCGCGTCCGTCCTTGGCCGGGGGCCGGTTCCTGCCGTACGTTCCCGGGCATGCGGATTCGAATCGTCGACGCTTTCACCGACCGCCCGTTCGGCGGGAACCCGGCCGGGGTCGTGCTGCTGGACTCCGCCGGGTTCCCGGCGGACGACTGGCTGCAGCGGGTGGCCGCCGAGGTCAACCTCTCCGAGACGGCCTTCGCCCACCCCCTGCCGCCCGGCGGGGACGCGGACTGGGCGCTGCGCTGGTTCACGCCCGTCGCCGAGGTGGACATGTGCGGCCACGCCACCCTGGCCACGGCGCACGTCCTGCACACCACCGGCACGGCCACCGGACCCGTCCGGTTCACCGCCCGGTGCGGGATCCTGACCGCCGGGGCCGGGCCCGACGGCGCGATCACCATGGACTTCCCCACCTCCGACCTCACCCCCGTCGCGGTGCCGGACGGGCTGGCCGCGGCGCTCGGCGCCGAACCGGTGGCCGTCCGGGACACCTCGGCCGACGTCGGCGACCTGCTGGTCGAACTCGCCGACGAGAGGACCGTCCGCGAGCTGGCCCCCGACTTCGCCGCGCTGGTCGCCCAGCCGCTCTCCGCCCGGGGGATCATCGCCACCGCCCCCGCCGACGACCCCGACGGCGCCTACCAGTTCGTCTCGCGCTGCTTCTTCCCCGCCTACGGCATCGACGAGGACCCGGTCACCGGCAGCGCCCACACCGCCCTCGCCCCGTACTGGTCCGCCCGCCTGGGCCGCGACGACCTCACCGGCCACCAGGGCGGCTCCCGCACCGGCCTGGTCCGCACCCGCCTGCGCGGCCCCCGCACCCTGCTCACCGGCCGGGCCGTCACCGTCGTCGACGGCGAACTGCACGCCTGATCCCGCCCCGGCGCCGGGGCGGGACGCCGGGTCAGTGCTGCACGGCGAGGTCGCGGACGCTCCGGGCGAGGCGTTCGGGGAGCTGCTCGGGAGTCACCGCGGTGGCGCCCTTCAGGGCGGTGCCGGCCGGCGGGTCGACCGCGACGAAACGGACCTGCGGCGCGCTCCCGGCGACCTCGGGCACGGCGCCGTCGAAGGCCGCGCCGACGGTGACGACCAGGGTGCAGCGCTGGGCGACCAGCCCGGAGAGGTAGGGGGCGGCCTCGACGGCGTCCCGGGCGGGGACCACCAACTGCTGGACGTTGACCCGGTTGTCCTGGCCGGACCGCTGGAGCACCGTCCAGGTGCGCTGGACGAGCTGCGCGGAGGCCGCCGAGTCGTCGGCGGCCAGGCAGGCCGACGGGCGGCCCGAGTAGTCGTTCGCCACGACCCCAGCCGGGGCGCTGTCGCCGCCCCGCGGCCACAGCCAGACCGCCAGGGCCGCCCCGAGCAGCACGGCGGCGGCCGCGGACGCCAGGGCGAGGCGGCGGGAGGGGCGCGGGAGAGCGGGGAGTTTCACGGGAGCACCGGTTCCTGTTCCTGTTTTCGTCGCGTCGGGTGAAGCCGTTCCGGTCGGGCCGCGCGGAATCCCCGGCCGATTATTCGCGATCATCCCGCTCTTCGGTACCCGTTGCCCCGATGGCGGGTCAACTGATGGTGGTTCGGCGGCAATGAAAGGGTTTATTCCGCTTCCCCGTCCTTTGGGGACAATGCGGATGATGAACGGAAGTTTGCGGATGGCAAAGCTTCGGTAAAAAGCAGACGGAATTCGGTGGACCTTCCAGGCGGAAAGATCCGAAACCGGGCGGACGGGTGGATCCGTGTGAGTGCGCCCGGAAGGGCCGTCCGCTATCAAATAGGTCGCTGTCGCCGCCCGGGCGACGGATGACTGGCTTGTCTGGTGGGGGATATCCGTGCGTCTTCCGTGGCTTCGTGCTGTCCTGGTGCGGCTCGTCCCCGATGGTCCGCCCCGTCGCCGGGGCCGCGGTGGCCGGGCGGTGCGGACGGCCGTGCGGCGGACGGCGATGCTGCTCGGCCTGGTGATGGTGCTGACGCTCGGCACCGAGAACGCGCTCGCGTTCGCCGCCGGCCGGGCGCCCTCCCCGCAGAGCGGTCAGCAGCCGCGCACGCCCCGGCAGCCGGACGGCTCGGCGGACGGCAAGGGCTCGTCGCGGACCTCGCGGAACGCCGCGGTGGGCGACCCCGGCAAGCACGCGCCGGGCAAGGGCGAACTGGACCCGGCGGACGGCGGCCCCGAGGCGGCCGACCCGCAGGCCGTACCCGCGCAGCGGCCCGTCCCCGCAGGCCGGGAGGCCGCGCGGCCCGACGCCCTGAAGGAGATGGACCGCGCCGACGGCCGGGCCGGCAAGGACGCCCGGGACGGGGGCGGCAAGCCCGGCTCGACGCTCCCCGGCCCGGCCGGCGCCGAGGGCGTGGAGGACACCGGCAAGCGCACCGGGAGTACGTCGCTGTTCACCAACCCGGACGGCACCAAGACCGTCCGGGTCTACTCGCGCCCGGTGCACTACCAGGCCGCCGACGGCAGCTGGGCGGACATCGACACCACCCTCGCCAAGGACCGCGACGGCCGCTGGAAGGAGGCCGCCAACGACCAGGACGTCACCTTCGCGGCCGGCACCGCGGACGAGGCCCTGCTGCGCTGGCGGCTGGACGCCGGCCACCAGGTCTCCTACCGGCTCAAGGACGCTGTCGCCGGCACCGGCCGGGCCACCGGCGAACAGCTCACCTACCCCGGGGCCCGACCCGGCGCGGACGTGGTCTACAACGGCATGGCCCAGGGGATCAAGGAGTCCCTGCTCCTGCACGACGCCACCGCCCCCGCCGTCTGGGACTTCCCGCTCACCCTCACCGGCCTGAGCGCCTCCGTCGGCGCCGCCGGCCAGGTCGACTTCCGCGACGAGCGGGGCGACGTCCGCCTCACCATCCCCACCGGCTTCATGGAGGACTCCCGGATCGACCCGGCCTCCGGCGACGGCGCCCGCACCGGCGGCGTGACGTACTCGCTCCTCACCGAGGGCGGCGCCCAGACCCTGCGGATGACCCTCGACACCGCCTGGCTCAAGGCCTCCGAGCGGGTCTACCCCGTCAAGGTCGACCCCACCACCACCGGCAACGTCAACGTCGGCAAGTCGACGTTCGTCCAGAACACCGCCAAGGCCAACAACTCCGCCGACTCGGTGCTGCGGATGGGCACCTACGACGGCGGCGCCGACCGGTTCAACACCTACCTGTACTTCCCCGCCGTGTCGAACATCGGCTGGAACTACCTGGAGGCCGTCAGCCTCAACCTGAACAACACGCACTCCTACGAGTGCTCGGCGCACCCGGTGAACGTCAGCCAGATCACCACCCCCTGGGACCCGAACACCATCAACACCTACCCGGGCGTGTCGATCGGCCAGCAGCTCGGCTCGCGCTCCTGGTCGCACGGTGACACCTGCGGCGGCGCGGCCTGGGACTGGGTCAGCCTGGGCGGCAGCCACGGCGACGCGGGCGTGCAGCTGGTCGAGAGCTGGGCGCACGGCGGCGCGAACTACGGCCTGGCCGTCACCACCAGCAACACCGACACCAACAGCTGGAAGAAGTTCGCCAGCGTCAACACCTCCTACCCGCCCTACCTGTCCATCGTCTACTCGGACTGGGCGGCGTCCTACAGCGTCGACGCGGAGTACATCCCACCGACCGCCGCCACCGCCGGCTCGCAGCGGGTCACCATGACCAACCTCGCCGCGAACTGGTGGAACTCCACCAGCATGCAGCTCAAAGCCCGGATCTTCGACGGCAACTGGGTCGAACAGAACGTCAACGCGCCCCTGGTCGGCGTCCCCGGCCTGGTGCGCACCGGCGAGTCCGTCACCGTCACCGGCGTCATACCGCCGCTGCCCGCCAACACCTCGTACATCCTGTGCTGGGACGGCTACGTCGGCGGCACCGCCTCGCTGCAGAACTCCTACGGCGTGCCGGGCGCGCCCTGCCGGTGGATCACCAGCTCCAACCTCTCGCCGCAGGTCGACACCGCCCTGCCGCAGTCCGGCACCACCGTCGGCAGCCTGTCGCCGCAGCTGTACGCGACCGGGCACGACCCCGACAACAGCCCCGGCACCGGCGTCGACTACGACTTCAAGGTCTACACCGACCCCTCGCTCGGCGATCCGCAACTGCTCGCCGAGTCCGGCTGGCAGCCGTCCAACTCGTGGAAGGTGCCGACCGGGTTGCTGGCCTGGAACTCGTCCTACCTGTGGACGGTGAAGGCCGGCGACCACCGGGGCGAGAGCTCCGACTCCCAGCCCATCCGCTTCACCACCTCCGTGCAGCAGCCGCTGATCACCTCCCGGATCGGTGGCGAGGTCGGCAACGGCACCACCCGCAGCTTCGACCCGCAGGCCGGCAACTACACCACCAGCGCCACAGACGCCGCCGTCACCGCGATCGGCCCGGCCCTGGCGGTGGCCCGCACCTACAACTCGCTCGACCCGCGCACCGGTTCGCTGTTCGGCGCGGGCTGGTCCTCCTCCTACGACCTGAGCGTCGTCCCGGACGGCGACGGCGACGGCGGCGTCGTCCTGACCACCGGCAGCGGCCGCACCGAGCGCTTCGGCCGCAACGACTTCCAGCTCACCCAGATGGCGACCGCGGGCGACCAGACCGGCGACCACGTGGACGACGCGATCGCCGTCGACTCCAGCACCGGCAAGCTCTGGCTCTACCCCGGCCCGGACTTCTCCCAGGCCAAGCGCCGCTGGAACGGCGACGGCTGGAACGGCGTCTCCCAGATCACCGGCGGTGACCTGACCGGCGACGGCGTGGGCGACGTCATCGCCGTCGCCAACTGGAACGGCGCGCTCAACCTCTACCCCGGCAACGGCACCGGCGGCATCACCACCATCGGCAGCAGCGGCTGGAACGCCATGCGGAACCTGGCGATCACCCCGCCGCTGGCCGCCGACGGGAAGAAGGACGTCATCGCGGTCGAGAGCTCGACCGGCTACATGTACGCCTACCCCGTCGGCACCGGCGGCACCCTGGGCGCCCGGGTCTACCTCGGTAACGGCTGGACCGGCGACTACCGCGACGCGGTCGGCGGCGACTTCAACCACGACGGCCGCGGCGACGTGGTCGTCGTCGACGGCACCGGCCGCCTGATGCTCTACCCCGGCACCGGCAACGCCGCCCTGGGCACCTCCACCTTCGGCGGCCCGTCCGTGCTGGCCACCGGCTGGCAGAACCTGCGCGACCTGGCCGCCGTGAACGGCATCCCCGGCGACGCGGGCACCGACGTCCTCGCCGTCGACAAGGCCACCGGCGTCCAGTACCTGTACCACTCCGGCGGCACCGCGCCGTGGTCCACCACCACCCGCACCACCACCGGCACGTCCCTGTACACCTCCCCGGCCGGCGAGTTCGAGACCCTGGCCACCGAGGCCGGCGGCGGCTTCACCCTCGCCGACAAGAGCGGCACCGTCTACACCTTCAACCAGCCCTCCGGCGCCGGGTACCTGCTCTCCCAGGTCACCGACCGCCAGCAGCACACCCAACT
Organism: Kitasatospora sp. NPDC015121; assembly: GCF_055562955.1. Classification (NCBI taxonomy): domain Bacteria; kingdom Bacillati; phylum Actinomycetota; class Actinomycetes; order Kitasatosporales; family Streptomycetaceae; genus Kitasatospora; species Kitasatospora sp. NPDC015121. The sequence continues at coordinate 105,814 of NZ_JBVHEH010000020.1, forward strand.
GCTGCACTACACCGGCGGCAAGCTCGACACCGCCACCGACCAGGCCTCCGGCCGCGCCCTGCACTTCACCTGGACGAGCGACGGCAGGCACGTCGCCAGCGTCTTCACCGACCCCGCGGTCGGCACCGACTGGAACACCGCGCTGACGTGGACCTACAGCTACGACAGCGCCAACCCCGACCGGCTCGCCCAGGTCTGCACCCCGCCCGCCGGCACCGCCACCACCCGCCCCTGCACCACCTACACCTACAGCCCCGGCTCGCACTTCCGCAGCACCGTCCTGGACGCCGGGCCGTCCTCGTACTGGCGCCTCGGCGACGCCGCCGGCAGCGCGAACGCCGCCAGCGAGAACCTCGCCAACCAGGGCGCCGACAAGGCCACCTACACCTCCGTCACGCTCGGCGGCGGCAGCGGGCCGCTGAACGGCTCCGCCACCACCACCGCCACCTTCGACGGCAGCACCTCCGCCGTCACCCTGCCCAACGCCACCCTGGGCAACAGCTACCTCGCCGTCGGTCTCTGGTTCAAGACCAGCAGCCCCGGCGCACTGGTCGGCTACCAGAACCAGCCCCTGGGGACCGCCCCCTCACACGCCTCCCAGCCGCTGTACGTCGGCACCGACGGCAAGCTCCGCGGCGAGTTCTACGGCGCCGCGATCGGCTTCAACCCGATCACCTCCACCAGCACCGTCACCGACAACCAGTGGCACTACGCGGTGCTCTCCGGCGCCGGCGACACCCAGACCCTCTACCTCGACGGCACGGCCGTCGGCACCCTCAACGGCGCCATCGACCACCTGGACACCGACTACACCTACCTCGGCGCCGGCTACACCCAGGGCATCCCCTGGCCCGCCGCGCCCGCCCCCGGCACCGCCGGCGTCAACCGCTTCAACGGGCAGCTCGCCGAAGCCGCCGTCTACCCGCACGCCCTCGGCGCCCCCGTCGTCGCCGCGCAGTGGGCCGCCGCCCGGCAGCCCTCCGCCGAACTCACCACGCTGGCCCTGCCGTCCGGCAAGACCAAGCTCGCCGTCAGCTACGACACCGTCAACGACCGCGCCACCCAGTACACCGACGAGATCGGCGGCGTCTGGAAGCTGAACCAGCCGACCGTGTCCGGCACCGAGCAGCAGTACCGCAGCGCGGTCCTCGCCTCCCGGCCCTCCGGCTACTGGCGCCTGTCCGAGGGCAAGGCCGCCCAGGCCTTCAACACCGTCGCCGTTCCCAGGCCGACACCCGACAACGGCACCTACTCCAACGTCGCCCTCGGCGCTCCCGGCCCGACCGGCGGCTCCACCGCCGCGAGCTTCGACGGCAGCACCTCCTGGGCCGAACTGCCCGCCTCCTACGTGCCCACCACCGGCACCGGCGCCCTCGCCCTCTGGTTCAGGACCACCAAGCCCGGCGTCCTGCTCTCCTACCAGTCCTTCCCGCTCGGCACCGCGCCCGTCACCGGCCAGGCCTGGAACCCGGCCCTGTACGTCGGCACCGACGGCAAGCTGCACGGCCAGTTCTGGACCGGCGACGCGAGCACCACGCTCGCCACCGGCGCCACCGTCACCGACGGCAACTGGCACCAGGCTGTGCTCTCCGCCGCCACGCCCACCAGCCAGACCCTCTCCCTGGACGGCCAGGCCGCCGGCACCCTCAACGGGACGATCCGGCCCAACGGCACCTCCACCCACGTCTACCTCGGCGCCGGCGCGGTCAGCTCCGGCTGGCCCAACTCACCGACCGACCCGAGCGGCCACTTCACCGGTCAGATCGCCGACGTCGCCGCCTTCGACCACGGCGTCGACGCCGCCGCCCTCCATGCCCAGGCCGCCAACGGCGCCGCCGCCTACGACGCCGCCGTCGTCGACGCCCACCCGTCCGGCTACTGGCGCCTGAACGACACCACCGGCAGCCAGGCCACCGAACTGCTCAGCTCCCAGGCCCTCGCCCAGAACCAGGGCGGCTACACCAACGTGACGCTGAACGCCGGCGGCCCCTACGGCACCGGCAACACCACCGTCGCCACCTTCAACGGCACCACCTCCCACCTGAAGCTGCCGGCCGGCGCCGTCCCGCGCACCGGCGGCAGCGCCAGCGTCGAGGTCTGGTTCAAGACCGCCACGGCCGGCGTCATCTACGGCACCCAGTCCTTCCCGCTCGGCGGCAACACCAGCGGCCAGGACTGGAACCCCGCCCTGTACGTCGGCACCGATGGCAAGCTGCACGGCGGCCTGTGGACCGGCAGCGCCGCCAACACCGCCGTCTCCGCCGTCTCCGTCAACGACAACGCCTGGCACCACGCCGTCCTGAGCGTCTCGTACTCCGGCTCCAGCCTGGCCCAGCAGCTGTACGTCGACGGTGCGGCCAGCGGCAGCCCGGTCACCGGCACCACCAAGTACAACGGCGACCAGTACGCCTACCTCGGCGCGGGCAACATCAGCAGCGGCTTCCCCGCAGCCCCCACCGACCCGAGCGGCCACTTCAACGGCCAGATCGCCGACTTCGCCTACTACAACTACTCGCTCTCCGCGGCCAGTTCCGTCGCCCGCCACTACGCGTACGCCACCGCCCCCGCGGGCGGGGCCGGCAGCCAGTCCGCGAACTACCGCACCGGTGTCACCACCGCCAACCCGGCCGGCTACTGGCGCCTGAACGATCCGGCTGGGGCGACCACCGCCCAGGACACCCTCGGCACCGCCCTCCCCAACCAGGACCACGGCACCTACACCGCCACCGTCAACGGCGTCACCGGCCCCTCCGGCAGCTGGGACGGCACCGCCGTCACCTTCGACGGCACCACCTCCTCGCTCCGACTGCCCGCCTCCGCCGCCCCCGTCCGAGGCGCCGACAGCCTCGAACTGTGGTTCAAGACCGGCGGATCCGGCGTCCTGTACGGCTACCAGTCCTTCCCGCTCGGCACCGCCCACACCCCCGGCACCGACCAGTGGAACCCGGCCCTGTACGTCGGCAGCGACGGCAGGCTGCGCGGCACCCTGTGGACCGGTGACGGCGCCGCCGCCCTGGCCTCGGCCGGCACAGTCAACGACAACGCCTGGCACCACGCCGTCCTGGCCGGCGACGACAACGGCCAGACCCTCTACCTCGACGGCGCCAAGACCGCCGCCAGCACCACCAAGCGCACCGTCTACCACAACGGCAACAGCTACGCCTACGTCGGCGCAGGCACCGCCGACAACTGGCCCGCCGCCCCCACCGGCCCGGACGGGCGCTTCAACGGCGCCATCGCCGAGGTCGCCCACTACCCCTCGGTGCTGGGAGCCGACGCCGTCGCCGCCCACTACCAGGCCATGGGCAAGGGGGGCACCCAGGCCAGGACCACCAGCGTCACCGTCACCGAGCCCAACGGCAACGGCGTCTCCTGGCGCTGGGACACCGGCACCGGACGCCTCGTCACGTCGACCGACGCCACCGGGGCCACCACCCGCTACGGCTACGACACCCACGGCTTCCTGTACTCCGTCACCGACCCGAACGGGCACACCACCACCACCGGCCACGACGAGCGCGGCAACGCCGTCTCCACCACCACCTGCACCGACGCCGCACACTGCCACACCTCGTACGCCAGCTACGCGTACGACGAGGCCAATCCGTTCAACCCGGTCAACGACAAACCGCTGACCAGCAGCGACGCCCGGGCGAAGGACGCCGGCGACGCCACCTACCGGACCTCGTACACCTACAACGCGTCCGGCGACCCCACCAGCACGACCACTCCCGCCACCCCCGACTTCCCGGCCGGCCGCACCAGTACCGTCACCTACACCACCGGTACCGAGGCGGCCGCCGGCTCCACCGGCACCCAGCCCGCCAACCTGGTCGCCAGCACCACCGACACCGCCGGCGCCACCGCCTCCTACGGCTACGACCGGGCCGGCAACCTCGTCCGGGTCACCGCGCCCGGCGGCGCCGTCGCCACCTACGCCTACGACAACCTCGGCCGTCGCACCGCCGACACCGTGCTCTGCGCCGACTGCGGCCCCGCCGCCGCCACCACCACAACGACGTACGGCTGGGACGGTCTCGGCAACCTGCTGACCCGACTCGACCCCGCCGCCACCGATGCCGTCACCGGCACCGTCCACACCCGCCGGACCGCGACCGACTACGACGCGGACGGCAACCCCGTCACCCGGACCGTCTCCGACACCACCGGCGGCGACCTGCCCCGCACCACCACCTGGACGTACAACAGCCACAACCAGCTCCAGAAGACCGCCGACCCGGCGGGCCGCACCACCAGCTACGGCTACGACCCGGCGGGCAACACCACCGGCGTCACCGACCCGGCCGGCACCATCTGGTCCTACAGCTACGACGCCGCCCACCGCCTGCTGCGCACCAGCCTCTGGAACTACACCGGCAGCCCGCTCGACCCCGTCCCCGCCCGCTTCCAGACCCTGGAGTCCCGGGCATACGACCAGGCCGGGCGCCTGGCCACCGTCACCGACGCGATGGGCCGCACCACCCACACCTACTACAACGACGACGGCACCGTCGCCGAGACCGACGTCGACGGCTACCGCAACCCGGACGGCACCCAGCGCACCGTCGTCCTGCAGCAGAACGCCTACGACGCCGCGGGCCAGCTGGTCCAGCACACCACCGGCGGCGGCAGGACCACCACGACCGCCGTCTACGACGCGGCCGGCCGCACCACCTCCACCACCCTCGACCCTGGCGGCCTCAACCGCACCACCACCAACACCTACGACGCCGCCGACCGGATCCTGAGCACCACCGCCACCGGCGGCGGCCTCAGCCAGCGCGCCGAGAACACCTACAGCCCCGCCGGCCTGCTGCTGAGCCGCACCGCGAAGGGCAACGGCACCGACGCCACCACCACGTTCACCTACAACCAGCTCGGCCTGCGCACCGGCACCACCACCCCCAACGGCCGCGCCGCCGGCGCCGACCCGGCCGCGTACACCAGCACCCAGGCCTACGACGCGCTCGGCCGGCCGACCGTCGCGGCCGGACCGCTGGTGAACGCCGAGACCTACGATCCGGCGACCCGCACCACCACGCCCACGGCCCTCCGCGCGCTGACCACCACCGGCTACGACACCTTCGGCGAGATCACCGCCACCCGCGACCCGCTGGGCGCCGTCACCACCCACACCTACGACGTGGCCGGCCGGCGCACCGCCACCACCGGCTCCGCCTACACCGACCCGCGCACCGGCACCACCTTCACCCCCACCCTCACCAACGGCTACGACGCCCTGGACCGGGTCACCTCCACCACCGTCGACCCGGGCGGCCTGAACCTCACCAGCACCAACCGCTACGACCAGTTCGGCAGCCTCGTCGAACGCAAGCAGCCGACCGTCGCGGGCACCACCCCGACCTGGACGTACTCCTACGACCTGAACGGCGAACTGCTCGCCACCGTCAGCCCGCTCGGCGCGCGCGCCGAGGCCACCTACGACGACCTCGGCCGCAAGGCCACCGCCACCCAGATCGAGCGCAAGCCCACCCCCACCGCCCTCACCAGCACCTTCGGCTACGACGACGCGGGCAACCGGACCAGCTTCACCCAGCCCAAGGGCGGCACCAGCAAGGCCACCTACAACGCGGCCGGCCAACTGGTCACGGCCACCGACCCGGCCGGGCGGACCACCCGCACCGACTACGACGCCCTCGGCCGCCCCAGCAGGACCACCCAGCCCGACGGCACCGCCACCACCGCCGTCTACGACGCCCTCGGCAACAACACCTCCGTCAGCCGACTCGACACCACCGGCGCCACCACCGGCACCAGCTACGCCGGCTACGACCTGGAAGGCGCACTCACCGGCAGCACCGACCAGATCACCAACCCGGCCGACGCCGCCGCCCACACCACCACCCGCGCCTACGACCCGGCCGGGAACCTGATCCGCCAGGTCGAACCCGTCACCGCGCAGTCCGCCCTCACCACCACCTTCGGCTACGACGCCGCCGGCCACCGCACCCGCTTCACCAACGGCAAGAACACCGCCACCTACTACACCTACAACCGGCTCGGCCTGCCCGAGTCCACCGTCGAACCCGCCACCGCGGCCGCCCCCGCCGCCGCCGACGGCACCTTCACCACCAGCTACGACGCCGCCGCCCGCGCGGTGGCCCTCACCGAACCCGGCGGCGTCCTGCGCCAGCGCACCCACGACCCGCTCGGCCGGATCACCAAGGAGACCGCCACCGGCGCCGAGACCGCCACCCCCGACCGGATCCTCGGCTACGACCTCGAAGGCCATCTCACCAGCGCCAGCGCCCCCACCGGCACCAACACCTACACCTACAACGACCGGGGCTCCCTGCTCACCGCCACCGGACCCGGCGGCACCTCCTCCTACGCCTACGACGCCGACGGCAACATGACCGTCCGCACCGACGCCGCCGGCACCTCCTCCTACACCTACAACACCGCCGGCCAACTCCTCACCGCCGCCGACCCCCTGACCGGCACCGCCGTCGGCTACGACTACGACGGCGCCGGCCGCCTCAAGACCACCCGCTACGGCACCGGCGGCACCACCCGCGACTACGGCTACGACCAGGCCGGCCGGCTGACCACCGACACCGTCAAGAACCCGGGCGGCAGCACCGTCGCCTCGACCACCTACACCTTCGACACCAACGACCGCACCACCGGCAAGACCACCACCGGCACCGTCGGCGCCGCCCAGAACACCTACGCCTACGACCTCGCCGGCCGCCTCACCTCCTGGACCAGCGGCGCCACCACCACCGCCTACACCTGGGACGCGGCCGGCAACCGCACCAGCGCCGGCGGCGTCACCGCCACCTACGACGAACGCAACGAACTCCTCGACGACGGCACCACCAGCTACACCTACAGCGCCCGCGGCACCCTCAGCAGCCAGACCACCCACGGCGCCCAGCCCTCCACCGTCCGGTTCGACGGCTTCGACCGGATGACCGTCCGGGGACCCGTCGGCTACGCCTACGACGCCCTCGACCGCGTCACCCAGTCCGGCACCACCGCCTTCGGCTACGACGGCGGCTCCAACGACCAGGTCTCCGACGGCACCGCCCGCTACACCCGCACCCCCGGCGGCACCCTGATCGCCACCGCGGGCACCACCGGCACCACCGGCGCCCGCCTGGAGATCACCGACGCCCACAACGACGTCGTCGCCGCCCTCGACCCCACCACCAACACCCTCACCGGCAGCACCGCCTACGACCCCTTCGGCAAGCCCACCGCCAGGACCGGCACCACCGGAGCCCTCGGCTACCAAGGCGCATGGACCGACCCGACCACCGGCGACGTCGACATGGCCGCCCGCTGGTACCAGCCCGGCACCGGCACCTTCACCTCCCGCGACTCCTGGACCCTCAACCCCGAACCCTCCGTCCAGGGCAACCGTTACACCTACGGCAACGGCGACCCGCTCGACACGGTCGACCCCAGTGGCCACAGTGCCGTGTGCGGGCTGCTCGGCCGGATCCACAAGGGCGCGGGGTCGGTCTGCGAGGCCGGCGAGATCGCCTGGTGCATCGTTGCCTGCTACTCGACCGGGTCCACCGACACCTGCACCGCGTGGCCGGAGATGTGCATGACCGGCCTCAAGTGCCAGGTCTCCGCCAACGAGCGCCCGCCGGGCTGCGCGAAGAGCCCCGAGACGACCGGGCCCAACCGCTGCAACGTCAGCGCCAGTTACCGGCCCTCCGACTGCGGCGGTTACAGCGGCGGCGGTGGGAGCGGCGGCGGTGGTGGCGGCGGTGGGAGCGGTGGTGGCGGCGGTGGCAGCAGCAGTGGCGGCAAGCACAAGACCCCCAAGCCCCCGCGCGCGCCCGTCGACCTCACCCCCAAGCCGGCCCCGGACATCCGGCCGGTCAACGACTCCGACCGCCCCACCGCCCACGCCAACCCCATCGGCTGGTTCTTCGACGCGGTGGTCGCCGTCGGCACCCCGCTGCTCTCCGGCCTCGCGGGCGGCGCCTCCTTCGTGGCGACCACGGCGGCGGGTGGCGCGGGACTGCTGATCACCGCCTTCGTCGACACCGTCGGCGACCTGCTGACGGGCCCCACCACCACCCCGACGCCCACCCCCGCGCCCGGACCGGCCCCCGGACCGGCCCCGGGCCCGGGCACCGGACCGACGGCGCGCCCGTGGCCCATCCCGCTCCCGCTACCCGACCCGGGCCCGGGCGGCACGGGCCCGCGCGGGAACGGCAACCGGCGCGTCCCCACCTGCGAGGACCTCAAGCCCGCGGGAGCCGTCGCCCTGAACGGCGGCGGGTGGGTCGAGTACCTCCCGGCGGACGAACTGGGCCGCAACCGGGGCGTCAACGCCTGCCTCGAAGGGGCGCCCAGCTCCAGCCGGGGCGAGTCCGCGACCGGTGCCGGCGACATCCCGGGCTGGACCGACGCCCAGGCGCGGGCGACCGCCCTCGGCTTCGACTCCGACAAGGACATCGCCCGCTGCCACTCCGTACCGCGGATGGCCGGCGGAACGGCGGACGAGCGGAACCTGACGCCGTGCTTCCAGCGCGGGGCCAACATCAACCAGCGGTCCGGCGGCGGCGGCCACCAGATCACCAACAGCATGCGCACCTTCGAGCGCAGAGCGGAGAAGATCATGGGCACGGGCCCCGGCAAGGGCCCGGTGCTGTACGGCGTGCACCCGCAGTACGAGGGCACCAAGAGCATCCCGGACAGCTGGGGCATGGGCCTCTACGGCTGGGACGCCACCACCGGGGCGACCACGGACATCGGCTGGACGGTGGTGGACAACGCGAGGTACCGCTCCGACGGCACCCTCCAGCACCTGGGACGCTAACCTCCGGTGGGAACCGGTGACCGACGGGAGTGGACGTGCAGATCGAGGAGATGCTGGAGCGGCTCGGCACGGTGATCGGGCCGCCGCCCGAGGGCGGCGTGACCCCGGTGCCGTGGGAGCTCGCCCCCGAGGCGATGGGCTTCCAACTGCCCTCGGACTACCGCGCGTTCGTCGACCGCTACGGGTCGGTGAGCATCAGGGACGAGCTGCACGTCTTCGCGCCGTCGGCGGTGCCCGGCCCCCAGGTCGGGCAGCCGCTCGGCTTCCAGGGGTTCCTGCACGACACGACGGATCCCCACGGGTACTGCGGCATGCTGGCCCAGGCCTACGCGGAGGGGGACTACGAGGAGTGCCCGTACCCGCTGTTCCCGGCCGAGGGCGGGTTGCTGAAGTGGGGCAACAACCACAGCTCCGACCACTTCTTCTGGCTGATGCGGGGTCCGGACCCCGATCGGTGGCCGGTCGCCGCCAAGTTCGACTCGATGCAGGAGTGGGACCTGTTCGAGGGCGGTTTCCTGGAGTTCGTGCTGGCGGCGGTGACGGAGGCGTACCCGTACCACGGGGACGTCGTTCCCAGCGGGGCGAAGCAGGCCGGTCACCTCCGCGCCTACCGCCGCCGGCACGACTGGGCGGACAGCTTCCGGTGACGGCCGTCAGGCCGGGCGGGCGCGGAACAGCAGCGCGGTCATCGGCGCGGTGACCGGGTCCGCCCCCAGGCGGGCGGTCAGTTCGCCGGTCAGGGCGGCGTGCAGCGCGGGGTCGTCGGGGTCGCCGCCGCGCGCCTCGACGGCGGCCCGCAGCGGGGTGCCGGCGAGGAAGCCGGTGGCGACCGAGGCCGCCGACCCGGCGGTGCCCTCCAGGGTGAGGGTGTGCCGCCACTCGGTCTCCAGGCCGCCGCCGGCCAGGTCGGCGGTGACCGCGGCCGGGTCGTGGTAGCCGTGCGGGAGGTCGGGCAGGAAGCGCGGCGGGTCGGTCGGGAAGGCCCGCTCCAGCCCGGCCTGGACGGCGGCGCCGAAGCCGTGCGTCCCGACCGGCCCCCAGGTGTTGAACAGGAACCGTCCGCCCGGCGCCAGCACCCGCCGGACCTCGGCGAACGCGGCCGGCCGGTCGGGGAAGAACATCACCCCGAACTGGCACGCCACCAGGTCGAACGAGCCGTCCGGGAACGGCAGCCGCTGGGCGTCCGCCTGCCGCCAGGCCGCCCCGGGCGCCCGGGTGCGGCCGAAGTCGGCCATCGCCTCGTTGAGGTCGGTCGCCACCACCTCGGCGGCGGGCAGCCCGGCCAGCAGACAGGACGTCAACGCGCCCGTCCCGGCGGCGAGTTCGAGCACCGTACGGGGGGACAGGGCGGCGGCGCGGGCGGCCAGGTCCGCGGCGAAGGGGCGGAACAGCACCGGGACGAGGTGGCGCTCGTAGGCCTCCGGCATCGCGGGGGACCAGCGCCGGTCGGACGGAACACCGGTCATGCCCCCGACGGTACCGCCGGCGGCCGGACGCGGCCCACCGGCGACGGCCCCGGCCCCGGCCGTCCGGGGCCGGGGCCGGGTGCCCCGGGCTCAGGCGTCGTCGGCCAGCAGCGGGCGGACGGTGCGGACCAGGGCGGCCAGTCCGTCCCGGGCGGCCCGGTCCGGGTGGGCGAGCAGGGCCCAGCCGAGCCGGTCGGCGGACGACCGGGGCGGACGCACCGGTGACCCGGGGACGGCGTCCAGGCCGTGCCGGACCACGCCCGGCAGCCCGGACCACTCCGGGGCGCGCAGCGAGCGCAGCACGCCCGGGCGGTCGGCGACGACGTAGGCGCTGCCGGTCCACGGCCCGGGCCGGCCGGCGGCGGCGAGGGCGTGCTCCGGGTCCCGGCCGAGGGCCAGCCGCCAGACCTCCGCGAACAGGTCGAAGCCGTGGGCCAGCCCGACCGCGTCCACGCAGTGGTCGCCCGGGGCGCGGACCGCCGTCTCCATCACCGCCGGGGTGCCGTCCGGGCGGAGCCGGAACTCGACGAACATCACGCCGGTGCGCATCCGCAGCGCGTCCGCGACGGCCTGGCCCAGCCGGTCCGCGAGCCGGCCCAGCTCCGGGTCGACCCGCTGGTGGGCGCAGAGGTGGGCCAGTTCGACGAAGTGCGGCGCCCCGGTGGTGACCTTGAAGGTCAGGCTGCCGAAGCGCACCCGCCCGTCCTGGACCAGCCCCTCCCAGGAGAACTCCTGTCCCTCGACGTACTCCTCCACCAGCAGCGGCCCCTCGCCGTCCCGGCGGCGCACCGCGTCGGCCCAGCCGACCGGGTCCGCGACCAGCTCGACGCCGTCGCTGCCCGCCCGGTTGAACGGCTTGACCACCACCGGCAGCCGGGGCAGCGCCCAGTCCGCGGCCTGCCCGAGCCGGGGCGCCTTGCGGTGCGCGGGCTGGCCGACCCCGGCGGCGGCGAAGCGGTGGCGCTGCTGCGACTTGTCACGGGAGACCGCCGCCGCGTCCAGGCCGGGACCGGGGAGGCGGCGCTGCTCCTGGACCAGGGCGGCGGCCAGCACGTGGATCTCCGAGGAGGCCAGCACCGCCCGCGCGTCGAGGCGCCCGGCCAGCGCGGCGGTCGGCTTCATCCAGCCGTCGTCGCGGCCGGCCACCGCCGGGTCGACGGTCTCCACGTCGGCCAGCAGCGCCCCGTACCGGCGCCGGAGCCGCTCGGCCCGGTCGGGCGTCTCGACCAGGCCCACCGTCAGACCCAGGTCGCGGGCGGCCAGCAGGTACCCCTCGGCCATCGGCGCGGCGCCGACCAGCACCACCGGCGGGCCGCTCATCCGGCCACCTCCGCCCGGCTCGGTCCGGCCGCCCCCGCCGGGTCCGGTCCGGCCGCCCCGGCCTGGGGCCGCTGGACGAGGGCGGCCAGCGCGCGGCGGTCGGTCTTGCCGTTGGCGTTCAGCGGCAGCTCCTCCAGGTGGGTGATCGCCCCCGGGACCATCGCGGGCGGCAGGGTGCGGGCGAGCGCGGCGCGCAGCTCGACGGGGTCCAGCGGGACGCCGGTGTGCAGCGCGTGCAGGGACGTCTCGCCGTGCGCGTCGGGGACGGCCAGCACCACCGCCTCCGCCACGCCCGGCCGGGCCCGCAGCGCGGCCTCCACCTCGGCGAGTTCGATCCGGTGGCCGCGGATCTTCACCTGCTGGTCGGTGCGGCCCAGGTGCAGCAGGCCGTCCGGGGTGCGGGCGACCCGGTCGCCGGTGCGGTAGTAGCTGGTGGCGGGCGGCGGCGAGGAGAGCGTGCGGACGGTGGCCCGGACGCCGTCGAAGTCGGCGAACCGGCCCGGGTTGTCGGCCGGGTCGAGGTAGCCGGGGAAGCGCTGCGCGCCGCGCAGCAGCAGCTCGCCGCGGTCGGCGGGCCGCCCGTCCTCGTCCACCACCAGGTGCTCCAGGCCGGGGTAGACGGTGCCGATCGGCACCGTGCCGTTCCCGGCGGCCGGCCAGTCGGCCGGGTCGGGGGGCAGCCGGTACTGGGTGGCCGAGACGGTCGCCTCGGTCGGCCCGTACAGGTTCTCGATCACGCTGCCGGGCGCGGCCCGCTGCCAGGCGCGGGCCTGCTCGACGGTCAGCGGCTCGCCGCCGAACAGGCTCCAGCGCAGGTCGGGGAGCGAGCCGGGGGCCAGGTCGTGCAGCCGGGCCGCGTAGGTGATCACGGACGGCACCGAGAACCAGTGGGTGATCCGCCGGGCGGCGGCGAACCGGGCCGGGCGGACCAGCTCGCCGCGCACCGGCACCACCAGGGTGCCGCCGCCGGACCAGGTGGTGAACAGGTCCCACAGCGCCGGGTCGAAGGTCAGGTCGAAGGACTGCGAGACCCGGCTGTCCGGCCCGTACCCGTACCGCCCCAGCGCGTGCGCCAGCAATGCCGCCGCGTTGGCCTCGGTGACCGGCACCCCCTTGGGCGTGCCGGTCGAGCCGGAGGTGAAGACGGTGTACGCGATCCGCTCCGGCCGCCAGACGGCGCCCGGGGACGGCTCGTCCGCGCCGTCGTCCGGGCCGGTGGGTGCGGGCAGCTCGTCCAGTGCCACCACCGGCGGTGCGGTGCCCGGCGGCGGTGCGACCGCCCGGGTGTCGACCACCAGCACGTCCGGGCGGGCCAGCGCCAGCACCGCCGCCTGCCGGGCGGGCACGGCGGACGGCGAGAGCGGCAGCACGGTCGCGCCCAGCCGGGCCGCCGCCAGGTAGCCGAGGTACGCGGCCGGGCTGCGGTTGGCCAGCACGCCGACCCGCGCCGGGGGCCGCCCGCCGGCCGCCGAGGTCAGCGCCCGGGCCAGTCGGCCCGATCCGGCCAGCAGCTCGCCGTACGAGTGGCGTTCGGCGCCGACCTCCAGCGCGGGGTGCCCGGGCGCGGCCCGGGCCGAACGCTCGAACCGGGCGAACAGGGAGACGGGGGTCGTCACGGCCGCTCCTCCAGGTGGGCGCGGTAGTAGACCGGGGTGCCGAGGTACGCCGAGGTGAACACGCCGCGGACCCCGGAACCGCTGAGCGCCACGTGCATGTAGCGGAACAGCGGCACCAGCGGGGCGTGCTCGCGCAGCAGCAGCTCGTCCAGCTCGCCCCAGCCCTCGGCGGCCTTCTCGGCGGGCAGTCCGGCCAGCCGGTCCAGCGTCGCGTCGACCTCCGGGTCGGCCAGGTAGACGAAGTTGTCGTTGCCGTGCGGGCGGATGCTCCGGCCGTCGAACATGCCGAGCAGGGTGGAGGCGCCCGGCCAGTCCCCGGCCATGCACATCAGGGCCAGGTCGTGGCCGTGGCCGCGGGTCTTGATCAGCGCGTTGTGCGCGGGCCGGTCGACCTCGACGACCTCCACCGGCAGGCCGACCCGCTCCAGGTCGGCCGCGATCAGCCGGGCGGGCGCGGCGAAGTACGCGCCCTCCCGGGAGAGCAGCCGCAGCCGGGGCGGCTCGCCGTCCGGCCCGACCGCCGCGCGGACCAGCGCGGCGGCCGACTCCGGGTCGTACGGGTGCGGGTCGGGGTAGTCGCGGTGGCCGATCACCTCGGGCGGCAGCAGGGTGTGCAGCAGCCGGCCCTGGCCGGTGCCGACCATGCCGTCCCGGACGGCGGCGCGGTCCACCGCCCGGGCCACCGCCTGCCGCAGCCGGGGGTCGGTCAGCCGCTCGGCGTTCACCGCCAGGTACCAGACCAGCGGGGTCGGGTCGCGGCGCAGCCGGTGCGCCAGCGCCGGGTCGGCGCTCAGCTCGTCGGCCAGCGCCTGCGGGGCGGTGTTCTCGGCGACCGCGTACGCGTCCGGGCCCTCGTCGCGCCGCACCCGCTCGTTCTGCGGCCCGGACTCGACGTCCAGCTCGATCTCGATCCGCTCCGGGTGGTCGGTGCGCAGCGGGTCGCCGCCCGGCTCCCAGTGCGGATTGCGGACCAGCGTCAGGCGCTCGCCCGGCCGGTGCTCGGCGATCCGGTACGGCCCGCTGGCCAGCGGGCGCCGCCCGTAGTCGGCGCCGGTGTCCAGCGCGCGGGGGACGGGTGCGGTGGTGCCGAGCGAGGCGGCGTACGGGAGTTCGGGGCGCGGACGGGGGAAGCTGAAGCGCAGCCGGCGGTCGTCCAGGGCGCGCAGCCCCGGCACCTCGGCGTCCGGTTCGGCGTAGGGGCCCGCGTAGTCGCCGTTCTCGCGCAGCCAGGACTGCAGGTGGGTGGGGCCGTCGGCGATCTCGGGCGCGAACGAGCGGGCCACGCCGTGCACCACGTCGGCGGCGGTCACCGGGTTGCCGTCCTCGAAGCGCAGCCCGGGCCGGAGCGTGAACTCCCAGACCCGGCCGTCCCCGTGGACGTCGCGGCCGGTGTCGTCGGCCAGGTCGCCGACCAGCCGCAGGCCGCCCGCGCCGTCCTCGGCGAACGCGGTGAGGGTGCGGAACAGCAGCTGGCCCAGCGCGATCCCCTGGAGCGTGGTGGTGCGCTGCGGGTCGAGCTGGTCGTAGTCGGCGTCGCGCAGGATGCGCAGCACCCCGCCGCGCGACGGCTCGGTGGTCACGTGGGGTTCTCCGTTCGGGAAGGGGCCTGGGTCAGGGCGCGCAGCCGGTCGAGGTGGTGCAGTCCGTCCAGCACCTGCGCGTCCGGGATGCCGAAGTCGATCAGGCAGGCCAGCTCGTCCACCCCGGCCGCCTCGGCGCGGGCCACCACGGCGGCGGCCTGCTCGACCGTGCCGAACAGGCCGTTGGCCCGGTAGTAGGTGTCGAAGGAGCGGCGGACCAGGAAGTCGACGTCCTGCGGGCGGAGCTTGGCCGGGTCGAAGTCGGCGAGCCTCCCGGCCGCGTTGCGCGAGATCAGCTCGAACGAGCTGGCCAGGTAGGCGGTGAACGGCTCGCGCACCCGCTCCCGGACCTGCTCCGGGTCCTCGCCCAGGTGGGTGTGGACCATCAGCGCGACGTGGCCCGGCCGGCCGTCGTGCCCCGGGCGGGCGGCCAGTGCCTTGCGGTAGCGGGCCACGTTGGCCGTCAGCGCGTCGAAGTCCTGCCCCAGCAGGTGGGTCAGCACGCCGACGCCGGCCGCTCCGGCCGCTTCGAAGGTCTGCGGGCTGCCCGCGCTGGTCACCCAGAGCGGCAGCTCGGCCTGCACCGGGGGCGGCAGCGCCCGCACCGAGGCCGGCCGGCCGTTGCCGTCGGTGACCTCCAGCGGCTCGCCGCGCCACAGCGCGCGCAGCCGCTCCACCGCGTCCAGCACCGCGTCCTTGCGGCCCGGGTAGCCCTCGGGGCGCAGGGCGAAGTCGACCGCGTTCCAACCGGAGGCGAGCGAGAGCCCGGCCCGGCCGTGCGAGAGGTTGTCCACCACCGCCCACTCCTCGGCGATCCGCAGCGGGTGGTGCAGCGGGACGACCACGCTGCCCGCCCGGACGCCGACCCGGCTGGTGACGGCCGCGACCGCCGCGCCGGTGACCGCCGGGTTCGGGTACGGGGCGCCGAACTCGTGGAAGTGCCGCTCGGGCGTCCAGACGGCGCTGAAGCCGTGCGCGTCGGCGAACCTGGCGCCCTCCAGCAGCAGTCCGTACCGGTCGGCGGGGTCGCCCGCGCCGTCGGCGAAGTAGAAGAGGGAGAAGTCCACGGCCCGCTCCTCAGCGCACGCCGAGCGGGCGCAGGTCGGTCCAGACCGTCTCCACGTGCTCCAGGCACGCGGCCCGGCTGCCCCGGAACCCGGTCTCCTGCCAGCCGCCCGGCACCGGTACCGCGACCGGCCAGACGGAGTACTGCTGCTGCGCGTTGCGCACGACGGTGTGCACCGGCCCGTCGGCCGGTACGGGGTGCTGCTGCTCGGTCATGAACTGGCCTTTCGGAGGGCGCGCCGGGCCGACGGGGCCCGGCGCGCGGGGAAGGGGGGTGGTCCGGGAGCTGGGGTCAGGCGGCCGCGGGGGCGTCCTCGTCGGCCAGCGGCTGCGGCAGCTCCTGCCGCAGCCGGGCCAGCGAGGAGAACACCAGCGGCACCAGCGCCGAGCACAGGCCCAGCGTGGTCACCACGATCGTGGTGCGCAGGCCGAGCGCCGCGCCCAGCGCACCGCCGACCAGCGCGCCGACCGGGGCGATGCCCATGGCCAGGAAGCGGTTGGTGGCGGCGACCCGGCCCTGCAAGCGGTCCGGAGTGATCACCTGGCGGATCGTCAGGATGTTGATGTTGTTGGCGGTGCCGAACGCGGCGAACAGGAAGTTGATCAGCGTCAGCACGACCACCGCGAACACGCCGTTGCCGTGCACCAGCGCGATGAACGGCGTCACCAGGTTGGCGATCAGCCCGGTCAGCACCAGCGTCGGCCCGTAGCCGAACCGCTTCGGCAGCCGGCCGGCGAACAGCGCGCCCAGCATGAACCCGGGCCCGAGGCCCGCCAGCACCAGGCCGATCGAGAACGCCGACAGGCCCAGCGTGCGCGGCAGGTACTGCAGGTAGGCCACCTCGAACGCCGCGTAGGAGAGGTTGAACAGCGAGGCCATCAGGCTCATCGCCCGCAGCGGCTCGTGCCCGAACACCACCCGCAGGCCGTCCCTGACCTGCCGCAGCGTGCCGCGCCAGCCCGGTGAATCGGCCTGCTCGGGCGCGTCCTCCCGGTGCCGGATCAGCACGATGTTCAGCACCGACAGCAGGTACGAGACGGACGCGGCGACCACCGCGACCGGCGCCGTCAGCCACTGGATCAGCACACCGCCCAGCGCCGGGCCGCCGATGGTCGCCGCCGACTGGCTGGCCCCCAGCAGCGAGTTGCCCGCGCCCAGGTCCTCCCGGTCCACCAGCCGGGGCAGGTACGCCTGCCCGGCCACGTCGAACAGCACGGTGAAGCAGCCCGCCGTGAAACCGAGCAGGTACAGCCAGCCGATGCCCAGCGCGTGCAGCCAGTACAGCACCGGCACCACGGCCAGCACCGCGGCCCGGCCCAGGTCGGCACCGATCATCAGCGAACGGCGCCGCACCCGGTCCACCAGCACGCCGGCGAACAGCGAGACCAGCAGGTACGGCAGGTTGATCACCGAACTGAGCAGGCCCACCTCCCGGGACGACGCGGACAGCGCCAGCACCGCGGTCAGCGGCAGTGCGATGGTGCTGATCTGCGCGGCGAACAGCGACGCCGTCTGCCCCGTCCACAGCTTGACGAAGTCGGCGTTCCGCCACAGGTTCGGGCGTTTCGGCGGCCGGACGTCGGCCTGCGGGTCGGTGGTGGCGCTGGACATGGGCGGCTCCCGGATCGTTCGGAGGGGTGGTTGTCGACAGGGGGTCAGCGGGGGGCGGGCACGCCCTGCGGGCGGCCGGCCAGCGAAGCCTCGACGCGGGCGGCGACCTGCCCGACGTTCGGCGGCTCCAGCATCGAGAAGTGCGTGCCGGGGGACTCGTCGATCAGCAGCCGGCCGTCGATCCGCCCGGTCCAGCCGAAGTCCCAGCCGGTGAACAGCTCGGTCTCGGCGCGCACCAGCAGCACGTCGCCGGGCAGCGGATCGCGCGGCGCGTCCCGGTAGGCGAGCAGCGCGCGGGCGTGCCGCTGGTAGAGCCGCACCAGCCGGCGCAGGTCCTCGGCGTTGGCGGCGTCCGCGCGCTCGTCCTCGGTGCCCCGGGTCAGCTCCAGCACCCGGCGGATCCGCTGCTCCTCGTCCAGTGCCGCCAGCTCCTCCTCGGTGACCGGCAGCCGGTGGCCGAACGCGCCGATGATCGCGGCCGCCTCGGAGACCGCGTAGCGCGGCGGCACCGGGTCGTCGATGCTCGCGCTGACGATGGTCAGCGAGGCCACCTCCTCGCCGCCGGCCCGCAGCTGGCGGGCCATCTCGTACGAGACCATGCCGCCCATGCACCAGCCGCCCAGGTGGTAGGGGCCCTGCGGCTGCACGGCGCGCAGCTCGGAGAGGTAGAACGCGGCGATCTCCTCGACCGTCTCCGGCCGGGGCACCTCCGGGCCCGCGTACTCGGGGGCCTGCACCGCGTAGAACGGCCGGTCCTCGTCCAGCACGCCCACCAGGTCCGTGTAGCAGAAGACGCTGCCGCCCAGCGGGTGCACGAAGAACAGCGGCGGCTTGCCGCCGGTGGAGCGCAGCGGCACCAGCACGCCCGAGCCGGTCGCCGGCGCGGCCGCGCCGGGCTCGGCGGCGGCGTCGATCAGTGCGGCGAGCTTCGCCACCGTGCCGTTCTCGAACAGCGCCGCCACCGGCACCTCGGCGTCGGTGAACTCGCCCAGCCGCATCACGACCCGCAGCGCCGAGATCGAGTCGCCGCCCAGCGCCAGGAACGAGTCGGCGGCACCGACCCGCTCCACGCCCAGCACGTCCGCCCACAGTTCGGCCACCGCCCGCTCGGTGTCGGTGCGCGGCGCCACGAACGCGGCCGCCGCCGAGTCGTCGCGCTCCGGCGCGGGCAGCGCCGCCCGGTCGACCTTGCCGTTCGGCGTCAGCGGGAACGCGTCCAGCAGCACGAACGCGCTCGGCACCATGTACGCGGGCAGCGCGGCGGCCGCCAGCTCGGCCAGCTCCGCCGGGGTGGGCGCGGACCCTCCGCCCGTGGTCAGGTACGCCACCAGGCGGGTCTCGCCCGGCTGGTCGTGCCGCGCGGCCAGCACCACCCGGCCCACGCCCGGATGGGTGGCCAGCACCGCCTCGATCTCGCCCAGTTCGATCCGGTAGCCGCGCACCTTCACCTGGTGGTCGGTCCGGCCCAGGAACTCCAGCTCCCCGTCGGGGAGCCGCCGCACCACGTCGCCCGTGCGGTACAGCCGGGAGCCGTCGGCCGCGAACGGGTCCGGCACGAACCGGTCCGCGGTCAGCCCCGGACGCCCCAGGTAGCCGCGGGCCAGCCCGTCGCCCGCGACGTGCAGCTCGCCCGGCACCCCGTCCGGCACCGGCGCCAGCAGCGCGTCCAGCACGTGCAGCCTGGTCCGGGCCACCGGCGTGCCCAACGTCACCGGGTCGCCGGGCCGCAGCTCGCGCAGGCTCGACCAGATCGTCGTCTCGGTCGGCCCGTACGCGTTCCACACCCGGGCGAACCGGGCGGTCAGCGCCGCCGCGGTCTCCGGCGGCAGCGCCTCACCGCCCGACACCACCCGCAGCCACGGGTCCGACTCCAGGCCCGCCTCCAGCAGCAGCCGCCAACTCGACGGCGTGGCCTGGACGATGGTCGGCGCGCTGGCCCGCAACCGGGCCAGCAGCGCGGGCCCGTCCACCGCCCGCTCCGCCGCCAGCACCAGCTCGGCCCCGGCCAGCAGCGGCAGGTACACCTCCAGCGCCGCGATGTCGAAGGACAGCGAGGTGACCGCCAACCAGCGGTCGGCGGACGTCACCTCCAGGTCCCGCTCGAAGGACAGCAGCAGGTTGCGCAGCGCCCCGTGCGGCACCTGCACGCCCTTCGGACGGCCGGTGGAACCCGAGGTGTAGATGGTGTACGCCAGGTGCTCCGGGCCGGCCGACGGCGGCGGCTGGTGCCCGGGCCGGTCGGCGGCGGTCGCGGCCGTGACGGTCAGCACCTCGGGGCCCCCGGCCGTGCCGGTGCCCAGGGTGCCCGCCAACTCCGGCGCGGTGAGCAGCAGTCGCAGTCCCGAGTCGGCCACCATGTGGGCCAGCCGGTCGGCCGGGTAGTCCGGATCCAGCGGCACGTAGGCGCCACCCGCCTTCAGCACCGCCAGCAGGCTCACCACCAGCTCCACCGAACGGGGCAGGTGCACGCCCACCAGCACGTCCGGCCCCACCCCCGCCTCCTTGAGCCGCCACGCCAGCCGGTTCGAACGCTCGTGCAGCTCCCGGTGGCTCAGCAGCACGTCGCCGAACCGCAGCCCCGGCGCCTCCGCCGCCGCCCGGGCCGCCGCACCGCCCGGCCCGCGCGCGGCCAGCAGCTCCGGCAGCGTCGCCGGATCCGCCGCGAACACCTCCCCGTCGCGCGGCCCGGTCCGCAACCGCTCCCGCCGCTCCGGCGCCAGCAGGTCAGCGGCCAGCGCGGGCGCCTGCGGGTCCGCCGCCAGCGCCACCAGCGCCCCCGCGTAGTACCCCGCGTACTCGGCGATCCGCTCCGGCGCGAACCTCGCCTGGTCGTAGTTCAGCCGCAACCCGATCCGCCCGGAGACCGGGTCGGTGGAGAAGTTCGCGGTGAACGGGAAGTTCGTCTGCTCGAAGAACTCGCCACCGGCGACCGTCAGCTGCTCCAGCTTCAGGTCGTAGCCGCGGAAACTGCGGTGGTCCACCACCGTCTCGAACAGCTCCGGCCGGTCCAGGTCCTGCAGCAGCTGCGCCATCGGGTAACGGCGGTACGGCAGCGCCTCGCTCTCCGCCCGGTGGATCCGCCGGGCCACGCCGATCCAGCTCTCGCCCGCCAGCTCCACCACCAGCGGCAGCGTGTTGAGGAAGAGCCCGACCACCCGGTCCCCGTCCGCGGTCTCCGGCCGGCCGTTGCCCACCCGCCCGGTCACCACCCGGGTCCGGCCGGACAGCAGCGCCAGCACCCGGGCGTGCGCCGCGAACAGCACCGCCTTCACCGGCAGCCGGGCCTCCCGCGCCACCCGGTGCAACGCGTCCGAGAGCCCCGCCGACAGCGGCACCTCGTACAGCCGCGAGGTGCGCACCGCCGCCCGCCCCGGATCCTCCAGCCGCGGCAGCCCGGTCAGCTCGGTGCCGGCCAGCTCCCCGGCCCAGTAGGCCCGGGCCGCCGGATCCGCCAGCGCCTCCCGCTCCAGCGCCAGGTAGTCGCGGAACCGGGTCACCGGCGGCGCGACCGGCTCCGGCACCCGGCCCGCCAACCGGGCGTCGTAGCCCGTCAGCAGGTCGGCGGTCACCAGTGACAGGCTCCACCCGTCCAGCACCGCGTGGTGGAAGCTCAGGTGCAGCAGGTACTCGCGCTCGGCCAGCAGCTGCGCGTGCAGCCGCAGCAGCGGCGGCGCGCCCAGGTCGAACGGCCGCGCCTTCTCCGCCCGCACCCACTCCTCGGTGCGGCGGCGCTGCTCGGCCGGCTCCAGGTCGCGCAGGTCCTCCACCGTCAGCGGCGTCGGCACGGCCGCGTGCACCAACTGCACCGGCTCGCTGAACCCGGCCAGGTCGACGGCGCTGCGCAGGACGTCGGCACCGGCCAGCACCCCGGCGAGCGCCGCCCGCAGCGCCTCCTCGTCGAAGCCGCCGAGCAGTCGGACGGTGGAGATGTCGTGGTACGTCGGGGTGTCGTGCTCCAGCAGGCTGTGGAAGAGCATGCCGGCCTGCAGCCTGCTCAGCGGGTAGGCGTCGGTGATGTCGGCGATCGAGGACACTTCTGGCTTCTCTCCGGCAGAAAGGGCGGACGGGACGGGGACGTTCGGCGGAACGGCGGAACGGTGGAACGGCGGGGATCAGCGGCGGCGCAGGCGGGCCAGGTCGGCGGGGGAGAGCAGGCCGAAGTCGGCCGGCTGCCTCGTCCCCCCGGCGGCGGCCGGGGCCGGACCGGGCCGGTGCGCGGCCAGCCGGGCGGCCAGGTCGGCGACCGTCCGGTGGGCGAACAGGTCGGCCAGCTCCAGCGGCAGGCCGCGCTCGCGGGCCAGACCGGTGATCCGGACGGCGTGCATGGAGTCACCGCCGAGAGCGAAGAAGTCGTCGTCCGCCCCCACCCGGTCCAGCACCAGCACCTCCTGCCAGAGCTCGGCCAGCACCCGCTCCGCCCCCGCTCCCGGCGCCCGGTAGCGCTGCTCCGGTCCGGCCTCCCGCGAGGGCGCCGGCAGCGCGGCCCGGTCGACCTTCCCGCTGGGCGACAGCGGCAGCCGCTCCAGCACCACGAACGCGCTCGGCAGCATGTGCTCCGGCAGCGACCGCGCCAGCGCGGCCCGCAACCCGGCCCGGTCCGGCAGCGCCTCCGGGGCGGCGTCCGCGCCCGCCGGGGCCGCCGTGCCCGCCGGGGCCAAGTACGCGGTGATCCGGCGGTCGCCCGGATGGTCCTCGCGGACCGTCACCACCGCGTGGCCGACGCCCGGCACGGCGGCCAAGGCGGCCTCGATCTCGCCGAGTTCGATCCGGAAACCGCGGACCTTGACCTGGTGGTCGGTCCGGCCCAGGTACTCGATCAGGCCGTTCGGCAGCCACCGCGCCAGGTCCCCGGTGCGGTACAGCCGGGAGCCGTCGGCCGCGAACGGGTCCGGGACGAAGCGGTCGGCGGTCAGCCCCGGACGGCCGCCGTAGCCCCGGGCCAACTGGACTCCGCCGAGGTGCAGTTCACCCGGAGCGCCGATCGGGACGGGGGACAGGAAGCGGTCCAGCACGTACGCCCGGGTGTTGGCGATCGGGGTGCCGATCGGCAGCGACGGGCGGTTCCAGGACGGACTGGAGGACCAGCGGGTGACGTCCACCGAGGCCTCGGTCGGACCATACAGGTTCTCCAACCCGGCCCCCGGCAGCGCGCGGTGGAAGCGCTGGGCGAGTTCGGCGGGCAGGGCCTCGCCGCTGCACACCACCAGCCGGAGCGAGGAGCAGGCCGCGGCCTCCGGGACGTCCAGGAACCCGGCCAGCATCGGCGGCACGAAGTGGCAGACCGTCACCCCCTCGGCGCGGATCAGCCCGGCCAGGTAACCGGGGTCGCGCTGCCCGCCCGGCCGGGCCAGCACCAGCGCGGCGCCGGACAGCAGCGGCCAGAACAGCTCCCAGACCGAGACGTCGAAGCTGATCGGGGTCTTCTGCAGCACCACGTCCCCGGCGTCCAGCCGGTACGCCTCCTGCATCCAGCGCAGCCGGTTGACGATGCCCCGGTGGGGCACCTGCACGCCCTTGGGACGGCCGGTGGAACCGGAGGTGTAGATGGTGTACGCCAGGTGGTCGGGCCCGGCGGACGGCGGCAGCGGGCCGTCGGGCAGGCCCGCCGCCGGGTCGGCGTCCGCGCCGAGCAGCAGGACCTCGGCGGCCCCGGCATGCTCGGCCAGGCCCTCCCGGGTCCCGGTCAGCAGCACCCGGGCGCCGGAGTCGGCCAGCATGAACTCCAGCCGGGCGGGCGGGTAGCCGGGGTCGAGCGGCAGGTAGCTGCCGCCCGCCTTGAGAACCGCGAGCAGCGCCACCAGCAGCTCGGCCGAGCGCTCCAGGTGCACGCCGACCACGCCGTCCGGACCGACACCCGACGCGCGCAGCCGCCGCGCCAGGCGGTTCGCCCGGCGGTGCAGCTCCGCGTAGTCGAGGGACCCGCCCGCGAAGCGCAGCGCGGTCGCGTCCGGGGTGCGCCGGGCCTGCTCCTCCAGCAGCGCGGTCAGCGTGTCCGCCGCGTCGCGCCCGGCGGGCCGGTGCGGGGCGGCGTCGTCCTCGGCGGGCCGGTGCGGGGCGACGTCGTCCCCGGTGGGCCAGCGCACCGCCGTGTCGTTCCAGCGGTGCAGCAGCAGTTCGCGCTCCTGCGGGCCGAGCAGGTCCAGCAGCCGCACCGGGCGGCGCGGATCGGCGACGGCCTCGGTGAGGGCCCGGGAGAAGTGGCCGAGCAGCCGCTGCGCGGTGGCCTCGTCGAACAGGTCGGCGTCGTAGTCGAGCCAGCCCAGGATCTCCGTCCCGGTGTCCCACATCCGCAGCGCCAGGTCGAACTGGCTGTTCGCCTCGGTGGCCTCGACCAACTCGGCCCGGACCCCCGGTGCCTCGAACGACCCGAAGCGGACGTTCTGCAGGGCGAACAGCACCTGCGTCAACGGGCCCCGGGAGAGGTCCCGTTCGGGCGCGTGCGCGCCGACCAGCGGACCGAAGGGCGTCTCCTGGTGCTCCAGCGCACCCAGCGCGCTCTCCCGCACCCGGCCGAGCAGGTCGGCGAAACCGGGCTCGCCGCTCAGGTCCAGCCGCACCGGCACGGTGTTCACGAAGCAGCCGACCACCCGCTCGAACTCCGGCCGGGGCCGGTTCGCCGCCGGGGTCGCCACCAGGAACCGGTCCTGCCCGGCGTACCGGGCCAGCACCGTCGCGAAGCCCGCCAGCAGGGTCATGAACAGCGTGCCGCCGTGCTCCGTCCCGAGGGCCCGCAGCCGGGCCGCCGTCCCCGGACCGATCCGCACCCGGCTCCGCCCGCCCCGGTGCGCCTGCACCGGCGGCCGGGGCCGGTCGGTCGGCAGGTGCAGCACGGTCGGCGTGTCACCCAGGTAGCCGGCCCACCACTCCAGCAGCTCCGCCAACCGCGCCCCGCCCAACTCGGCCCGCTCCCACCGGGCCACGTCCGCGAAGGACGGCACGTCCCCGGGCACCGGGCCCTCCCCGGCCGGGTCGTCCCCGGCCAGCGCACGGCGGTAGGCGGCGGCGAGGTCGTCCACCAGCACCCCGAAGGACCAGCCGTCGAAGACCAGGTGGTGCGCGGTCAGCACCAGCAGCGCCCGCTCCGGTCCGGCGCGCAGCAGCGCCACCCGCAGCAGCGGCGGCGCGGCCAGGTCGAACGGCAGCTTGCTCTCCCGCATCGCCTCCGCGAGCAGCGACTCCCCGTCCGCACCCGCCAGTTCGGCCACCCGCACCCGGACGGCCGCCTCCGCGTCCACCACCTGCACGGGGGCGCCGTCCACCAGCCGCACGGCGGTCCGCAGCGCCCCGTGCCGGGCCACCACCGCGTCCACCGCCCGCTGCAGCGCGGACGGTTCGAGCGGACCGGTGATCCGCAGCACCAACGGCATGGTGTATGCGGTGTCCCCGGGACGCAGCTGGTGCTCCAGCCAGATCCGCTCCTGGGTCCAGGAGAGCGGCGCCGGGCCGGCACCGCGCGGGATCGGGAGGGGGATGCCGGACCCGGAGCTCCCGGGAACCGCGGCGTCGAGCAGCGCGGCCAGCGCGGCGACGGTCGGGCGCGCGAACAGCTCGCGCAGGGTCGGCTCGACCCCGAACTCCCGGGCGATCCGGGCCCGGACCTGGCCGAGCAGCAGCGAGTGCCCGCCCAGCGCGAAGAAGTCGTCGTTCGCGCCGATCCGCTCCCGCCGCAGCACCTCGCCCCAGATCCCCGCCAACCGGGCCTCGGTCCCCGGCGCCGGCACCACGTGCTCCGCCACGGCGGCCTCACCCGCACCCCTGGCCGCCAGCGCGGCACGGTCCGGCTTGCCGTTGGCGGTCAGCGGCAGCGCGGACGGGAACAGGTACCCGACCGGCACCTTGTACTCCGGCAGCCGGGCCGCCAGCGCCCGGCGCAGCGCGCCCGCGTCCACCCCGGGACGCCCCGCCTCGCGCACGACGTGCGCCACCAGGCGACGCCCGCCCTCCGGCGCCGGGAGGTCCACCACGGCCGCCGCCCGGACACCGGGCAGCGCCAGCAACTCCCGCTCCACCTCGGCCGGTTCGACCCGGAAGCCGCGGACCTTCACCTGCCGGTCGGCCCGCCCCAGGTACTCCACCAGCCCGTCCGGCCGCAACCGCCCCAGGTCACCGGTCCGGTACACCGGCCAGGCGTCACCGAACGGACTCGCGGCGAACCCGCTCCGGACCACCCCGGCCTCGCCGTCCTCGCTCCCGCCGGTCCTGTCGGCCTTCCGGCCCTCCGCCGCCCCGCTGGCGGCGTAGCGGGCCAGGTGCGGGGTGCGGACGACGATCTCGGCCACCTCCCCGACCGCCGCCGGCCGGTCGCCGGCGAGCAGCAGCAGCTGCACGCCCTCGATGCCGGGGCCGACCGGGACGGTGCCGTGGTCGGCGGGGGCGGGGCGGCCGCCCGGGCGGGCGAGGTGGGTGGAGACCGCCTGGGGGGTCTCCGTGGTGCCGTACAGGTTGAGGAGGTCGGCGGCGGGGGCGAGTCGTGCCCAGCGTCGGACGGTCGTCCAGGGCAGTTCGGCCCCGCCGAAACCGGCCAGCCGCAGGGCCGGCCAGGCGGGACGGGCGGTCCCGGGGTCGCCGGTCCGTTCGGCGGCGTCCGCCAGCGCGGCGCCGAGGCCCGGGGTCAGGTGGGTGACGGTGACGGCGCGGTCGGCGAGTTCCGCGGCCAGGGCGTCGAAGTCCCGGACGTCGGCCGTCGGCAGGACCGCCGCCGCGCCCGCCCACAGCGGGGCCAGCAGGTCGCGCAGCAGCGGGTCGTGGCCCAGGCCGGACAGGACCGAGAAGCGGTCCCCGGGGCCCACCTCGAAGGTGTCGGCGTACCAGTCGAGGAAGTGCAGCAGCGGTCCGTGCGTGCCCACGATCCGGCGCGGCCGGCCGGTGGTGCCGGAGGTGAACGACACGTACGCCGGGTCGCCCGGGGCGGAGCGCACCGGCCAGTCGGCGGCGGGCGGCTCGGCACCCGTCCCGCTCGCTTCGGTGAGGAACGCGGCGAGGTCCAGCACGGCCGAGCCCCGGGCGGCGGCCGGGGTGGGCGTGTCGGGGGCGGCCGACAGCCAGGCGCGCGGCGCGAGTTCGGCCGCCCGCAGGGCGGTCTCGGCGGCCGGGTGGTCCGCGTCCAGCAGGGCGAACGCGGCGCCGGCGCCGAGCGTGCCGAGCAGGGCCGGGACGAGCAGCGGGGTGCGGGCGGCGTGCACGGCCACGGTGTCGCCGGGGGCGACCCCGTGCCGCCGCAGCCAGTGCGCGACCCGGAGCGCGGCCGTGTGCGTCTCGGCGTAGGACCAGGTCCGGTCCGGGCCGATCAGCGCGGGCCGGTCCGGGGCGGACCGGGCGTGGGCCGTGATCCGGTCCACCAGCGGTTCGGGGTGGCGGGCGGGCAGCGGCAGCGAGGTGTCCGGGTGCAGCTGCCGGGCCAGCGGGGTGCCCGGGTCGACCGCGGACAGCGGGAGTTCGGGGTCGGCGACGGCTCCGGCCAGGACGGCGGCCAGCTGGTCGAGCAGGTCGGCGATCCGTTCCGGCCCGAACAGTCCGGCGTCGTACAGGGCGTCCAGCCGGAGCCGGCCGTCCTGCTCGGAGACGTAGAGGGTCAGTTCGAACTTGCTGTCCAGGGTGGTGAAGGGCAGCTGTTCCACGGCGCAGCCGGGGAACTCCGGTGCGGCGACCGGCGGCAGCACGTTGAAGAACACCGGCACCGGTTCGGCCGGGCCGCCGTCGGCGCGCTCCGCGACCAGCCGGTGCACCGGCACCCGGGCGTGGCCGAAGGCGCCCCGGGTGCTGTCGCGGACCCGGTCGAGCAGCTCGGCGAAGTGGGCCGCGCCGGTCAGGTCGACCCGCAGCGGCAGGGTGGTGAGGAAGCAGCCCAGCAGCCCGTGCTGGGCCGCGCCGCGGGTGGAGACCGGGCTGCCCACCAGCAGGCGCTCCCGCCCGGTCTGCCGGGCCAGCACCAGGCCGAACGCCGCCAGCAGCACGCTGTGCCGGGTGGCCCGCCGGCTCCGGCCCAACGCGTCCACCTGCTGGGACAGTTCCGCCGGGAGCAGCAGCCCGGCCCGGCCGCCGGGCCGCTTCCGCCCCGGCGTGCGGGCGGCGTCGGCCGGCAGCTCCAGGGTGCGCGGAACACCGTCCAGGTACGCCCGCCACCACTCCAGGTCGGCCGCCGCCCGCCGGTCGAGTCCGTGTTCCGCACCGTCTCCGGTGTCCGCCCAGCCGGTGCCTCCAGCGCCGCGCTCGGCCCGGGCCGCGTCGGCGAACTGCTGGCGCACCGGCGGGAGTTGCGGCTCGATCCGGCCCAGGGCGGCCCGGTAGGCGGTGGACAGCTCGGCGAAGAACACCCCGAACGACCAGCCGTCGAACACCAGGTGGTGCACCACCACGACCAGCAGCCACTCCTGCGGACCGGTGCGCAGCAGCTCGGCCCGGGCCGGCGGCCCCTGCTCCAGCGGGAACCGGCCGAGCGCCAATTCCCGCACCGCCCGGTCGGCCTCCTCCGGTCCACCGGCCTCCCGCAGGTCGCGGACCCGGAGCCGGATCCGGGCCTCCCCGACCGGCAGCACCCGCTGGCGGGGCTCGCCGTCGCCGGGTTCGAACACCGTGCGCAGCGCGCCGTGCCGGGCCACCACCGTGTCCAGGGCGGTCTGCAGCGCGTCCGGGTCGAGGACGCCGCGCACCCGGTGCACCACCGGCATGTGGTAGCCGGTGCCGCCGGGGCTGAGCTGCTCCTCGAACCAGATCCGCTCCTGGGTCCAGGAGAGCGGGGCCGGTTCGGGGACGGCGGCGTCGGACGTGCGGAGCCCGGCGGGCGCGAGGGTGTCGCTCATCACAGGTCCTTCTCGATCAGGGAGGCCAGTTCGGAGGTGAACAGACCTGCCAGCAGGGCGAGTTCGTCATGGGGCAGCAGGCCGGCCGGGGCGATCAGGGAGCCGGAGAGCAGGTCGCCGTCCTCCCACAGTTCGCAGCACAGCTCCGCCTGCGGGCCGAGCGGCGGGGACGGCCGGGGCGTGAACCGCAGCTCTCCCGCGGCCGCCGGCGGGGTGACCCGCTGGAGCACCAGCAGGTTCTGGTAGAGCGGCATCCGCCCGCCGGCGGGGCGTGGCGCCAGCGCGGCCAGCGCGTCCGTGGGCAGGACGGCGTGCTCCAGCGCGGCCAGCAGCCGCTCCCGCACCACCGCCGCGGCCCCGGCCCCGGAGAGGCCCGTCCCGCCGGAGAGCCGGACCGGGACGCCGTTGGCGAAGTAGCCGACGGCGTGCTCCTGCTCGGGGGTCCGCCCGGCCACCACGGTGCCGACGGCCAGGTCGTCCTGCCCGCTCCGGGCGGACAGCGCCCGCCACCAGGCGGTGAGCAGCGGCACCAGCGCCGGACTGCGCCCCCGCGACGCGGCCCGGCGCAGCCGGAGCCCGGTGCCCGCCGGCAGTTCCAGCGGCAGGGACACCGCCGGGGAGGTCCACAGCCGGCGCAGCGGCAGCCCGCCCCCGGCGGGCAGCGCGAGCGGTGGCAGATCCGCCAACTCGGCTTCCCAGAAGGCACGGTGGACGCCGTCCGGATCCGGGTCGGGGGCCGGAGCGGGCGGCGGGACGGCCTGCACCGGTCGGCCCGCGTAGGCCGCGGCCAGGTCCCGGAGCAGAATCTCCTCGGAGCGGGCGTCGTAGCCGCTGTGGTGCACCGCGAGCAGCAGCAGGTGCCGCCGGTCCGGGCCGAGCAGCAGCCCGGCGGCGAACAGCGGACCGTGTTCGAGGTCGTGCACGGCGGCGGCCACCTCGGCCGACAGCTCCTGCTCGTCCGGAAGGCGCGGGCCGTCCGGGGAGGCCGGCCGGACCAGCAGCGGCACCGCCCCGGCGCCGTCGGCGGTCTCCCGGACGGGCCGGCCGTCGCGCAGCGGATAGCGGGCGCGCAACGCCGGGTGGGCGGACCGGACCTCGGCCAGCGCCCGGGCCAGCCGGTCGGGATCGACCGGGCCGGTCAACTCGACCCGGCCGAGCGCGACGTGGCCGGGGGCCCCGGGCGCCAGCCGCTCCGCCAGCCAGAACCGCCGTTCGCCGGGGGTGAGTTCGTGGGACGCGGTCGCCACCGCCGGGCCCCGCCCGGAAGCGGTCCGCGCCGGGGTGCGGGCGGCCAGCCGCTCCAGCGCGCCGACGCTGCCCTCCCGGTAGATGTCCGCGGCGCTCAGCTCGACCCCGGTGAGCCGGCCGACCCGGGCCACCACCTGGAGCAGTCGCAGCGAGTTGAGGCCGAGCGCCACCAGGTCCTGCTCGGCGGTGAGTTCGGGACGGCCGAGCAGCGCGCGCACCTCCGCCAACACGTCCGTACCCCCGGCTCCGGTCCGGTCCGGGGCGACGGCTGCGACGGCGACGCCGGGGACCGGTACCGGCCGGGCGGCGCGCACCAGGCGCTCGACCGCCCGCAGGTCGGCCTTGCCGTTGCCACCCAGGGGTGCGGATGCCAGTGGCAGGTACTCCTCCGGGCGCAGGTGCGCGGGCAGCAGTTCGGCGGCCCGCCGGGCCACCGACTCGGCGGGCGGGGCGGGTTCGGCCTCACCGGTGTAGGCGCAGACGGTGCCGGTGACGGTGCCCGCCGGGTCGCGCAGCGGCACCAGGAACGCCTCGCGCACCCCCGGCACGGCCGCGACCGCCCGCTCGACCTCCCCGGGCTCGATCCGGTAGCCGCGCAGCTTGAACTGCCGGTCCGCGCGGCCGACGTACGCCAGGCGGCCCCCGGCGTCCATCCGCACCAGGTCGCCGGTGCGGTAGGCGCGCAGCTCCCGGCCGTCGGGCAGGGCGAGCCGGGTGAAGCGGCGGGCGTCCTCCTCCGGCCGGTTCAGGTAGCCGAGGGCCAACCCGCTCCCGCCGACCAGGAGTTCGCCCGTCTCGCCGACGGCGACCGGCCGGTCCCCGGTGTCCACGACGGCCAGCACGGTGTCCCGCAGGGCGCGGCCGATCGGCACGCCGTCCGGGGCGGCCAGGTCGTCCGGCGAGACGTCGTGCGCCGAGACGAAGACCATCGACTCCACCGGCCCGTACCCGTTGCTCAGCCGCAGCCCCGGTACGGCGGCCAGCACCCGGCCCAGGTGCGGCGGGGAGACCCGCTCGCCGCCGGTCAGCAGCTGGTCCAGCCCGGCGAAGGCCGCCGGATCCTCGTCCGCGATCAGGTTGAGCAGCGAGCTGGTCAGCCAGAGCGTGGTGACCCCCTGCTCGCGGACCAGGCGGCGCAGCGCCTGCGGGGTGAGCAGCGGCTGCTCCGGCTCGACGCAGCAGCCGCCGTTCAGCAGCGGGCCGAACAGCTCCAGCGCGCCCGCGTCCCAGGACGGCGCGGCCAGCAGCGGCATCACCGTCCGGGGGCCGAAGGAGGCGTACTCGGCGTCCAGGAAGGTCCGCAGGAACGCGCGGTGCGGCACCAGGACGCCCTTGGGCCGACCGGTGGAGCCGGAGGTGAAGAAGACGCAGGCGGGGCTCGCCGGGCCGGTGCCGGGGTGCGGCAGCGGCAGCGGCAGCGCCTCCGGCTCCCGCCCGGTCGGCCCGGACGGCTCGGGCGGCTCGGGCGGCAGGGTGCGGACCCCGCCGGGGAGCCGGTCGAGCACGGTGTCCAGTTCCGGGTTCCCACCGCGTGGCAATCCCGTCGCACCCGCCGCACCCGCCGCACCCGTCGCGTCCAGCAGCAGCGGGGCGTCCAACTCGGTGAGCACCTCCGCCAGCCGGGCGGCGGGCCAGCGCGGGTCCAGGGCGGCGTACGCGCCGCCGGCCAGCCAGATGCCGAGCGCGGCCGCCGCGAAGTCCGCACCGGGGCGGGCCAGCACCGGCACCAGGTCGCCCGGGCCGACCCACGGCGTCAGCAGGTCGCGTAACGCACCGGCCCGCCGGGCCAGCGCGGCGTAGTCGACGTCCTGCCGCCCCGCGCGGCGCAGCGCGGGTGCGGCGGGTGCGTGGCGGACCCGGGCGAGGAACGCCCGGTCGGCGGTGGCCTGCTCCGGAGCGCCCGGCCGGGGGCCGACGGCGAGTGAGGGGTTCACGGCGCCGACGGTCCCGCGACGGCCCCCGGCGCGGCCGGCCCGGCGGACGGGGCCCAGGCCCGCGCCACCGTCGCGGCCAGCTCGTCCGGGGTGGACTCCAGGACGTCGAGGAAGTCCACCTCGACCCCCCAGAGCTCCTCGATCCGGGCGACCACCAGCACGGCGCGGAACGAGTCCCCGCCGTGGGCGACGAAGGACCCGTCACCGGGTATCCCGACGCCCAGCGCCTCGGCCACGAGAGACCGGACCAGGGCGGGGTCCGGTGCTTCTCCGGTGCGGACCGGGTGTGTCATCGAATCCACCTTTCCCACATATTGAAAAGACGTCGGCGCGATTCCGGACAGCGCGATATTCGGGCGCCCGTCGCGTTGATTGCGCATGTGTGTCACGCGTTTCATGGCAGGCGTGTGAACGCGCGTGAAATCTGCCTGAAGCGGCCCCGGTGCACGGCGCGCCAGGAAGGAAAATCCCTGCTCAGAGCAGGTGTGGGTCGTCAAGAGCCCGCAGCGTCAGGGCTCTTCAGTACGTGCGACAACAGGAACGGCGGACGGGCCGGCGGCCCTGCCCGGTGCCGAGCGGAGCGGCCGTGCTTCGAATCCGGTGAAATGCGCGTTCTGCTGCGCCGGTCACGGCTACCCCCTTTTCCCGTCGGCTCGCCCACTCTATGCGGATCTACCCGGAACCTGTCAACGCGCGCCGGGTAAAGGCGAATGTGAATTTCCCGGCCGGAATGTGTACGGCCGGGCGGGGGAGGGGAACGGGCCGGTCAGGCCAGGCCGAGCGCGGGCAGGACGGCGGCCTCCACGTACCGCGCCAGGTACTCCGCGTCGGCGGGTCGGCCGGAGACCAGCGGCCTGATCCGGGTCATGCCGAAGATCATCCCCGGTACGAACTCCAGGGCCGGGTGGTCGGCGGCCACCTCGCCGCGCCGCACGCCGCGCCGCAGGACGTCCTCCAGCGCCGCGACCTCGGGGGCGATCACCGTCTCCCGCACCGCGTCCCGCAGGTCGCTGTCGGTCATCACCGCGTAGCCGAGGGCCTGCAGCAGGGCGGTGTCGTGCTCGGACCAGGCCCCGGCGGCCGCCGCCGCCCGGCGCAGGTCGCCGGCCAGCGAGCCGGTGTCGATCCCCGCGCAGCGCGGCTGCCGCCCGGCCCGCAGGGCGGCCGCGACGAACCGGGCCTTGCTGCCCCACCGCCGGTACAGCGTCGACTTGCCGCACCGGGTGCGGGCGGCCACGCCCTCCATGGTGACGGCCTGGTAGCCGTGGGTGCGGACCTCGTCCAGCACCGCCTCGAAGAACTCCCGCTCGCGCTCGGAGCTGATCTTCGACCGGGAGGAGGCGGCGTCCGGGCGGGGGGCGTTCGGTGGCGTCATGCCGTCCCCGTCGGGTCGGTGCGGTGAAGGACGAATGTACGATGCACAAACCATCGATACGTTCACGTATCGATACGTCAGCGTATCGACAGACCGGGGCCCCGTCCAAGCGGCGCGCCCGGGACGGAGGGGGCAGGGTGCACGTCCGAACGGAACCCGCCGAACCCCGGGCGGGAGCGCGAACGGCGGCGGCCCGGCCGCCGCTGGTACGGGAGCTGCTGCTGGTGGCGGGGTTGTTCCTGGTCTACAAGCTCGGCCGCCGCCTGGCCATCGGCCACACCACCGCCGCCTTCCACAACGCCGACCGGGTCTGGGACCTGGAACGCGCCGCCCACCTCCCCGGCGAGGGCGGCGTGCAGTCGCTGCTGCTGCACAGCGGCACGGTGGTGCACCTGGCGAACACCTACTACGCGACCGTGCACTTCCCCGCGACGGTGCTCTTCCTGGTCTGGCTGTACGTCCGCCGCCCCGCCCACTACCTCTGGTCGCGCCGGGTGCTGGCCGCCGTCACCTCGGTCGCGCTGGTGCTGCCGTTCGCCTTCCCGCTGGCCCCGCCGCGGATGCTGGCGTCCACCGGCCTCCAGGACACCGCCCGCCTCTACGGACCCTCGGTGTACGGCCCGCCGAGCGCCGACCACCTCTCCAACCAGTTCGCCGCGATGCCCTCGCTGCACTTCGGCTGGGCGCTGATGGTGGCGATCGGCCTGATCACCGCCACCCGCTCGCGCTGGCGCTGGCTGTGGCTGCTGCACCCGCTGGTCACCCTGACCGTGATAGTCGGCACGGCCAACCACTACTGGCTGGACTCGATCGCGGCGACCCTGATGTTCGTGCTCGCCCTCACCTTCATCCGGGCCCCGGACCGCACCGGCCGCCCGCGCCCCCGCACCCGAGGCCGCCGGCACGCCCTGGCGACCGCCGCCGGCTGACCGCGCTCCCGGCCGACCGCGCTCCCGGCCGAGGAGCCGCCGGGCGGTGAGCGACCTGGGAGGGGCGGCCGCTCACCGCCCCGAGGCCGGGCGCGCCGCGTCCTCCTCGCGGTGGTCGACCAGCACGGTGACGTCCACGACCCCGTCCACGCCCCGGCACAGGCGTTCCAGGACCTCGACCAGGCCGCGCCGCTCCACCGTCCCGGCCAGCGTGACCCGGCCCTCCGCGACGGTGACGTCCAGGGCGTCCGGGGCGAGGCCCAGCGTCCGGTCCAGCAGGTCGTGCCGGATCTCCTCCCGGATCGCCCGGTCCGGCCGCAGGAAGAGCCGCAGCAGGTCGCTCCGGCTGACGATGCCGATCAGCCGCCCGGCCTCGTCGACGACCGGGAGCCGCTTGAGGTGCCCGTCCCGCATCCGGCGGGCCACCTCGACGGCCGTCCACTCCGGCCGGCAGCACAGCGCCGGCCGGCTCATCAGCCCCTCCGCGGTGGCGGCCCGGCTGCGGGCCGCCTGCCCGGGGGAGAGGCGCGGCGCGAGGATCAGACCGGACGGGTCCTCGCGCGCGCACTCGTTGAGCAGCAGGTCCGCCTCGGAGACGATCCCCAGCGGCCGGTCCTCGGCGTCCAGCACGGGCACCGCCGTGATGTCGTGCGCGGCGAGCAGCCGGACGATCTCCTTGAAGCCCGTCCCGGGCCGCACGCTCACCACCGGGCGGGTCATCAGCTCGCCCACCCTCCGGTGCCGCAGCGTCCCGCTGCCGGCCGCACGGTCGCGGATCACCGGGCACCCGCCCGGTCCGGGGCGTGGCGGACCACGACCACCGGGCACGGCGCGTGCTGGACGCACTTCCGGCCGACCGACCCCAGCAGCGTCCCGGCCGGTCCGCCCAGGCCGCGACTCCCGACCACCAGCAGCTCGGCGCCGCGCGCCGCGGCCGGCAGCGCCTCGACCGCGTCGCCCCGCACCACCCGGGTGGCGAACCAGACCGGCCGCCCGGGGTCGGACACCTCGGCGACCGCGCCGTCCAGCGTCCTGCGCGCCACGCCGGCGCCGAACCCCTCCTCGCCGGGGTGCCCGCCCCAGCCCGGCGCCGCCGCGTGCTGCCAGGCGGTCACCGCCTCGACGGCCGCCCCGACCGGGTGCGCCTGCCCGACGGCCCAGCGCAACGCGTCGACCGAGGCCGGCGACCCGTCCACCCCGACCACGATCCGCCGCGTCACCACGCCCTCCTCCCGCACGTCCCGTTCCCGTGCGTCCCGCTCCCGCACACCCTGCATGGCGGTTCCCTCCTCGCTCCGGTCGCTCCCGCTGCCGTGCCCCCAGCCTCGCCCGCTGGTGCCCGGCGGCGTAGGGCCGCCGGGGCCGACTCCGGGGACCGACGGTCCCGCCCCCGGAACGGGCCGGTCGGCCCTCGCCGGGTCCGGCGGGCCCGCCTACCGTGGGAGGTGATCCGGCCGTCACCGGACAACGGCCGCCGCAGCGGTGGAGGAGCCATGACGTCGCTCACCGGACCCCGCCCGATCGTGCTGGGCGTCGACGCCCGGCAGGTCAGCCCCGTGGTCGTCGGCTGGGCCGCCGACCAGGCCGAACGGCGCGGACTGCCGCTGCGGCTGGTGCACGCCGTCCCCGACGAGCCCCGCGACCGGCGCGGCGACGGCCCCGGCTACCTGCAGTCCCTGCGCGAGGCCGGGAGCGCCGCGCTGGAGAAGGCCGGGGGCATCGTGGCCGAACGCCACCCCGGGCTGCGCCCCGAGCCGGTCCTGCGGGACGGCGCCCCGGCCCCGGTGCTGTGCGCGGAGTCCGAACGGGCCGCGCTGGTGGTGCTGGGCACCCGCCGGCTGGGCCGCCTGGCCGAGGTGCTGAGCCGCTACTCGGTGACCGTTCCGGTCAGCGCCCAGGCCCGCTGCCCGGTGGCCGTCGTGCGCAAGCCCGAGCACACCACCCACCAGCCGCCGTACGTGGTCGTCGGCGTCGACGGCTCACCGGACTGCGGCCGCGCGGTGCGCTTCGCCGCCGACCTGGCCGCCCGCCGGGGCGCGGCGCTGCGCGCCGTCTGGGTCCGGCGCACCCCCGTGCGGCCGTTCGAGCCGCTGGAGGACGAACCGGAGGTCCGGCGGCGGCTGTTCGAAGCCACCGCGGGCTGCGCCGCCGACGAGCCCGACCTCGACCTCACCCACGAGGTCCTCGCGGGCGACCCCGTCGAGGAACTCGTCCGGGTCTCCGCCCACGCGCTGGCCGTCGTGGTCGGCCGCCACGGCCGGGGCGGCCTCACCGGCCTGCGGCTCGGCTCCGTCCCGCGCGGCCTGGTGCGCGGCGCGCCCTGCCCGGTGGTCACCGTCCCCGCCGATCCCGACCCCGACCCCGATCCCGACCCCGGCTGACGGTCCGACCGGGCGGGGTGGCCGGGCAGAGGCCCACGGCTCGGCCCCCCGCCCGGGGCCGAGCCGCGGGCGGGGGGCCGGTGGCCCGTGGCCCGGGGCCCGCGGGTCAGGCGACGGCGGGCTGCCGCACCGGCCGCCGCCGCAGCAGCCCGCCCAGCGCGAGCCCGCCCGGCCCGACGGCGGCGATCAGCAGGAACGCCCAGCAGAACATCGCGGACGCCTCGCCCCCGTTCTGGATCGGCCACAGCGCGTGCTCCTGGTGCACGCTGAAGTAGGCGTACGCCATCGACCCCGAGCAGATCAGCGCCGCCGGCCGGACGGCGATCCCGACCAGCACCAGGGCGCCGCCCACCAGCTGGATCAGCGCGGCCCACCAGCCGGGCCACTCGCCGACCTCCGGCGCCTTGCCGTGCGCGCCGCCGAGGACGCCGAACAGGGTCGCCGCCCCGTGGCAGGCGAACAGCAGCGACACCGCGATGCGGGCCAGACCGTGGACGGTGGGACGGGCGCGCTCGGCGAGCCGGGACAGCTCTTCGGACATGACGACTCCTCGTGTGGGACAGAACCTCGAACGGACGGGGGGAGCTCCCGGCGGCGGAGGGTGGCGCTGCCTTGCTTGATGGAGCGCCGACAATTCTGACGCGGCGTCATCTCCCGCGCCAAGCTCGGAAAGCTATGAGAATCCTCTGAGAATCGGCTGGACGCCCGCCGCGCGCCGCCGCCCGCCGCACGTCGCGCCGTCGCGGTGCCGCACGCCGTGCCGTCGCGGCGACGGCCGACCGCGACGGATTCCGTCGAGCGCCGGACCGCCCCGTCCGGCTACGGTGCGGCGGTGACCAGCAACGACCGGCCCGGCCCCGCCCGGCCCGCCATTCCCGCCGACCTCGACGCCGTGGTCTCCACCCTGACCAGCGCCTTCTTCCACGACCCGCTCTGGGGCCCGGCCTTCCCCGACCCGTCCCGGCGCGCCCGGCAGGCCGCCGCGATGTGGCGGCTGTACGCGACCTCCGCCCTGCGTTACCCCTGGACCCTGGTCACCCCCGGCGCGGAGGCCGTCGCCGTGTGGATCCCGCCCGGCGGCACCGAACTCACCGCACGCGAGGCCGAGGAGCTGCCGGAACTGCTCACCACGGCGGCGGGACCGGAGGCGGCCCGGGCCATCCTCGCCGTCTACGACCAGCTGGAGGCCGCCCACCCCGGCGTGCCCTGCTACTACCTCACCCTGCTCGGCGTCCACGCCGACCACCGCGGCAAGGGCCTCGGCATGGGCCTGCTCGCCCGCAGCCTGGAGCGGATCGACGCCCTCGGCGCCCCGGCCTACCTGGAGTCCTCCAACCCCGCCAACCTCGCCCGCTACCGCAGCGTCGGCTTCATCCCGCGCGAGGAGATCACCACCGCCACCGGCCACGTCGTCACCACCATGTGGCGCCCGGCCCGCTGAGGCGGCTCCCTCCCGCCGACCGCCCCCGTCGGACGCCCCGACCGTCCCCCGACCGCCGTGCCGGTTTCGTCCGGGCTTTGTTGTCATGTCACCTCAAGGACCCCCCGGATGGGCCATCCTGTTCGCTGACCGGCCGTCAGCCCGCGCCGGCCGTCCGACCGAACGACCGACCGTCCAGGGGGACCGCATGAACGTCCGTCGCACCGCAGCCCGTTCCGCCGTCACCGGGGCGGTGCTCGCCGCCGCCCTCCTCGGGCCCGTGCCGTGGGGGGCGGCCGCCGGCGCGGGGACGGCCGGGGACCGGCCGTTCGCCGGGAGCACCGGGGTGGGGCTGCACAACACGTACGACCCGGGCGCCTTCGGCTACCTCGCCCAGGCGTTGGACACCGGTACCGCGATGATCGAGCTGGACGTGTGGACCGATACCGTCACCAGGGAGTGGAAGGTCAGCCACTCCAACCCGCTCGGCAACGGCAACAACTGCGTCGCCGCCACCACCCCGGCGCAGCTGTACGGCGGCGGGACCAACAAGAACCTGGAGCACTGCCTCGACGACGTCCGGGTCTGGCTGGCCGCGCACCCGGCGGCCGGACCGCTCACGATCAAGCTGGAACTCAAGGGCGGGTACGCGGCCAACCTGGGCATGGGCCCGGCCCAGTTGGACGCGCTGATCGCCGCCCACCTCGGCGCCGCCGCCTTCCGTCCGGCCGACCTGCTGGCCAAGCCCGGCGGCGGCAGCTACGCCACGCTCGACGACGCCGCCCGGGCGGGCAACTGGCCGAGCCGGGCCGCGCTGGCCGGGCGCGCCCTGGTGTACGCGATCCCCGGCACGGTCGAGGAGGGCAACCCCTTCGACACCCTGCACACCGACGTCGAGGAGGCCCGCCACCTGCGCGACCTGGCCGCCGCCGGCCGGATCGGCGAGGCGCGGGTCTTCCCCGCCGTGCACGGCGCCGCCCCGGGCGACCCGCGCGGCGCGTACCCGGAGGCCACGATCCGCCCCTGGTTCGTGGTCTTCGACGGCGACGCCGCCGCGTACCTGAACGGCGTCGACACCGCGTGGTACGACCAGCGCCACTACCTGCTGACGATGACCGACGCGCAGAACGTCGCCCCGGCGATCAGCGCCACCGACCCGACGGCCGAGCAGGCCCGGGCGCGGACCGTCCAACTGGCCGCGGCGCACGCGTCCCTGGTCTCCGCCGACTGGCGGCACCTGCCCGAGGTGCAGTCACTGGTCCTCCCGCGCGGCTGACCCGTGGCGGGCCGGCGGGCCCGTGGCGGATCAGTCCAGCGCCCGGGCCGCCGCCAGGGTCTCCAGCAGCGGCGCCGGGTCGGTGCCGTCCGGGACGGTCAGGCAGAGGCGGTCGGCCAACGGGCCGTAGCGGTAGCGCAGTTCGCGGGCGGCCTCGGCGGGCGTGCCGGTGACGGCGAAGGCGCGCAGGACGGTGTCGTCCAGGGCCTCGCCCATCTCCTGCCAGCGGCCCCGGGTGGAGAGCCGGTGCAGCTCCTCCTGGAGGCCGCCCCAGCCGTGGGTCTCCAGGACCGGGCGGTAGGCGGGGGTGGAGGCGTAGAAGGCGAGCCGCTCCCGGACCAGGCGCAGGTTGGCCAGGTACTCGGGCTCGTCCCGGCCGGTGGCCACCAGCACGTTGGCGACCACCTCGAACGGGCGGGCGGTCCACGGCTCGCCCGCCGCCTCCGCCCCCGCCCGGGCCGCCCGGACGCCGGGCAGCACCCGCTCGGCCAAGTGCCGCGGCGTGCAGAACGGGTGGGCCAGGAACCCGTCCGCGACGGACCCGGCGGCGGCGGTCATCAGCGGCCCGACCCCGGCCAGCAGCAGCGGCGGCGGGCCGTACGGCAGCGGGTCGGGCGCGAACACCGGCGTCATCAGCGTGTGCCGGTAGAACTCGCCCCGGAACGCCAGCCGTTCACCGGTCTGCCAGCTGTGCCAGACCGCCCGGACCGCCGCCACGTACTCCCGCATCCGGGCGGCCGGCCGGTCCCACGGCATGCCGAACCGGCGCACCACGTGCGGCTTGATCTGCGTCCCGAGGCCGATCGCGGCCCGCCCGCCGGAGCTCTCGTGCAGCCCCCACGCCTGGTACGCCAGCACCATCGGGGTCCGGGCCAGCGCAACCGCCACCCCGGTGGCCAGCCCGATCCGCCCGGTCCGGTCCGCCGCCCGGGCCAGCTGCAGGAACGGGTCGTGCGAGGTCTCCGCGAGCCAGATCCGGTCGGCCCCGGACTCCTCGGCCAGCCGGGCCAGCCCGGGCGATTCGGCGGGCAGGGCGGTGGCGGCGAGATCGAATCGCATCACGGGGACTTCCTGGACGACGGGACGGCACTGACCGCCCGATGCTATGCGCCCGGCGCCCCCCGGGCGTCGCCGCAGATCCGCGCACCGGCGAACGGCCTTGACCGCGAACCCACTTGGGGCGTGTCGGTCCCTGGCCCACCGCCCCGCGCCCGTAGGGTCGGAACCCGGCGACAAGGAGGACCGGCGCGATGCGCAGCGTGACCTACTCGATGAACGTCTCGCTCGACGGCTACATCGTCGGACCGGACGGCGGCTTCACCTGGACCGCCCCCGACGCGGAGGTCTTCCGGCTCGCCACCGAGGAGGTCCGGGGGCTCGACGTCCACCTGCTGGGGCGGCGGCTGTACGAGACGATGCTGTACTGGGAGGACGCCGACCAGGACCCGGAACTCGACTTCTCCACCCAGGAGTTCGCCACGATCTGGAAGGCCCTCCCCAAGGTGGTCTTCTCCCGCACCCTGACCGCCTTCCGGGGCAACGCCCGCCCGGCCGACGGCGGCCTGGCCGAGGAGATCGCCCGGCTGCGCGCCGCACCCGGCGACGGCGACATCGCGATCGGCGGCGCGACCCTCGCCGCCGAGGCCGCCGCCCTCGGTCTGATCGACGA
Organism: Kitasatospora sp. NPDC015121; assembly: GCF_055562955.1. Classification (NCBI taxonomy): domain Bacteria; kingdom Bacillati; phylum Actinomycetota; class Actinomycetes; order Kitasatosporales; family Streptomycetaceae; genus Kitasatospora; species Kitasatospora sp. NPDC015121. The sequence continues at coordinate 146,310 of NZ_JBVHEH010000020.1, forward strand.
GTACCGGGCCACGGTCCTGCCGGTGCTGGTCGGCGGCGGCATCCCGTTCTTCCCCCGCGCCGAACGCCGCGTCGACCTCGAACTCGTCGAGAACCGCAACGTCGGCCCGCGCACCGTCCGCCTCCGCTACCGGGTGGTGCGCTGACCGCCCCGCCCGGCCCGGGCCGAACGCGGTTCCGGCGGAAGGGACTTGTCGGCACGCGGGCGCGGACTCCCGCCCCCGGAAGTCCGCGGGACCCCCCGCCCAGGTGGTCATTTCGCCGAACGACGACCGGTCGGCCGGTCGTTCCGGTAGGAAGGGGAGTTCCGGCCCGGGGCGCCGCGCGCCGGGCGGACGGCGCGACGGACGGCGCCGGCCGGGGGAGGGGGAGCGGTGCGACGTGAGCGGGTCGAGGACCTGGTGGTCGTGGTCCCGGGGATCACGGGCAGTCGGCTGGCGGTGGACGGCCGGGAGGTGTGGGGCCCCTCCCCGGGTGCCCTCCGCCGGGCCATCGGCACGTTCGCCGGTTCCGTGAAAGCCCTGCGGCTCCCCGGGGACATCGGTGACGCACACCCCGGCGACGGCGTCGTCCCGACCGGGCTCGTGCCGTCCCTGCACGCGCTCCCCGGCGTGTGGCCGCTGGTCAACGGCTACGGCGACCTGCTCGACTGGCTGGAACGCACCTTCACCCTGCGTCGCGCACTGCCCGGCGACCGACCCGACGCCCCGGTCAACCTGGTCCCGTTCGCCTACGACTGGCGGCTGTCGTGCCGCTATAACGCCGGCCGACTGGCTGCCCTGGTCGACGTGGCGCTCGGACGTTGGCGGGCCACGGCCCCGCACCGGGCCGAGGCGAAAGTGCGCCTGATCTGTCACTCGATGGGCGGCCTGGTCGGCCGCTACTGGACGGAGTGCCTCGGCGGCGCCGAGGTCACGCGCCAGCTCATCACCCTCGGCACCCCGCACCGCGGATCGATCGGAGCCCTGGAGTCCCTGGTCAACGGGCACCGGATCGGCCTCGGCCCGCTGGCGGCGGACCTCACCGCCTTCAGCCGCAGCCTGCCCTCCCTGCATCAACTCGCGCCTGTCTACGCCTGCCTGGAAAGCCCCCGGGGCCTGCGCCACCCGCAGGAGTCGCCCACCGCACTGGCGGGCGTCGACCCCGCCCTGCTGGCGGACGCCGGCCGGTTCCACCAGGAGATCCGCGACGCCGCCCTGCACCGGGTGGCGCGGGGCGGCTCGGACCGGCTCTGCCTGCCGGTAGTCGGAGTCCGCCAGCCGACCCCCGCCACCGCCACCGTCCGGGACGGCCGGCTGGAACCGCTCGACACCATCGAGGGCACGGACGAGGGCGGCGACGGCAGGGTCCCGCGCTTCGCCGCCCACCCCGCCGAACTCGCGCCCGGCGACACCACGACCGCGCGCTCGTCCTTCGCCAACCACGGCGCGATCAAGAGCCACCCCGGCGTCCGCGAGGACCTGTACGACTGGCTCGCCCCCGCCCCGGCCGTCTACCGCGGCTCCCGGCCCACCCACCCGCTGGGCGTCCGAACCCCCGAGTACCTGGCGGCGGGCGAACCGTTGCACGTCCGGGCCGAGGCCGCCACCGGTCGGGACGGCGCGGACGAACTCGCGGTCCTGGCCGCCGTCACCGACGAGCACGGTGCCACCGTGACCGCCCGCACCCTGCGCAACCTCGGCGGCGGCCACTACGCCACCGCCTTCCCCGACCTCGTCCCGGGCGCGTACGCGGTCTCCCTGCACGCCGCCGGCGACCCGGCCGCCGCCGTGACCACCCTGACCCTCGTCCTCGAAGGCGATGCATGACCGAGCGGAACACGACCCCCGACACGGCTTCCGACGCCGCTCCGCACACCCCCGCCGAGGCCGCCGACGCGCTGCCCGACGCCACCCCGCCGACCGGGGGTACCTTCCTGGCAGTGGTGTACGACGACTACCGGGCACCGGAGTTCACCCCGCTCCCGGGCGCGGTTCGGCAGGTGGACGAACTCGCCGCCGCCCTCGCCGGGTTCGGCTACCAGCCGACCGTCCTGGTGAACCCCGCCCAGGGTGCCCTGGTCGACGCCCTCACCGACTGGTCCGCCGCCTGGGCCCGGCAGGGGCGGCACGGCCCGGCCGTCGTCGCCTGGTCCGGCCACGCCGAACTCGACAACGCCCGCGACCTGCGGCTCGTCACCCACGCCACCCCGAAGGGCAGCGCCAACAAGGACCGCTCCTACTCCCCGGAGCACCTCGTCGGCCAAGCCCTCGACAGCCGCGCCGACCAGATCCTGGTCCTCCTCGACACCTGCCACTCCGGCGCCGGCACGCTCACCGCCGTCAACCACGCGCTCAACAGCTGGGACGACCACACCCTGCCCGCCCCCCGCACCGCCTGGATCGGCGTGCTCGCCGCCTGCCGGACCCGGGAACGGGCCGTCGGAGGCCGCGGAGCGCTCCTGGAGACCGTCCTGGGACTGCTGCGCGACGGGCCCGGCCGCACCGGCGGCTACCGCCACGAGTGGAGCGTGCGCAACGAGGGCGTCACCGGCGAGACCCTGGCACTGGCCGCCATCGAGGAGATGTCCGACAGCGGCCAGACCCCCGTCCGCGCCTCCGCCGGCCAACCCGCCCCGATCTTCCGCAACCCCCGCTGGCGCCCCTCCTCCGGCGAGGCGCTGGTCGAACACCTGGTGCTCGCCGCCCGCGGCATCGACCCCACCGAGGAAGGCTGGTTCTTCACCGGCCGCCGCCGCGCCCTGCGCGCGATCACCGACCGCCTCCGCACCGGCGCCGCCGGCCTGCTGCTGCTCACCGGCCGGGCCGGCGCCGGCAAGTCCGCCGTCGCGGGCCGCATCGCCGCCCTCTCCGACCCCGCCGAACGGAGCGCCCTCCAGCGGCACGCCCCCCTCACCGCCGACGATCCCGACCCGGGCGAGAACAGCGTCGACGCCGCCGTCCACCTGCGCGGCATGGACGTCCAGGCCGTCGCCGACGCCCTCGCCCACCGCCTGGGCCTGCCCGCCCCCAAGACCCCCGCCGACCTGATCGCCCACCTCGAACGCGCCGGCACCGGTCTCGGCCGCCGCCACGTCCTGGTCCTCGACGGCCTCGACGAAGCCGCCCCCGGCCAGGCCACCCCGATCGTCGAGCAACTCCTCGTCCACCTCAGCCGCCTGTGCACCGTGCTGCTCGCCTCCCGGGACCGCCCCTTCCGCCCCCACCAGAAGCCCGGCGAGACCCTGGCCGCCGCCCTCACCCGTACCGCGGGCGCCGCCGTTCAGGTCCTCGACCTCGACCTCGATGGCGACACCACCGCCGACATCACCGCCTACGTCCGCCGCCGCCTCCACGCCGACCGCGTCCCGGAACGGACCGCCGCCGAGATCGCCCCCGTCCTCGCCCAACGGGCCGGCACCGCCGGCGGCGGATTCCTCTTCGCCCGGATCGTCGCCTCCCACCTCGCCCGCACCCTCGCCACCGACCCCGACCGCCCCTGGCGGGACCTGGTCCCCTCCGGCATCACCGAGGCCCTCACCCTCGACCTCGCCGCCGTCCCCGCCCGGCACCGCGAGGGCCGCCGACTCCCGCACGCCGCCCTCGACCTGCTCACCGCCCTCGCCTGGGCCGCCGGCAACGGCATGCCCGCCCACGGCGTCTGGCAGGCCGCCGCCACCGCCCTCCGCGACGACGACACCGTCTACGACCCGGACGACGTCGACTGGCTCCTGCAGCACTACGGCCGCTACATCGTCGAGGACGGCGACGGGACCCAGGCCGTCTACCGGCTCTACCACCGCGAACTCGTCACCCACCTGCGCACCGCGGCCACCGGCCGACGCGCCGGACCCGCCCCGTCCGCCATCGTCGACGCCTTGGTCGACCTCACCCTCGCCCAGACCCAGGACGGGGCTCACCCCGACCAGGCCAACCCCTACCTGCGGCGGTATCTGCGGTACCACGCCGTGGTCGCCGACCAGCCCGGCATCACCGCGCTGCGGCGACTCGTCCGGGCCGACCCCGGCACCCACCTCCCCGAGCTGGCCGTGGTGCTGAACGACTCCTCCGCCCGCTGGAAGGGCGCGGGACGGCGCCAGGAAGCACTGGCCGCGGTCGAGGAGGCCGTCGCCATCTGCCGCGAGCTGGTCCGAACGGACCCCGACGCCCACTCGCCGGTCCTGGCTGCGGCCCTGCACAACCTCGCCATCCGGCTGGCGGAACTGGGCCGTCACCAGGAGGCCGCCGTCCCGGCGGAGGAGGCTGTCACCGTCTACCGCGCACTCGTCCGGGCCGACCCCGACGCCTACCGCCCCGAGCTGGCCCGGGCCCTGAACAACCTCGCCGACCAGCGGGCGAAGCTCGGGCGACGAGGGGAGGCGCTACCGCTGGTCGAGGAGGCCGTCCGGCTGTGCCGCGCACTCGTCCGCGGCAATCCCGACGCCCACCTCCCCGAGCTGGCCCGGGCCCTGAACAACCTCGCGGGCCGGCTGGCGGGACTGGGCCGCCACCAGGAGGCCGTCGCCCCGGCGGAGGAGGCCGTCGCCCTCCACCGCGCACTCGTCCGGGCCGCTCCCGCTGCCCACCTCCCCATGCTGGCGATGGCGTTGAACAACCTCGCCAGCCACCTCGCGGGCGCGGGACGGCGCCAAGAGGCCCTGCCCCTGACCGCGGAGGCCATCGCCACCTACCAGAAGCTCGCCCGGACGAATCCCGAGGCGCACCTCCCCGACCTGGCGATGGCGCTGAACAACCTCGCCGTCCGACTGGCCGAGGCCGGACGGCGCCAGGAAGCCCTGATCCCGGCGGAAGCGGTCGTCCGGCTGCGCCGCGCACTCGTCCGGACCGACCCCGACACCTACCTCCCCCACCTGGCCACCGCGCTGAACAACCTCGCCACCCACCTGGCGGAGGCGGGGCGCGGGCCGGAGGCGCTGGAACCGGCCGAAGAGGCCGTCGCCGTCCACCGCGAGCTCGCCCGGACGAATCCCGGGGCCTACCTCCCCCACCTGGCGATGGCTCTGAGCAACCTCGCCACCCACCTGCCGGAGGCAGGGCGGGGGCGGGAGGCGCTGGCCCCGGCCGAGGAGGCCGTCCGGCTGCGCCGCGAACTCGTCCGGCTCAGCCCCGGGGCCCACCTGCCCGGCCTGGCCACCGCCCTGAGCAACCTCGCCATCCGGTTGGCGGAGACGGGACAGAGGGCGGAGGCCCTGACCGTGGCCAGGGAGGCCGTCCAACTGCGCCGCGAACTCGTCCGGCTCAACGCCGAGGTGCACCTCCCCGACCTGGCGATGACGCTGGGCAACCTCGCCAGCCTACTGGCGGAGCTGGACCACCTGCCAGAGGCGCTGGCTCCGGCGGAGGAGGCCGTCGCCATCTGCCGCGCACTCGTCCGGGCCGCTCCCGACGCCCACCTCCCCGAGCTGGCCCGGGCCTTGAGCAACCTCGCCGTCCTGCTGGCGCAGGCGGGCCGCCCGGAGGAGGCGCTGGCCCCGGCCGAGGAGGCCGTCCGGCTGCGCCGCGAACTCGTCCGGCTCGGCCCCGGGGCCCACCTGCCCGGCCTGGCAAGCGCGTTGAACACCCTCGCCGTCCGGTTGGCGGAGGCGGACCGGACAGGGGAGGCACTGCCCCTGGCCGAGGAGGCCGTCCGGTTGTGCCGTGAGCTCGCCCGGGTCAGTCCCGGAGCGCACCTGCCCGGCCTGGCAAGGGCGTTGAACACCCTCGCGGATCAACTGGCGCGGGCAGGACGGCCGGGGGAGGCGCTGGCCCCGGCCGAGGAGGCCGTCCGGCTGCGCCGCGAACTCGCCCGGGCCGACCCCGACGCCCAACTCCCCGGCCTGACCTCGGCGCTGAACACCCTCGCGACCCGGCTGGCGGAGGTCGGCCGGACCGGGGAAGCCCTGGAGCGCTACCAGGAGGCCATCGCGGAGTGGTCCGGCCCGGTGCGGTCGGCAGCCGAGATCGCCCTCCACCGGGCCCTGTTCCTGCTGGACCACGACGGCCCCGCCACCGGCATCGCGGCACTGTGCGCCCTGCTCACCGGGCCGGAGCCGGTCGGTGTCGAGACGGTCCTCAAGGTCCGGCAGCGGCTCCGGAAAGCCGTCGAAGCCGACCCAACCCTGCGTGAGGCCGTCGTACGGCACTGCCCGGACGCGGGAGCCCCCGCCGGCCCGCCCGGCTGGCTGGACGTCACGGAGCCCGCCCTCCGGCTGACCAGGGACTGGATCAACACCGGCACCTGGATCGAGTCCCGCGACTTCGTCACCGCGCACCCCGAGCTGCTGGCCGCCGCGTCCCGCACCGCGATGGGCGAGTGGGCGCTGTTCGGTGAATCCGTCCTGCGTCACCTCGGGCTGCTGGAGCGCCTGCTGGCCGGGGAGCCGGTGGCGGAGGTGTACCGGCCGCTCGTGCTGCCCCAGCTCCTGCTCGAGTGGATCCGGGTCAGCGTCGCGGAGGAGGACCGGCTCGCCTCCGCCGCCTACCTGGCCGAGCACGCGGAGGACCTCCTCGCCCCCGAAGCGGACGAGGCGCTTGCCGACATGCGCGTGCACGACGGCTCCGGAGCCGCGAGCCCGGTCGCCGCCGTCCTCCGGGCCGTCCTCGCGGCGGTCCGCAGCGACGGCATCGAGGCCGCCTACCGCCTGCTGGACGACCGCCGGGCCCTGCGCGCCCGCCTCGGGCGCGCACTGGAGGGCGCCGACGCGGCGGCGCTCGGCTGGATCGCCTTCCTGGAGGACAGCGTGCACGACGCCCCGTGGACCGCCGCGGTGCACTGGCTGCTGGCCGGGCTGCTCGCCGACGGTCCTGCGGTCGACGGTCCCGGTGCGCCGCCGCGCAGGCCGCAGCCGGCGGTCCGCGCGGCCGGGGCCGCCGAGTCGGCTGTCGACCCCGGGCCGGCCGCCGTCCTGCGCGCCGCAGCCCGGGAGCGGGCACCCGGCCCGGAAGAGCACGACCGGGCTGTCGCCGAACTCGCGGCCCTGATGGCCGCGCACCCGGGCCGGGCCGCCGCCGTCGGCGAACTGCTCCGGGCGGTCCTCGCCGCCCCGCCCCGGACGGCCGAGGAGTGAGCGGACGGCCGAGGAGTGAGCGGAGGGCGGCCCGCCGCCCCTACCCCCTCCGGGCCGGCCCCGGTGCGGGAATGCCCGCATCCGCCCCGAACGGCCTTCTCCTGCGGGAGGATTGGCCCCGGTGGCAGCCGGCGTACGCCGGAACGGAACGCGGGAAGCACCGGGGGGCACGACGATGTGGCAGGCCGTGACAGCGAACGGCGGGTGGGACCTGGCGACGGTCTGCCTCTCCTACCTGACCATCGTCTTCGTCACCAGCCGGGGGCTCATCGCGGCCCCGCGCTACCGCCAGCTGCAGGGCCGGATCCTGGAGGCGAGGGCGCAGGCGGCGGTCCTCGCGGTCGGCGCCGCCGGGGACCCGGTCCGCACGGCGTCGATCGCGGCGGCCACCGCGCAGCTCGACGAGCTGGAGAACACCGACCGGGTGGTCTGGCGGGTGCGGCCCAGCACCTGGGTGATCGCCATACCGCTGTCGAAGCTGGCCGCCGCCTGGCGGGTCCTGCACGGCGCCGAACGCCGCCTGCTGCGGCTCCAGCCGACCGAGGAGGTGGCGACCCAATTGCACGCGCTGCGACTGCGGTTGGCCGACTCCGCGGTTCCGGGCGACGCGGAACTCGCCGTGGAACTCGTCACCCAGGCCGCCGCCGCCACCACCGGTGCCGAGGCCGCCGCGCTGCTGTCCAGCACCACCGAGCAACTGCACGCCCGGGAGGACACCGAGGCGGAGCGCGAGTACGAGCACCAGCGGACCGCCCTGTGGCTCGCGGCGACCGGCCTCGGGGCGGTGTTCCTGATCGGGGCCACGCTCGACCACCGGCCGACGATGCTGCTCGGCGCGCTGGGCGGGTTCCTGTCGCCGCTGATCGGGGTGATGCGCTCCCAGCGGCCCTCGTCCTGGGGCGTGCTGGTACTGGCCCCGGTGGGCGGGGCGCTCGCCGCGGTCGGCGGGTTGCTGCTGGTCAGGATGCTGGCCGATCCGGAGCTCAGCCTCCTCGGCCACGTCTTCCTGGAGAACTCCTGGGACGCGCCGGCCAGGCCCGTCGCCCTCGCGACCGCGCTGCTCTTCGGATTCTCCGGGACGCTCTTCTCCCGCCTCGCCCTGACCGCCACCGGGCAGCTCGTCTCCGGCGCCCCGGCCGCCGTCCGGCAGCCCTGACGGCCCGGCACCGGACGCGCGCGGGCCCCTCCCGTTCCCGGAAGGGGCCCGCGTCCTGCGGACGGGCCGTGGCACGGGCCCGTCGACGGGAGCTGGATCAGCCGATGTTGGCGCAGGAGTTGCCGAACGCCGGGTTCAGCGCGCTGATCACGCCGATGCTGTTGCCGCACACGTTGACCGGGATGTGCACGGGGATCTGGATCAGGTTGCCGGAGAGGACGCCGGGCGAGCCGACGGCCACGCCCTGGGCACCGGCGGACGCGGAGGCAGCTCCGGCGGTGCCGAGGACGGCGGTGGCCGCCAGCGCGACGACGGCGAAGTACTTGCGGGTGCGGGACATGTCGACTCCTTGGTTCCTCATGGGGCGCCGCCCCGGGTGGAGCGGTGCCGGTGATTCGGGTTCGTGCCGGCGGCGCGGTCGAGGGGCGTTGCTCCCCCCCGACGGGCGCGCCGTCCGGCGGGTCGGCCGATACGAACTCTTCACCGCCACCGCGCGCGCTCCGCCCCGGACCCGCCCCGGCCACCCGTGCGGCCCAGCACGATCACCCGGGCGGCGGTGCGCCGCGGCCCCCGCCGAACGCCGTCCGGCCGGGTCGGGGTTGACGGGGGGTCAGGGGGCGGTCGGTCCGGCGCGGCCGACGGCGGGGTCCGTTCCCGTGTTCCGTCCGCGTGTTCCGCCCGCGAGTTCCGTCGGCACTGTTGACCAAATTGAAGTGGCCATGGCACTTTCGTCCGGCGCGGGCGTGCACCGACCGGTCACACGCCTGCAATCCCCCACGAGGAGAGCCATGTTCAAGAGATCCGCCGCCGCACTCGGCGCGGTCGCGGTCGCCGCGGGCGCCCTGACCCTCGGCGCCGCCCCCGCGCAGGCCGTCCAGGCCGGTGACCTGACCTCCACCATCGCGCTGAGCAACTGCTCCGCCGCGCTGGTCCGCTACCCGAGCTCGGTGGACACCGACCGGGCGATGATGCTGACCAACGGCCACTGCCTGCCGACCATGCCGTCGGCCGGCCAGGTCATCCAGAACGCGAGCGCCAGCCGCAGCGGCACCCTGCTGAACTCCGCCGGGAACTCGCTCGGCACCGTCCAGGCGGACAAGGTGCTGTACGCGACGATGACCGGCACCGACGTCGCGCTCTACCAGCTCACCGACACCTTCGCCTCCGTCACCTCCAAGTACGGCGCGACCGCGCTGACGATCAGCGACACCCACCCGGTCGACGGATCCGCCATGTACATACCCTCCTCGTACTGGAAGCAGGTCTGGAACTGCTCGATCAACGGGTTCGTCGGAACCCTGCGCGAGGACCAGTGGACCTGGCGCGACTCGCTGCGCTACAGCGCGGGCTGCAACACCACGCACGGCACCTCCGGATCGCCCATCGTCGACGCGACCAGCCGGAAGGTCGTCGGCATCAACAACACCGGCAACGACGACGGCGCGATGTGCACGCTCAACAACCCGTGCGAGGTCGCCGCGGACGGCACCACGACCGCCACCAAGGGCCAGAGCTACGGAGAGGAGACCTACTGGTTCACCACCTGCCTGGGCACCGGCCGGGTCATCGACCTGAACGTCAGCGGCTGCCTGCTGACCAAGCCGGCCGGCACGGCCGTCACGGTCACCAACCCGGGCAACCAGTCGACCGCCCTGAACGGCGCCGTCAACCTGCCGATCAAGGCCACCGGCGGCACCGCGCCGCTCAGCTACTCGGCCACCGGCCTGCCCGCCGGCCTGTCCATCAACGCCTCCACCGGCGTGATCAGCGGCACCGCCACCACGGCCGGCGGCTCCACGGTGACCGTCACCGTCAAGGACGCCGCCAACAAGACCGGCACCACCACCTTCAGCTGGACCGTCACCAGCAACCAGGGCACCTGCACCCCGGCCCAGCTGCTCGGCAACCCCGGCTTCGAGACCGGCACCGCCAGCCCCTGGACCACCTCCAGCGGCGTCGTCGACAACTCCAGCTCCCAGGCCGCCCACGGCGGCTCCTGGAAGGCCTGGCTGGACGGCTACGGCTCCGCCCACACCGACAGCCTCT
>NZ_JBVHEH010000021.1:0-145953 GCF_055562955.1 Kitasatospora sp. NPDC015121
ATGTCGCAATCCACACCGAGCCAGAAGGCCCTCACTCATTTCAAGATCGCCAGACCGTGAACCCCGTCACCAACCTCCGTGGTCAGTACATCTAGCCGGGAGCGTCGTCATCAACCCTGGAGGGTTGGGAACATCGGCGGAGCGATCTGGGAGGCATCCTGAGCCTGGCCGTCATCAACCCTAAGGGCTGTCCCATAATTGATCTTTGAGTGGTTCGAGGCGCGGTCGGTCGACCGCGAGTGCGATGACTTATGCAGCCTGGATCAGGTTGTGCAGACGGGCGATGCCGAGCACGGCGTGGTGGACGCCGTCGCCCTTGAGACGGCAGTCGCGCAGGATCTTCCAGGTCTTCATCCGGGCGAAGACGTGCTCGACGCGGGCTCGGACCTGCTTGTGCTCACGGTTGTGCTCAGCCTGCCATTCGGTGAGTTCGCCGCCCTTGGGGCGCCGATGCGGGATGACCAGGCCGGTGCCCGGGTAGCCGCCGTCGGCGATCGTAGTTGTCCGGCCGACGGCCGCTTTGGCGCCGGACTCCTCCCAGGCCTTGCAATCGTTTCGGTTGCCCGGCAGGGGTCTGCCGATCGCCACGACCAGGCGGGAGTGCGCATCGATGACCACCTGGTGGTTGGTGGAGTACCTGTAGTTCTTGGACTGCTCGGCGATGGTGTGGTCGCGGGTGGGGACCAGGGTGCCGTCCACGATCAGCACAGAGTCCTTGCGGAACCGGCGCCGGGGCTTGAGCGCCAGGAGCGGGCCGATGTGGTCGATGATCCGGCTGGCCGCCGACTTGGAGACCCCGAACAGCGGCGCGAGCTGCCGCAGTGTCAGGTTGGTCCGCCAGTAGGCCGCGACCAGCAGGACCCGGTCCTCCATCGGAAGGCTCCAAGGCCGGCCCCGCCGTACGGTGTCGGCGCCCTCTCGCCTGAGCGACGTCGTCACCTTGCGGAAGTCCCGCGGGCTCAGCCCGGTGAAGGGGGCTATCCAGGACGCTTCCGACGCCGTGATCACACCAGCCATGGCGAGATCATCCCAGCCATGATCACTGCTCCGGGAGCCAGGGAGCGACCCTCAGGACGCTGGCAGAGGCCTGCTTCCCAGGGCGTCGGCGAGGGCATCACTTTCGGTTTGAGTGAGGTTGAGTGCCCACAGCACCGCCGACTCATCTGAGTCGGGCTCAGTGTGCCGGTGGCTGCCACCACTCAGAGGGGAGTTAGCACCACCACGGCCCCTGACTGCGGGCCGCCGGTTCCGAAGGAGGTGGTCAGCCGTCTTCTGGGCGGAGGCCTTGGGTGCTCCGATGGCCGTGAGAGCGGCGTTCACCCGAGCTTGCGCTCCGGGCGGCAAATAGTCGTCGGCGAGCACCGGCAGCAGAAGCAGGAGGCGGGCCGCGGTGTCGTGCACGCCGGGTCCGGTCAGGTCCGGCGTCTCGGCGATGTGCACAATGTCGCGCCAGGACAGGCCCGGGCCGTACCAGTCGCCGTCATAGCTGGACAGGTCCTCTGCCCGAGACCATTCCGGTTGGGTCAGCAGGTAGTCCACCCCGAAGTCACCGATGAGGTTCCGGTAGACGACAACGGCGCTGTGACCGCCTTGGAACGGGATGCGAAACGCCGGCCAGGCCTGATCGTCCAGGAGGACTTCGGACAGGGCGTCCGTGTCCGCGCCGTCGCCACCGAACCACTCGGGGTCCGGCCGGGCCTCACCCGAGGTGAACCCGCACATGGCCAGCAGGTGATTGGACCAGAACCCGGCGCGCTCAAGCAGCCGCTCGCCCGCGACCAGCGGCCCGTAGTCGTATCCCTTGATCAGCACGCACCAGAGTGTCTCAGGCCCCACCGATACGTCTCCACCGCCGGGCCGCCTGGAGTAGCGGGACAACCCTTAGGGGATTGGGAACGTCCTCTCGGGCCAGGCCACGCTGTCGAGGGTACGGACCGTCATCCGCACCAGAGCGTTGGAACCTGGGCTTGGCACGTGCCTGGGCGCCTATTGCTCGGATGGAGACCAGCACATCGATGAACTGGCGAATCGTTGTTTCTCTCGCTCGCTGCCAAGGTAGCGTGTGGAAGTGCTCCACCTAGGAACGTTCCTAGGTGTGCTCGGACTGATCCATCAGTTCGATTGGCTGAGAGGGCGGATCGGGTTCGCAGGCACTCGCATTGCCTGTGGCCGAACCCGATCCGCTGTCCATCCGGAAATGCCGTCACCACGTGCGGCGAGTGGCGGTCGGCTCCCTGCCAGGGGCCGACCGCCGCCGAGGCGGACTAGAACAGGCCAAATGCCTTTAGGGCCGCCACCGTCCCAGCTAAGGCCGCTGCGAGCTTGGAGACGAAGTCAAGAACGACTCCGCACCTCCGCAATACGCTTACGAGCTTGGCCGGGCGGTCGTGGTGCTGGACCTCACGGTCCGTAGAGGCTGCCTCAACCTCTGGGGCTAACGGCCCCTCCGGTGGTAGCGCCTTCTGCTCGGATCCGCTCATTCCAGCTCCCTCCCTTGTGTTTCCTGCCCCAGCGGGGCAAGGATGCCGACAGCAGGGCGCCGCCGGACCCCGAGAGGCCCCAAGGGGCCGATCAGGAGGGAGCGCACAGGAGCCAAGACGGATGGCCCGCGCACTCGCAACATCCACTCACCCATCCGTTCCTCTGCTGTGCCGGAGCTTACGTGCGACAGCTCGGATCTGCGCGCGGCCTGAGGCGACTCCAAGCGTGAGGCTCAGAGTGGAAGGTCGTCTCAAGAACAACTCACTTCGAAGCCGCGCACCTGCAGGCTGGGCCACTCGGGAGGAAATGCCCAGTTCATTGGGTGGATCGGTGCCCTTGCGACTGACCAGCGGGGTGGGACTCGAATCACTCGCAGGAGTGGTCGTGTGTCGGAGCACCCGGAAGCCTGAAGCGCGGGGTTGCGCCGTTGACGGGCGAAGTCGATGCGGCCGTGTTTCCCTGACAAGGCAGGGGAACACGGCCGCATGGTGCAAGCCCTCGAGGGCTGATGAGGTGCCGAGTCGGAGAACGACCCACTTTTTGCGAACCCGATAGAGCGGATGACCGACTCATCTGAGCATAGCGGCAGCGTGAGGCGGTCCATCGGGTTCGGCCGGCGCCCCTGGGATGGGGGAAAGGGTGCTCTGCAGCGACCGGTCGGTAGTGTGCCGCCCCTGGTCAGGAGCTTTTGGGATGTGTTGCCGGTGCGCGGGAGGCTGCTCATGCTGCCAGCTCGAGATTCTCGGGTTGCTCGGCAGTCAAACGTCGGGTTTCTGTCCATGCGGCTATAGCACGTAACGCTGGGTGGTGGAGGCGGCTGTGAGGAACTGAGGAGATGACCTTCCCGGGGCGTCTATGGTTCGCCGCAGGCAAGTCGTCGATGGTCGCTCGCAGTTCGGGTTGTCTGCGTAACTGGAGGGTGTTTTGCGGGTAAGGGTTGATGTGGTGCCGGATTCGCCGACGGTGAGGTGGGAGGACGTACACGGCGCGGCACGAGGTGTGGTGTACCGCCTGATCGAGGCGCAGGATGCTTCGTTGGCAAGGGAGTTGCACGACAAGGGGTGGCGCGGGAAGTCGTTGAAGCCGGTGGGTGTGGCGGGGCCGCTGTTCATGGGGGCGCCGCCGCGCAAGGGAGTGTTCACGACGTCGAAGGATGGATCGGTGTGGTTCGGCTCGCCGGTGCCGGAGATCGCCTCCGTGCTGGTGAGGTCGCTCGCCTCGAGCAGCGAACTCGACTGGGGCGCAACGCGGTTGTCGGTACGCGGGATTGCTCTGGAGAGTGGTTTTCCAGGGCTGGCAGGGGAGAGCAGAGTGGAGCTGGAGACGCTGACTCCGGTGGTGATCAAGCACGAGAGCCGTAACCTGCTGCCCGGTGACGAGTACTTCACGGAGCGGCTTTTCCATAATCTCGCGCACAAGGCGGACCTGTTGGGCCTGCCGGCGCCGCGAGGGTTACGGGTGCTGGAGGCGGGGCCGCGGCGGCGGTTCGCGGTGCGGGGGGCGCCGCGGATCGGTGCGAAGGTGCGGATCGAGTTGGAGGCGGATGCGCGGTTCGTGGAAGCGCTCAGGTCGTGGGGGATGGGGCTGGATACCATCCAGGGTTTCGGGTGGATCAAGTGAGCGTGCTGACCGTCTCGGGCCACCCCCTGCAGAGGGCGGGTGCGTGGGCGGTGGCGGTTCTCGCCGATTGCCGGACCCCCGAAGAGGTGGGCCCGAGCAACCTGGACGTTGTTGCGGCGATGCTGGTGGCGGACGTGGTTGCTGCGGCGACGGCACCGAAGGACACGAGTCGCTACGACTGGTGGAAGGTGCTGTTCGCGCTCTACCCCAACTCGAAGGCCACCCATAGCAGACGCTCGTCCGACGCGCAGGTGCTCAGGCCCGCGATCGAGGAGCTGTTCGCTCCGGACGCCCGGGACGCGGGGCTCTCGTGGCCGTGCACGTTCTGCGCCGCGCCATCCGCAGTGGTGTGGTCGAAGACGAACCTGCCGCTGTTCGACACCAGCAAAGCGCTGAACAACCTGCCGCCCAAGCTGGCCGGGTGGCCGGTGTGCCGGGGGTGCCGGGTTGCGATGTGGGCGCTGCCCTACGGGGCCTGGGTGACGGCGGGGTCCGCGAGCGTGCTGTCGTGTGAATCACCGGATGCGGAGCGGGAGTTCGCTCGGCGCAACGTCCGCCGGGCCCGGAAGGTGATGCAGGCCGGCTTCAACGGTTTGCAGGCCGGGGCGAAGCCCGAAGCCGTGGTGCTGGCCGCGCTGCGGGGAGCGGGCAGTGGGTTGTGCGCGAGCACGCTGTGGAGTTTCAAGAACGACAACCAGGAGCCGTGGCTGCGGGTGACCCGTACCCGGCGGGCCGTGCCGCTGTTCCTGGAGAGGGTGGACGGCAACGCACCGCTGCGACGCGGCTGGCGGCTGCTGTGCCGCTCGCTGGACCAGTACGACCCGGAAACAGGGCGGGTCGTCGGTGGTCAGGGCGCGGCGGCACGGCTTCTGTTCGAGGCGGAGGACGGCCGGAGCCGCCCCCTGCTGGGGCAGGTCCACCGTCTCCTGTCAGACACCGACAAAGCGTGGTCGCTGAGCGACCGCCGGGCGCTGGGGGCACTCGCCACCGCATACGCGAAAGAGGCATTCGGAATGGACGTGGACGTGGAACCCGTGGCGCGGGTCCTGGCCGAGTGGATCGCCCGGGGCAGCAGCCCGCGCGGCCGCTTGGCCGAGTACCGCACCGCCGCGTTGAACGACTACCAGCTCGGGACGCTGCTGGTGCAGGCGCACTTCCGGCTCCAACTCGACGGCGTGGGGACGCAGATGGCTGGGCCGGAGGCATGGAAGCCCCTGATCGGGCGTCGGCCGAGGGCCTGGGAGCTGCGGATGCTGCTGTTTGCGCGGGTGTGCGAGCTGCTGCAGGAACGCGGGGTGGCCGTCAGCGCCGACCCGGCGGACACGGATACGGAAGAAGGCAGTGCGGAGGAGGACCGTCCGGTCTTCGCCGCGACGGACGACGAGTTCGACGGCTACGACGCGTACGACATGGAAGGGGTCTGAGATGGCTTACCTGGCAGGGACGATGGTGCTGGCGGTGCGCGCCGGTGCGCCGAACAACGGGCGTGGTGAGGACACGACGGCGCGGGTGAAGTTCGCGCAGATGCGCAACGGCCGGCACCCGTACGTGTCGGCGCAGGCCGCGCGCCGCTGGATTCGGGAGACGATGGTCGAGCTGGGGACGGTGCCCTCACCGGTGACCCGGGTCGGCAAGGCCCAGAACAAGGCGCAGAAGGCGAACACGGCGGCCGACCCGATCCAGTTCGTCGACGACGACCTGTTCGGCTACATGAAGGCGGGCGCGAAGAAGGACGACGCGGCCACGACGCTGCGCGACAGCCCGTTCATGCTCGGGACGCTGCTGTCGGCGGAACCGGTGCGGATCACCTCGGACTTCGGCGTGATGTCGCGCGGCGTGCCGGAGCCGGTGCTGCACGGGCACGAGTTCTACTCCGCGGACCTGGTGGCACCGTTCCTGCTGGACGTCCCGCGGATCGGGACGTTCACGATGCCGACCGCGGACGGGGTGGGACGGCCGAACTACCTGACGCAGGAGCAGGCGTTGCAGTTCGCCGATGCCCTCGCCGTGGGTGCCACCACCACGCAGTTCCGCGGACAGGCGGCGGTGCGGCTGCCGATCGAGGAGCGGCGGCGACGGGCCTCGCTGCTGCCGGGGGCGATCGCGAACCTGAGCGGCGGTGCGAAGCAGGCCCTGCACTACGGCGACCGGGTGCCGGCGCTGATGGTGATGGCCCCGTTCGCGGGCGGCGTCAACCCGTTCGGCCACGTCATCGACAGCGACCCCGACACGGGCGTGCGGATCCGCGGTGACGTGCTGCGTCAGGAGCTCGCTGCCTGGGCGGGGGAGTGGACGCCGCCCGTGCGGGTCGGCTGGCGGCCCGGATTCCAGGACCAGGCGCGCGAGGACTTCGAGAAGCAGTGCGAGGAGGAGATCGCGGAAGGCACCATCGTCGTCGATCACCCCCGGACGATCCTGCTGCAGCTGGCCGCGGACCTGAACGAGGGCCGCCTGGACGGCTGGTTCGACGACCCGGCCCGCCCGTGACCGCCACCGCACCGCCGCAGCCGGTGCAGGCCGTGCGTGTCGAGTTGTACGCGCCGATCGCCTCGTTCCGCGACCCCCTGTTCCCCGGCCTGACCCGCTGCCTGCCCGTCCCGCCGCCGTCCACCGTCCGCGGCATGCTCGCCGCGGCGACCGGCGAGCCCGCCGAACCAACGGTGTTCGGAATGGCGGCGTGGGCCGAGGGCCACGGCATCGACACCGAGACCTACCACCCGGTGGCCGCCGACGGCAGCCAGCCCGCGATCGGCGGACGCGTACGCTTCGGCAAAGGCGGCGCCACCGCCAAGGACCGGCCCTTCCTCGCCGGCGTCCACCTCACCCTGTGGCTGCCCGGACCCGACGGCACCCGCCTCGCCGCCGCCCTGCGCCGGCCCATGCACGCACTGCGCCTGGGCCGCTCCCAGGACCTCGTCCATCCCGTCGCCGCCACCGAGGTGACCCTGCTGCCCGCCACGACCGCGCTCGTCGGCCACGCACTGGCCCCGCCCGACGGACACGACCTACCGCAGGCCCACGTCCACCGCCTCGCGTGCACCACCTCCACCGACCGCCTCACTACCGTCTGGGCCGACCACCTGTGGTGCGACGAACCCACCACCCGGCCGACACCGGTACGCGGCGCCCACCACGAGGCACCCGCCCACGACCAGCGCCCCGAGGACACCCAAGCCGTATGGCTCCTGACCCCCTGACCTCCACCACCGCCCGGCCGCGACGGCGCGCCCTGACCGACCTGCGCGCCAAATCCCGCCCCGTCCACGATCCCGAACGCCTCACCGCCCACCTGCGCACCGTCCACCAGACGGTCGCCCAACTGGAAGTACGCATCGCACACGCAGGCGTCATCGCCACCGACCCGGCCTTCTGGAACCTGGTCCGCGCCGCTGCACTGCTGCACGACGCGGGGAAGGTCGCCGAGGGCTTCCAACGCCAGGTACTGCCTGGCGGCGAGCCGTGGGGCGAGCGCCACGAAGTGCTCTCCCTCGCCTACGTCGACCTGCTCGCACCGGCCGCCGGATGGACGGACGAGGAGCGGCTGCTGGTGGCGACGCTTGTAGCCAGCCACCACCGGCCCCTGTTCACCCAGAACACCGCCGCTGGCGCCAAACCGGCACTGAACCACCTCTACAACCGGCGGACCGACTGGCGGCGGGCGTTCGGGGTCCTCCCGGCACCGGAGACGGGCCCGCAGGTCCCGCGCGGGCTCCACCAGGAACTCCTCGCCTGGCTGGCCGGATTCCTCGCCACCGACCCGCCGCTGCCCGCCCCCGGTGCCCTCCCCCTCGCCGACCGGGCCGGTCGGCTGCTGGACGAGGTCTTCACCGCCTGGCGCGGCGAGCGGGACCCGGACCGCGGGCTGCTCGCCGTCCTCGCCCAGGGCGCCCTCACCCTCGCCGACCACGCCGGCTCCGCCCACGCCCGCCTGCAGACCCACGTCCCGCTGCCCGCCGACTACCTGGAGCGCCTCCCCTTCACCCCGCACCGCCACCAGCGCGAGGCCGCCGCCACCGACGGCCACCTGGTGCTCACCGCCTACACCGGCAGCGGCAAGACCGAGAGCGGACTCGCCTGGGCGGCAAGGCAGTTGAAGACGATGCCCGGGCTGCCCAGGATCGTCTGGACCCTCCCGTACCGGGCCTCCCTGAACGCGGCCCGCCACCGCCTGGAACGCGACCTGGCCTACGGCGTGACCCCCGACATCGGCCTGCTCCACGGCGCCGTCGCCCGCACCCTGCTCACCGAGGCCCTCGCCGACGACTGCGCCCCCACCAAGGAGGACGCCCGCAAGGCTCGCGCCCGCGCCAACGTGATGCGCCTGTTCACCCAGCGCCTGCGCGTCGCCACCCCGCAGCAGCTCCTCGCCGGTGCGCTGGCCGGACCAGTCCACTCCTCCCTGCTGCTCGAACAGGCCAACTCCCTCTTCATCCTGGACGAGTTGCACGCCTACGACCCGGAGACCTTCGGCCGCCTGTGCGCCGCGATGCGCCTGTGGGAGCAGCTCGGCAGCCGCATCGCTATCCTGTCCGCCACCCTCGCCCAACCGCTACGCGCACTCATCGACGACACCCTCCACGACGAGGTGACCTCCTGCCAGGCCGAGCCGGGCACCGCACCCGTCCGGCACCGCCTGGTCGTCGACGACCTCCCCCTCACCGACCCCGCGAGCATCGAGCGCCTCCGCGATTGGCTCGCCGACGGCCACAGCGTCCTGGTGGTGGTCAATACCGTCGCCACCGCGCAGAGGCTGTTCGAAGAGCTCCTGGACGAGGTCCGGGCCGCCTGCCCGGACGACGAGGACGCAGCGATCCTGCTGCACTCCCGCTTCAAGAACCGCGACCGCGACGCCCTCGAAAACCGCCTGCTGACACGCCACCCCGAGCGCAAGCCCGGCCTGCCGCGACACCCGGGCGGACTAGTTGTGGCCACCCAGACCGTCGAGGTGTCCCTCCAACTCGACTTCGACCGCGGCGCAGTAGAGAACGCCCCCGTCGAGGCCGTCGCTCAACGCGCCGGCCGGGTCAACCGCCGCGGACTGCACCCCGAAGGCGCCGTGGAGTTCCGCGTCCACCGCCCCGACAACCACCGCCCCTACGAACAGCCCGCCGTCGAAGCCGCCTGGACGGCCCTGACCACCCTCGCCGCCGAAGGCGCCACCACGCTCAGCGAACAGGACATCGACCGCCTCCTCCACCTCGCCTACGACACCGACTGGGGACGCGAGTGGGAGAAACGCGCCCGCGCCGCCCGCGACGGCTTCACCGACGAGTTCCTCACCTTCGACGAACCCTTCCTCGACCGCTCCGAGCTGAAGCTCGGTGAACGCTTCGACACCCTCGAAGTCCTGCACCGTGACGACCAGCAGGAGTACCACGACCTCATCCGCGGCAAGAACGGCGATCCGCTGCTGGCGGCCGGGCTGCTCATACCTCTCCGCTACGGGCAGTTGAAGACCCACAAGGCAGCCTACGACCGCAGCCTGCACCTGTTCGTGATCGACGGCGAGTACGACACCGTCCTGGGGCTGCGCCCGCCGATCGAGAGGAACACCATCCTGTGAGGCCAATTCCCACTGACCCCGTCCAGGACGAACACGGCCTCGGCGGCGTCCACATCAAGTACCTGCGCCACTGCCCCCGCCAACTCTGGCTCTACATGAGCGGATACCGTCCCGAAGCCGACAGCGATCTCGTCGCCTTCGGCGAAGCCGTCGACGGCACCACCTTCACCCGCCGCCGCGACATCGACCTCGGCGAAGCCCGCATCGACTGGGTCACCACCGGAGCCGTCGTCCACGAGACCAAATCCTCCCGCGCCCACTCACCCGCCCACGACGCCCAAGTCCGCCACTACTGCCTCCTGTTGGAACGGCGAGGGGTGAACGTGCGCGGCGGCGTCATCCACTACCCCCTCACCCGGCGCACCGTCGACGTCCCTTGGAACGACGACGCTCGCGACCAGGCAGAGGACACCGAAGCCGAAGCCCGCACCATCATCGCCACCACCACACCGCCCGAACGCCTCGCCCGCGCAGCCTGCCGCGGCTGCTCCTACCTCGACTACTGCTGGGGAACCTGATGCCCGCCGTCGGCCGCACCTACTGGCTCACCGAACCCTGCCGCATCCGCCGCGAAGACAACAGCATCCGCATCGAACGCCCCGACGGCGACCCCGTCCACCTCCCCATCACCGACATCCGCGACCTCGTCGCCTTCGACCACATCGACGTCAACACCTCCGCCCTCTCCCTCCTCGGCCGGCACAACGTCACCCTCCACGTCCTCGACCACTACGGCAACCACACCGGACACTTCGCCCCCACCGAAAGCATGTCCTCCGCCCCCGTCCTGCGCCGCCAAATCCACCTCGCCACCGACCCAGACCACCAACTCCCCATCGCCCGCTCCCTCCTGCTCGCCACCGCCGAAAACCTCCGCTGGGTCCTCGACAACGACCACCTCGACCCCGCCCTCACCACCCTCCGCGACAACCTCCCCCACTGCCACGACACCAACCAACTCATGGGCCAAGAAGGCAACTTCCGCCGCACCGCCTGGGCCGCCCTCGACACCCAACTCCCCACCTGGCTACGCCTCAACGGCCGCACCCGCCGCCCACCCA
Organism: Kitasatospora sp. NPDC015121; assembly: GCF_055562955.1. Classification (NCBI taxonomy): domain Bacteria; kingdom Bacillati; phylum Actinomycetota; class Actinomycetes; order Kitasatosporales; family Streptomycetaceae; genus Kitasatospora; species Kitasatospora sp. NPDC015121. The sequence goes on from NZ_JBVHEH010000021.1 coordinate 10,726, forward strand.
CCAACGCCGGCAACGCCTTCATCAGCTACCTCAACTCCATCACCTACGCCCGCCTCCTCACCGCCCTACGCTCCACCCCCCTCCACCCCGCCATCGCCTTCCTCCACGCCGACACCGACCGCCGCCGCAACACCCTCGCCCTCGACCTCGCCGAACCCTTCAAACCCCTCCTCGCCGAACGCCTACTCCTGCGCTGCGCCCACCAGAAGGTCCTGAAACCCAGCGACTTCGAGACCGGGGTCGACCGGGCCTCCCTCAGCACCGCCGGCCGCAAGAAGATCGCCGCCCTCGTCCGCGACGAACTCGCCACCACCGTCCACCACCGCGGTCTCAAGCGGAAGGTCAGCTACGAGGAACTCATCCACCTCGAAGCCCTCAAACTCGTCCGCCTCTGCCTCGAAGACACCCCTTACAAGCCCTTCCGCCCCTGGTGGTGACCTCCGGCCCATGTTCGTCATCCTCGTCTACGACACTGCCGCCGAACGCAACCCCAAAGTCCTCAAGACCTGCCGCAAATACCTTCACTGGACCCAACGCAGCGTCTTCCAGGGCGAACTCACCCCCGCCCAATACCGCGCCCTCACCAACGCCCTCGAAGCCGTCATCGACCCCACCTACGACAACATTGTCACCTACACCACTCGCTCCCCGGACTACATCGAGACCGCTACCATCGGCGTCACACTGGGCGGTCCCGGAGATATCCTCTGACCAGCACTGATGCACTACCGGCCAACCCCTGCAAAAAGCCTCGCCAGCCGCTTGCAGGGGTATCGTTTGACCTGCGACTTTACCCTCGGGGTCGTCATCAACCCTGGAGGGTTGGGAACGCGGTGTGGGCCCACGACGCCTCCCACGCGCCGCCGGGTCGTCATCAACCCTGGAGGGTTGGGAACCTGGCGGCGAGCCAGATGGTGACGCCGATGGCTATCGGTCGTCATCAACCCTGGAGGGTTGGGAACGCGGCCGCACCGGCTACGGCATCGCCACCGTCACCCGGTCGTCATCAACCCTGGAGGGTTGGGAACAGGTCGGGGCGGGTGGGCTGGGTGTCGGTCATCGGGGGTCGTCATCAACCCTGGAGGGTTGGGAACCTCATCCGCCGGGCCAGACGGGCGACCCGCCAGGCCGGTCGTCATCAACCCTGGAGGGTTGGGAACTCCGTCGACCCGCCCGCCGCCGAGTACCCGAACCGGGGTCGTCATCAACCCTGGAGGGTTGGGAACCCGCCCCAGTAACACAGCGGGCCGCCCCGAGGTCCAGGGTCGTCATCAACCCTGGAGGGTTGGGAACGGCGGGCGACGAGGCGCTACAGCTCCGGGCTCCTGGGTCGTCATCAACCCTGGAGGGTTGGGAACATCAGCGAGGCGAGCTTGTGGCGGGTGCTGGAGCCGGGTCGTCATCAACCCTGGAGGGTTGGGAACGACCGCTACGACGGCGCCACGCCCTGATCCGACGGAGGTCGTCATCAACCCTGGAGGGTTGGGAACGCGGCGCCGGGCGGGGCCTCCGGCGGAATCGGGGTGGGTCGTCATCAACCCTGGAGGGTTGGGAACGTTTTTGCCGCGGTGGTGACGTGCGCGAGGGAGACGGGGTCGTCATCAACCCTGGAGGGTTGGGAACCGGGGGAGCTTGGTGGCGACGATGTCCCCGACGACGGGGTCGTCATCAACCCTGGAGGGTTGGGAACGACGGCGCCGTTCGCGCTCGGCAGTGATCAAGGCGAAGGTCGTCATCAACCCTGGAGGGTTGGGAACCCGGTGAACCCGGCCGCGCGGGAGACGCTGGCAAGGTCGTCATCAACCCTGGAGGGTTGGGAACTTTCGTACTGGAACGTGAACGGGTCGGGGAAGTCCGGGTCGTCATCAACCCTGGAGGGTTGGGAACGCGACGCCCATTTCCGCAGTTACCACGTCACCGGCGCGGTCGTCATCAACCCTGGAGGGTTGGGAACGATGTGGTCGTCGAGCATCGCCCGCTCGACGGCGGGGGGTCGTCATCAACCCTGGAGGGTTGGGAACAAGATGGGCCGCAACGGCCTGTCGGCCAACTCCCTGGGGGTCGTCATCAACCCTGGAGGGTTGGGAACGCCCACGCGATCACCGCCCTGCCCTGGGGGGCCGGGGGGGCGTCATCAACCCTGGAGGGTTGGGAACACGGCTACGAGCAGGAACTGAAGGACGCCGAGGCGCGGGGTCGTCATCAACCCTGGAGGGTTGGGAACTAGCGCGGCGCGGAGCTGGCGCGGAAGGTGTAGCCGGGGGTCGTCATCAACCCTCGAGGGTTGGGAACGAGGGCTTCGTGGTGCTGATGGAGGTGGCCCGACGCGGGTCGTCATCAACCCTGGAGGGTTGGGAACCCGCGACCGCCGTCGGCCTCGTAGCCGCCGTCTACGCGGGTCCTCATCAACCCTGGAGGGTTGGGAACACGACAGCGCCCCCGCGCCCTACCCCGCCGGCAAGGAGGGTCGTCATCAACCCTGGAGGGTTGGGAACGCGAGCTGACCGACGTCAACCGTGCCACCGCCGAGGGGGTCGTCATCAACCCTGGAGGGTTGGGAACGCCGTCCCGGCGGTGAGGATCGGGTATCCGAGCCGGGGTCGTCATCAACCCTGGAGGGTTGGGAACCCACCGCCCGGTCCGTACCCGAGCAGGCCTTCAAGGGTCGTCATCAACCCTGGAGGGTTGGGAACACCTGCCGCGGGTAGGTGGCGGTGTTCAGCAGCCGGGGCGTCATCAACCCTGGAGGGTTGGGAACAGGGCCACCGTCACGCCGGGGTCCGGCGGAGGCGCGGGTCGTCATCAACCCTGGAGGGTTGGGAACGCCGGGGTGCCCGCCGTGGGTGCCTTGAAGCGACCGAGCCGTCATCAACCCTGGAGGGTTGGGAACGGGTGGTGGCTGGTCTTCCCGCAGCGAGGGCAGCAGGCCGTCATCAACCCTGGAGGGTTGGGAACTCCGTCTCCGCGCTCCTCGGCTACGCCGGGTTCGGCGCCGTCATCAACCCTGGAGGGTTGGGAACCTGCCACCAGGACAACCATCCGCGGCGGTACTTCGGGCCGTCATCAACCCTGGAGGGATGGGAACCCGGAACGTAGGTGCCGTCCTGCTGGGTGTACGGGAGCCGTCATCAACCCTGGTGGGTTGGGAACCCGGCCAACTCGAACCCGAATGCCAACGCCGTCATGAACCCTGGAGGGTTGGGAACCTGAGGGGGCCGCGCCGGGCACCCCCACCTGCCCGCCGCCATGAACCTTGGAGGGTTGGGAACGCGGGCTCCCGGATCGCCTGCCACATCGCGTACGTGGCCGTCATCAACCCTGGAGGATCGGGAGCGCATTCAATTTCGGCGCCGACTCGGCTGTTGCGAGCGGTTGTCACTGCCACGGCGGAGGGTCATCTTGTTGAGGCCGATGGTGTCGTCAGGTTGGAGTCGGACGGCGCAGCGCAGGGATTCCGTGTGTTGGGGAGTGAGTGCCAGCCGGATTCTGAGGCCATGTCGGTGTTGAGGTTGTGGATGGTGCGGGCGAGGCCGCAGAAGTGCAGGGGCAGGCTGGGGCGGGGGTGGCCGCTGGGGGCGTTGCTGACCCACAGGGCGTCGGTGGTCTCGTCGCCGGGGCCGGGGGCTCGGCGGTGTCGCGGAGGGTGAGGCCCGCTTGGATAGCGAGGGTACGCAGGCAGTCCTCGCGCACGCGCATGGACGCGGGGGAGGGTTGGTCAGGTTGGGTGGCGGGTTTGCGTCGTAGCAGCCCTTGCTCAGCGGCCGCGAGGTAGGCGGCGAGGACGAGGAGCGAGCCGAGGGAATGGCCGGCAGCCAGCGGAATCGCGCTGCGCTCCAGGGCGGTGCGCAATTCACTAGCCACCCAGCGCAGTTGCTTGGCGCGGGAGAAGCCGGTGGGCGGTCGGCAAGCGCGGTCGAGCACCGTGTCCAGGGCTTTGAGGAGGCTGCCGCTGCCGTCGGGACGTCCGCCACGGAGGCCACCCTAGGATATGTGGTCAAAGTGATCTTGGGTAGTGGATCATGGTGCGGTGATACGTCGCCATGAGCTGTCCGATGCCGAGTGGGAGTTGGTCCGGCCGCTGCTGCCCAGGCCGGCGACGGGGCGCCCGCGCTTGGACGACCGAACGGTGCTGAACGGCATCGTGTGGAAGTTCCGCACGGGTCTGGCCTGGCGTGATGTGCCCGAGCGGTACGGGTCCTGGGCAACCCTGCACACCCGCTTCCGTCGCTGGGCCGGCGACGGGACGTTCGAGCGGATGCTGCGGGCGGCCCAGGCGAAGGCGGATGCTGCCGGCTCCATCGACTGGCTCGTCTCGGTCGACTCCACCATCGTCCGCGCCCACCAGCACGCCGCCGGGGCCCGAAAAGGGGGACCCGCAACCAGGCACTCGGACGGTCCCGGGGCGGACTGACCACCAAGATCCACCTGGTCGTCGACGGATTCGGCCGTCCGCTGGCGTTCGTTCTCACCAGCGGAAACACCAATGACTGCACGCAGTTCACCGCCGTGATGGACGCGATCCGGGTACCTCGCGTCGGCCCGGGCCGACCGCGCGTCCGCCCTGACCACGTCATCGGGGACAAGGGCTACAGCTCGAAGCCGATCCGCGCATGGCTGCGGCGCCATCGCATCACCCACACCATCCCCGAGCGCCTCGACCAGGTCGCCAACCGACAGCGTCGAGGTCGCCGGGGCGGACGGCCGTACGCCTTCGACAAGCGTCTCTACAAGCAACGCAACGTCGTCGAACGGTGCTTCAACCGCTTGAAGCAGTGGCGCGGCCTCGCCACCCGGTATGACAAGACGGCCAAGTCCTACCAAGCGGCCGTCACCCTCGCCGCACTCCTCATGTGGGCGTGATCACTTTGACGACATGGCCTAGCGCCGGACCGCTTCCGGCCCGGCCCGCAGGAGTGCTCATTAATAACTGGCTTGAAGCAAGATCGCCCGGGTGGGGGTGGCAGTGTGGTGGCCGTTCTCTCAGTTTCATGCCGTCTCGGTGGTGACCGTCCTCTAGCAGCTGGTGAGGAGGTGGGTGCCAGCTTGCTGTTGGTCTTGGCGGCGCCGCAGTGGGACGGGAATGTCATGGGTCGGGCTCTCCGAGGCTGTGCGCACTCCTGGCAGGGCGAAGTTGGGTGTCTTCGCCGCAGGCTCAATCGTCCGTGCGCCGGCCGAGCTGGTCTTCCAGCGCGTCTGCCACCTGGTCCGATAGGGCTTCGCAGGAAGCTGACGGGTAGTCAGTAAAGTCAGCAAAAGGTCAGCATTCATCCACCCAGACCCTGCAAAACATGCCTATAGATGGGAAGCGACAGGCTGGCCGTGACTGTACTTGAAGCCCTTGCCAAAAACGTTCGTCAGTGCTGGAGCCCTTGTCGGAGGCGGCCGTGGAGCGCCCGTTCCGCTCCGGTGAATGCGACCGCTCCGACCACGAGTTTCCGCAGGTCAGTCGCGGTTTCCGCGCGCTTTGAGGGTCACGTTCGGGAGCTCCGGGGCGGGCAGTCGGTCGCCCGGGTAGCCCTGGACTTCGCCGAACCGGACCCCCTTCTCCCAGTCGAGCCGTGCTTGTACGATCTCCTCACTGGATCGGCTGATGAAGTTCCACCACATGACGATCTGTTCGCCGAAGGGCGGCCCGCCGAGGAGGACCAGGCGGGCGGGGGTGGGGGAGGTGTTGGTGACGGTGAGGGCGGTGCGGCCGGGCGGGAGGTGGCCGAGGTCGGCGGGGTGCAGGGGGGTGTCGGCGAAGAGGACGTCGCCCTGGTCGACGAGGAGGCCGTGTTCGAAGGCGGGGTCGACGTCCAGGGTGGTGGTGGCGCCGGCGGGGAGGGTGAGTTCGGCGCCGAGCAGCGGGGTGAAGGTGGGGACGGGGGAGGTGTCGCCAGCCAGGGTGCCGAGGAAGACCCGGGCCTCGCCGCCGCCGGGCAGCGGGACGGGGGAGGGGACGTGGTGGTGGAAGTCGCGGCCGGTGTGCCGGTGGGCGTCGGGGAGGGCGACCCAGAGTTGGACGCCGTGCAGCACGGTGGTGGCGGCGGTGGAGGTCTCGGAGTGCGCGATGCCGTGCCCGGCCGTCATCAGGTTGAGCTCGCCGGGGCGGACGAAGGCGTGCACGCCGAGGCTGTCGCGGTGCTCGATCTCGCCGCTGAACAGCCAGCTGACGGTCTGCAGGCCGATGTGCGGGTGCGGGGCGACGTCCATCCCGCCGGTGGTGGCGACGTCGTCGGGGCCGTAGTGGTCGACGAAGCACCAGGCGCCGATCAAGGTGCGCTCGCGCTGCGGGAGGGTGCGGCGGACGGTCATCGCGCGCGGGCCGCCGAGCGGGACGTCCCGCGGGGGCAGGACTTCGGCCGCGCCGGCCCGCGGGGCCGGGCCGTTCGCGACGGCCGGGCCGCCGGTGGTGGCCGGTCCGTTCTCGGTGGTGCTCATCGGGTGCTCCCTCCGGTGCCCGCCGGCGGTCGGCGAACACGTCCAGCAGATCGTTACATCTTCAACTATCATGGATCCGAACGTCCGACCAACACCAGTGCGCAACGCGCGCGTGCGAGGAGAGTCCAGGTGACCGAGGTGACGACCCCGAACGGTCGGGTCTACGTCGACAAGCAGACCCCGCAGGCGTTCCGGGCCATGGTGGGCACGGCCGAGGCCGTCCGGCAGGCGGCCGCCGACGCCGGGCTCGACCGCCGCCTGGTCGAGCTGGTCAACCTGCGGGTCTCGCAGCTCAACGGCTGCGCCTACTGCCTGGACGTGCACACCAAGGCCGCGCTCAAGGAGGGCGAGAGCGTGCAGCGGCTCGGCGTGCTAGCCGCCTGGCGGGACGCCGCCGTGTTCGACGCGCGCGAGCGCGCCGCCCTCGCGCTGGCCGAGGCGACCACCCACCCCGCCGACGCGACCGCCCAGGAGGCGGCGTACGCGCAGGCCCGGGAGGTGTTCGGAGACCCGGAGATCTCGGCGGTGATCTGGGTGGCGATCGCCATCAACGCGTTCAACCGGGTGTCGATCCTGAGCAAGCACCCGGTCCGCCCGGCCCGGTGAGGGCCCGTCGGCCGGGGACCCGCTCGACGGAAGACTGCTGACGCCCTGTCAGCAGGCGGGTCGGCGGCCCGCCGCACGGGTGGAATCGCGCGGCGCGGGCGGGCGGCGGGACGTGCCGGGGGCGCTCGGGGTGGTGACCTGTGCGGAAACGTCCGCACCCTCCCGGGAGAGATGCCCGCCATGCGCCGTCCCCGCGCCCGCCGACTCGCCGTCGCCCTGCTCGCCCTGAGCACCCTCGTCCCCGCCGCCCCGGCCGCGGCCGACTCCGGGGCCCCGTTCGCCCGCCCCGCGCTGAAGCCCGCCCACCGCCCCGTCCACCCGCCGAGGGACGAGGACTGCCCGCTCGACCCCGCACTCGCGGCCCGGCTGGACGCGGCGATCGCCGACGTCCGGGAACGGACCGGCACGCCCGGTGTGATCGTCGGACTATGGCTGCCGGGACGCGGCACCTACGTCCACGCCGACGGCGTCGCCGACCGGGACACCGGACAGCCGATGACCCCCAACCTGCGGATGCGGATCGGCAGCGAGACCAAGACCTTCACCGTCACCGCCGTGCTCGAACTCGTCGACCGGGGCCTGCTCGGCCTCGACGACCCGATCGGCCGGTACCTCGACGGCGTCCCCGACGGGGAGCACATCACCGTCCGCCAACTCGCCGAGATGCGCAGCGGACTCTACTCGTACACCTTCGACGACGACTTCGTGCAGGCCCTGCTCACCGACCCGCAGCGGCCGTTCACCCCGCAGGAACTGCTCTCGTACGCCTTCAAGCACGACAACGTCTTCCCGCCCGGCACCGACTACCAGTACTCGAACACCAACACCGTGCTGCTCGGCCTGCTGGTCGAGAAGCTCGGCCGGATGCCGCTGCGCGACTTCATCCACCGCAACGTCACCCGGCCCGCCCACCTGGAGCACACGCTCTTCCCGCGCGCCGCCGAACTGCCCCGCCCCTACGCGCACGGCTACACCGACCAGACCCTCGACGGCTCCACCGCCGACGCCACGCACTGGAACCCCTCCTGGGGCTGGGCGGCCGGCGCGATGATCTCCGACCTGCACGACCTGCACCGCTGGGCGAAGACCCTCGCCACCGGCACCCTGCTCAGTCCCGCCACCCAGGCCGAACGCGAGAAGTTCCTGCCCGTCCCCGGCTTCGGCGACGGCGCGGGCTACGGACTCGGCCTGTTCCGGGTCGGCGGCTGGGTCGGCCACAACGGCTCGCTGCCCGGCTACGAGAGCGTCACCCTCTACCTGCCCGAGCAGGACGCCACCCTGGTCGTCCTGCTGAACACCGACATCATCCACGAGGGCAGCGAACCCTCCACCCTCTTCGCCGAGGTCGTCACCTCCCTCGCCACCCCCGGCCACGTGTACGAGCTGCCCGCCGAGAAGTGACCCGGGCCGGTCAGGGGCGGTCGCCGGGCAGGTCGGCCGGGCGGATCCGGTACACCTGGAGGTTCAGGCCGTAGTACTTGGTGGTCTCGCCGACCCAGCGCATGCCGAGCCGCTTCGCCACCGCGTGCGCCCGGTCGTTCTTCGGCCGGGCCACCGCGAAGACCTCCTCGATGTCCTGCGTGAACGCCCAGCGCAGCAGCGCCAGGCCCGCCTCCGTGGCGTAGCCCTGCCCCCAGGCCTCCGGGGAGAGTTGCCAGGTGATCTCCAGGTCCTCGTCGTACGGCGGCAGCGGGCGGATCCCCAGACCGCCGACCACCTTCCCGTCCTCGCGGCGCTCCACCGCCCACCGCCCGCGCGGCGGCAGCAGCCCGGACTGCTCCTGCGCCCAGCCGTGCAGCACCGCGCGCATCGCCCCGGCGTCGGCGACCTGGTCCATCACGGGCGTCAGCCAGCGGGCGACGTCCGTGGAGCCGTACACGGCCAGCGCGTCGTCGGCGTCGTCCGGTGTCCAGTCCCGGACGACGAGCCGATCAGTGGTCAGGCTGATCCCCATGGGCGGGTCCTCCCTCAGTCGATTGGCGGACGTCTCCCTCCACCGGAGTGTGCGCTCCCTACCCGCCCGAGGCGAGCCGGAAGCCTGATCCGCACCACCTGTCACCGGATGATCACCCGCCCGTCGCCTGCCGTCTTCCCGCGCGCTGAACGGACGCAGAACGGACGCGGAGCGGGCGCCGCCCCGGCTTCCGGACGGGAGCGGGAGCCGGGGCGGCGGTGCGGTCGGAGTCAGCGGCGGCCGGAGAGAGGGATGTGCAGGCCCTCCCGGTCCCGGCCGTGCCGGGCGAGGGCGGCGCCGACCTCCTCGGGGAGCGGGCCCAGGCCCAGCAGGGCCAGGGAGAGGGCGGCGGCGGCGCGGTGCCAGTCGCCGGCCCGCCGCATCAGGGTGTGACCGCCGCCCAGCACCCGGTAACCGGCCACCCGCGCGCCGTCGCCCCGGGCCCGCAGGGCGAACAGGTCGGTGTCGCCGGGCGGGGTGACCTTGTCCCGGTCCCCGTGCAGCATCAGCACCGAGCGGTCCCGCAGGTGCGCGGTCGGCTCGTCCCGGGGGCACCACGGCGCCAGCGCCACCACGCCCCGCACGCACGGGTGGGCGGCCGCCCGCAGCGCCGCCCGGGCGCCCATCGAGTGCCCGAGCAGCACCGTCGGCACCGGCCCCAGCCGTTCGACCAGGTCGGACAGTGCGGCCTCCGCGTCCCGGGCCGCGTCCGCCCGGTCGCCGTTCCAGCCCCGGCACCGGTAACGCACCGTGCCCACCGCCAGCGAGCGCCCGCCCGCCGCCACCGCCCCGCGCTGCACCGCCTTCGCGAACGGCAGCATCCGCAGCCCCGGCAGGTTCAACGCCGACGGCGGCGCGGCCCCGAACTCCTTACCGCCGTGCAGCACCAGGACCGCCGCGTCCGGCACCTCCGGCAGCGTCCGCCAGACCAGCGGCCGGTGCGCCCCCGCCACCGCACCACCGGAGTGCACCGCCACCCGCCCGCTCATCGCACCGTCCCTCGCCGTAGTCGTTCGCCGCCGTCCACCGCGGTCGTCCACCACGACCGCTCGGCCCCGCGCCCGGAGCTGCCCACTGTACGCGGACGCCGTGGCGGGGCGGCCGGGCCCGGGACCAGGGGCGGGACCCGGGGACGGACCCGGACCCGGACCGGGCGGGGCGCCGGTGGGGCGGCGCACCGCGACCGCCGGTGCGGGGCGCCGGAGCTGACTGCTCGTAGGGTGGGAGCGTGCCCGCGGTGCGTGGCCGGGCCGCTCCGCCCGCGCACCGATCCCGCGCACCGCGGCTCCGGTCAGGCCCGGCCCGACCGGAGCCGGGCGAGCGGGACCGCGACCGACCGAAAGACAGAGCCGAGGGAGAGCCATGGCCGACGTCCACCCGCCCCGCATCGACGGCATCTCGAAAGCCGAACTCGGCGTCATCGGTGGTTCCGGCCTGTACGCCCTGCTCGACGATGTCACCGAGGTGCGCGTGGAGACCCCCTACGGGCCGCCCTCCGACGCCCTGTCGGTCGGCGAGGTGGCCGGCCGACGGGTCGCCTTCCTGCCCCGGCACGGCCGCGGCCACCACCTGCCGCCGCACCGCATCAACTACCGCGCCAACCTGTGGGCCCTGCACGCCCTGGGCGTGCGCCAGGTCCTGGCCCCCTGCGCCGTCGGCGGCCTGCGCCCCGCCCACGGCCCCGGCACCCTGCTGGTCCCCGACCAGTTCGTCGACCTCACCCGCGCACGGGCCCAGACCTACTACGACGGCCGCGTCCTGCCCGACGGCTCCATCCCCGAGGTCGTCCACGTCTCGGCGGCCGACCCCTACTGCCCCCGCGGCCGCACCGCCGCCCTGACCGCCGCCCGCGCCCTGGCCTGGGAGCCCGTCGACGGCGGCACCCTGGCCGTCATCGAGGGCCCGCGCTTCTCCACCCGCGCCGAATCCCGCTGGTTCACCGCCAACGGCTGGTCCGCCGTCGGCATGACCGGCCACCCCGAAGCCGTCCTCGCCCGCGAACTCGCCCTCTGCTACACCTCCCTGGCCCTGGTCACCGACCACGACGCCGGCGTCGAGACCGGCCAGGGCGTCACCCACACCGAAGTACTCCAAGTCTTCGCCCACAACCTCGACCGCCTGCGCACCGTCCTGCTCACCACCCTCGAATCCCTCCCCACCACCCGCGACTGCCCCTGCTCCCACGCCCTGGACGGACTGGAGACCGGTCTGCCCGGCGTCTGACCCCGCCGAGCCCTCCGCCTCTCCTCGTCGTTCCGTCCCGCCACGTGGTCCGCCGTCCAGCTCCCTGGCGACCGGGGCGGCCGGGCGGGGCGGGTGGCGGGACCGTCCGGTCGGATCAGTCCCGGCGGCTTCGTCCGCGCCGACGCAGGTGCGTCGCGACCACCATCAGCATCACCAGCACCACCGCCCAGCCGATCACCACGGCCAGGAGCAGGACCGGTTGGTTCAACAGCACCGCCAGCGCCAGCAGCCCGAACGAGACGGCCAGGCAGCACGAGATCACCGCGACCACGATCCACGGCCGCGCCACCAGCGTCCGTCGTAGTCGTGCCAGCCTCGCCGGCCGCATCGTGCGCAGCTCGCGCTCCAGCTCCTGATCGCTCCCCAGCTCGGCCTCGATCTGCTGGAGGATCAGTAGCTCACGCGGGGAGAGTGCGGGTCCGTCCATCAACCACCTCCGCGCCGCAAGGCAGGCACGCCCCGGCCTTCCCCGCCGGCGCGACCCCTGCTCCCAGGTAGCAACACATGTGCCCGCTGGACGCCGGTTCTAACACCCGAACGCGTGCTCGACATCCGTGATGTCCGTTGGCATTCCTCCCACTTGACGTCCCTTCGTCCTCGTCCGATCGCCCGCAGCGGCGACGCGCGAACCCGCCGGACAGAATCGATTCGGCTCCGCGGCCCGCCCCTACGGTGGTGCACGCCGGGTCGGGCGCCCCGTTCCGATCCGTCGACGCACCCGACCAGGAAGGCCGTTCCACCTCATGCACCTGCGCCAGACGGTTGCCGCCGCCGCTGCCTCGCTCGCCCTGCTGCTCGCCCTGCCCACTCCGGCCGGTGCGGCCGTGGGCGAGTTCCGGTACACCTACTACGACGACTTCGGGAACCGGGCGGCCGGCGTCCTGGTCGAACCGGACAGCCGTACCTGCGTGACCCTCCCGGAGGTCGCGGACCCCGACACCACCGAACCCGCCTTCGCGCCGCAGAACTTCACCGGTTCGACCGTCACCGTGTTCACCGGCCCCGACTGCGACGGGGACTACTACAGCCTCCGCCCGGGCGGCCGTGCCTCCGACCGTCTCAAGCTCCGCTCCGCCCTCTTCTCCTGAGGCTCCCCCCCGAGGGCACCCCTCCGTCCCGGACCGGGGCGACGCGCCGCGTCCCGCACCGCCGTCCCGGTCCGGACGGGCTCGGTCAGCCCTGGCCGGTCAGCCCTGGGCGGGCGGCTCGGCGATCAGGGCGGTGGCTGTGCGACGGAAGCCCACGCTCTCGTAGATCCGCGCCACCGCGTCGTCGCTGGCGGAGAGGAACACCGTCCGCACCCCGGAGGAACGGGCGTGCTCGACCAGGTGCGCGGTGACCCGGCGGGCCAGGCCCTGGCGGCGCAGCGCCGGCAGGGTGGCCACCGCGACGATCTCGCTGACCTCGCCGACCGGCTGGTGGCAGCCGGAGGCGGTGACCGCTCCGTCCGGGCCGACGGTCGCGGCGAGGACCGTGCGCCCGGCCGCTATTCGCCCGGCCATCCGGGACACCGCGGCGTCCGTCTCCGGGGCCTTCAGCGCTTCGGCGAGCTGTTCGGGCCCGGCCGCGCCGATGCCGGTGCCGGCCTCGGCGAAGGCCAGGTGCGGCAGTGTGACGGCGCCGGCCAGCAGCGGATCGTCGGCGGCGAGCACCCGGACCTCGGGGCCGCCGTCCGGCACCGGCGGTGCGCCGTCCGCCGCGGCCGGAGCGGAGGCCGACGCGGTCGCGGCGCCGACCGGCGGGGCGTCGAGGTGGAGCACCAGCAGCGGGTGCTCGTGCACCTCCAGCCCGGCGGCCTCGACGGCGGCGCGCAGGCCCGGCGTGGTCTCGTGCACCCATTCGAAGCTCTCGGGCGCGCCGAGCTCGCGCTGGCGGGACCGGACGCGCTCGACGTCCTCGGCCGTGAAGGTGCCGGGGCCGTTCAGGGCGGGGCGTCCGTAGTAGTGCCAGCCCTGCCCGGTGCGGACGAAGAGGGTGAAGGGGCCGTGCTCCTCGGTCGTCGCGGAGAACCGGGGAACCGCGTCGTAGTAAGTCTCCAGCCGGGCCAGGACGGCCTCCGGCGCGGAGGTGGGGGAGCCGTTGTTCGTATCGCGCATGGGTGCCGTCCAGAAGGTGCGGTGCGGCCTCTCGGGAGAGGTTGATCAGGCGGCATCACATCAGAGCGGTCGATCGTGTGCACGGGCTTTTTCGAACCCCGGGCACCGTCCGTTCGAAGAGAGGCGCACGGCGCCCCCTCGGAGGCGAACCGTTTCTCCCCGCCCCGGAGCGGCTTGCGGGTGCCCCGGAACGGCACGGTCGGCCGGGTGCCAAAACCTCGTGGCAGCTCGGCCGACCAGCGGGATTCACCCGGGGGAGTGAACCCCGGAGGAGTCGGAGAAGAGCGGAACGCGGGGGGCGGGACGGGGGCGGCCTACCGTCCCGCGACCTCGGCGAGCCGGGCGAGCAGGAGCTCGGCGGTCTCCGCGGGGCGCTCCAGCGCGGGCAGGTGGCCGGCCCAGGGGAGTTCGCGGTGCTCGGCGTCCGGCAGCAGGGCCGCCAGGTCGGCGGCGATCCGCCGGAAGTCCGCCAGGTCGTGCGCGCCGGAGTACACCAGGGTGGGCGCCACGGCCGCCCGCAGGTCGACCTCGACCCGGGTCGGGGAGATCTCCGTCTCGGGTGCCAGCTGCACCTCGTACGCGTTGCGCTGCATCACCCGGACCTTCGCCCGGGTCGCCTCGTCCGCGTCCGGACCGAGCCAGGTGTCCACCATCAGCTCGACCGCCTCGTCCAGCCGACCGGACTCGACCAGCTCGACCTCCCGTTCGTCCAGGGCCTCCAGCTCGGGGCTCGGCCGGTGGTCGGGGCTGCCGGGGCAGAGCAGGGTCAGCGAGCCGACCCGGTCGGGGTGCAGGGCGGCGAACTGCAGGGCGATCCGGCCGCCGAAGGAGGAGCCGACCAGGGCGGCGCGTTCGATGCCGAGCTCGTCCAGCAGCTCCGCCAGGTCGGTCAGGTTGTCGTACGGGCGGTCCGCGCAGGGGGTCTCCCCGAAACCGCGGAAATCGCACCGCAGCACGCGGTACCCGGCCGCGCGCAGGGCGTCCCACTGCCCGTCCCACATCCGCCGGTCGCAGACGGAAGAGTGCAGCAGAACCACCGCGGGGCCGTTTCCAGCCACCTCGTGAGTGATCGTCATTCCGCCGACCGTAGAGCACGACCGGCCCGCTGACCAGGGATTTCCGCTTCGAGCGGAGCGCGACGGGCCGGGCGGCGGCAGGGCGGCGGCAGGGCGGGGGCGGCCAGGAAGCCGGGAGGGGCGCCCGGCGCGGTGTCGGCGCGGGACGGCATGATGGAGGGCGTGCCCGAAGGAGACAGCATCTACCTCGTCGCCACCCAGCTGAACCGGGCGCTCACCGGTCACCCGCTGACGGCGTCGGACTTCCGCGTCCCGGCCCACGCCACCGCCGACCTGACGGGGCGCCGGGTGCTGGAGACGGTGCCGCGCGGCAAGCACCTGCTGACCAGGTTCGAGGGCGGCGTGACGCTCCACACCCACCTGCGGATGGACGGCCGCTGGCGGACCTTCCGGCCCGGCGAGCGCTGGAGCGGCGGCCCCGCCTTCCAGGTCCGGGTGGTCCTCGGCACCGAGCACGCCACCGCCGTCGGCTACCGGCTGCCGGTGGTCCAACTACTGCGCACCACCGAGGAGCACCGGGTGGTCGGCCACCTCGGACCCGACCTGCTCGGCCCGGACTGGGACACCGCCGAGGCGCGCCGCCGCCTGCTCGCCGACCCGCTGCGCCCGGTCAGCACGGCCCTGCTCGACCAGCGCACCCTGGCCGGCATCGGCAACGTGTACGCCAACGAGCTGCCCTTCCTGGCCGGCGTCACCCCCTGGCTGCCGGTCGGCGAACTGGCCGACCCGGACGAACTGCTGGAGGGCGCCCGGCAGCTGCTGGACGCCAACCGGCTGCGGCCCGGCCACGTCACCACCGGAGACCCCCGGCCCGGCCAGCAGCACTGGGTGTACGGCCGGGCCCGCCGCCCCTGTCGGCGCTGCGGCACCCCGATCCGCACCGCCAGGCACGACCGGGATCGCGTCGCCTACTGGTGCCCGCGCTGCCAGCACGGCCCGGTGCCGACCGGCTGACGGGCCGGTGCCCCCCGGGGCCGGGGTCAGTCCCGGGGATCAGTCCCGTTCGACCAGCGCCGGATGCCGGGGGTCCTCGACCCGCACCGTCAGGTCGGCCAGCGCGCCCGGATCGGTCTCGGCCCGGTAGCGCTCGAACGCCGGCAGCGTCCAGCGCTCGGCCTCCGGGGTGCGGCGGGCCAGCGCGGCGGCGCACTGGTCGAGGTGCACGGCCAGTTCGAACGGCAGCCAGCGGCCGAGCAGGAGCGGCCCGTCCAGCAGCAGCACGCCGCGCGGCGGAAGCTGCACGTACCGGGCCCGGGTCGCGCGGTCGGCCGTCCGGTCCCAGAAGGTGGGCAGGACGCGGCCGTCACCGCCCGGTTCGAGCGGGTCGAGGACCTCGCGGAGCAGCGCGCCCTGGTCCAGCCACAGGTCGTGGAAGGCGTCGGCGTCCTGCTTGCCGTACTCGAAGCGCACCGACGCCGGGCGCAGGAAGTCGTCCGCGGACACCCGCAGCACCGGTCGGCCGAGCACCCGCAGCGGCTCCACCAGGGCGTCCGCCAGCTCGCCGGGCCGGGCGGCGGCCGCGCCGTCGAACGCGACCCGCAGCCGCCGGTCGTCGTCGGCCAGTTCGTGGATCCGCCCCGCGAGCAGCGAGACCAGCCGCTCCGGGGAGATCGGGGTCACCCGCACCGGACGATCCCTCCCTTCGGTCAACCGGACTATACGTCGCGGTGCCCCGGGAGCCGGCCCCCGAACGGGAGGAGCACGTCGCGTGGAACACTCCGGGTGCGGCCGAGGGCCCTGCCGGGCGGAGCACCACGGACGAGGCACGACGGGCAGAGCACGACGGACAGAGCACGACGGACAGAGCACTTCGGGCAGAGTACTCCGGACGGAGTGGAGAAGGGGAGCCACCATGAGCAGCGCGCCGTTCCTGACCCTCGACGAGGTCGACGCGCTCGCCGCCCGCGCGCACGCCGGCCAGTACGACCGGATCGGGGTCCCGTACGTGGAGCACGTGCGCGCCGTGGCCGCCGGGGTCGCGCCGTTCGGCACGGGCCTGCGGATGGCCGCGCTGCTGCACGACGTGCTGGAGGACACCCCGCTCACCGCCGGGGAGCTGCTGGCCGCGGGCGTGCCCGCCGCCGTGGTGGCCACCGTCCGGCGGGTGACCCGGCAGCCCGGGACCGACTACCGGACGATGCTGCTGGACGTGGCCACCGACCACGCCGCCACCCTGGTCAAGATCGCCGACAACGCGCACAACTCCCGCGCCGACCGCGCCGCGCTGCTCCCCGCGGCGGACCGGGAGCGGCTGGCCGAGCGCTACCGGGCGGCCCGCGCCGTGCTGTGGCCCGCCGTCGCGGCGGCGGACGTCCGGACGGTCGTCGCGCTGGTCAACCCCGACCTGCTGGCCGAACTCGACTGAGACCGCCCGCGGGGGCACGCTGGAGGGAGAGAGCGGGGGCCAGAGCGAGGAGCCCGGGATGTCCGAGATGAGCGACAGGCTCGACGAGAAGGCCCGGCGGGACGAGGACGACGTCCGCGCCGCCGACCCGGAGGAGGGCATCACCTCCTACCAGACCATGCACGCCCGGGAGGAGTCCCAGGCGGAGGGCGACCCGGTCGCCGACCCGCAGCAGGAGGAGCGCCGGTGAGCGGGCACATGGCGGTCCCCGAACCGCACAGCAGCGAGTGGTCGGTCCGGTTGCGGGTGGTCGAGGCCGGCGACCTCACCCAGGCGCACGCCGTCCTCGACACCGGCGTCAACCTGATCGAGGTCGAGGCCGAGGCCCACCGCAGCCGCCAGGACCCGGCCGACCCGGCGATCGGCGACGAACTCGCCGTCGGACGCGCCCTCACCGCCCTCGGTCAGCAGCTGATCCACCGGGGCTCCGCCGCCGCCGAGGCCGCCGAATCCGCCCGCCGCCGCAGCGCGCCGCCCTCCGACAGCGCCTGGTGACCACCCGCCGCCGGTGGCGGCGCACCGACCGGCGGCGGCCCGCCGCCCGGGCCGCGTCGGGCCCGCTGACGGCCCGTTCCGGCGAACTCCGACGATCAGTGTGCGAAACAGCCGAATCGTGACCTTCCCCCGCCCCCGCGCCGGAACCCGCCCGGCCGGGGGCGCGTCACTCCCGGTGGCCGCGCACCCGCGCCGGCCCGCAGGCGACGGACGGGGCGCCCCCGCGGAGCACGGGGACGCCGGGGGTGGACAAGGTGACGAACGACCGACAGCCGGACGGCGGACCGGCCGACCGACCCGCGCGGGACGCCCGCTGGGAACTCCCCGACTACGCGCACGGACGCGAACTGGGCGCCGGAGCGTCCGGCCGCGTCGTCCTCGCCCGCCACCTGGCCACCGGTACCCCCGTCGCCGTCAAGTACCTGCTCGGTGACCACCCCGACCAGGCCGCCTTCCGGGTCGAGGCCGAACTGCTCGCCGCCCTCGACAGCCCGCACGTCACCCGCCTGTACGAGTACGTCGAGGGCCCGCACGGCGCGGCCATCGTGATGGAGCTCGTCGAGGGCGTCTCGCTCCGCGACCTGCTGCGCGCCGAGGGCGGCACCGGTCCCGAGGCCGCCCTGGCCGTCCTCAAGGGCTCCCTGCTGGGCCTGGCCGCCGCGCACCGGGCCGGCGTCGTGCACCGCGACTACAAGCCGGGGAACGTGCTGGTCACGGCCGACGGCGAGTCGAAACTTGTCGACTTCGGGATCGCGGTGCGCGACGGCACCGGCGGCACCGTCGCCGGCACGCCCGCCTACATGGCCCCCGAGCAGTGGGCCGGCCGTCCCGCCTCCCCGGCCACCGACGTGTACGCCGCCACCGCGACCTTCTTCGAGTGCCTCACCGGCGCCAAGCCGTACGCCGGCACCACGCTGATGGAGCTCGCCGTCCAGCACACCGAGGCGGAGATCCCCGACACCCAGGCGCCCGAGGCCCTCCGTCCGCTGATCCGCGCCGGACTCGCCAAGACCCCCGAACAGCGGCCCCCGGGCGCGGAAGCCCTGGTCGGCGAACTGGAGGCGGCGGCCGGCGCCGCCTACGGCGCGGACTGGGAGGAGCGCGGACGCAAGCGGCTGGCCGCCCTCGTCGCCCTGCTGCCGCTGCTGCTGCCGTCCGCGCTCGGCGAGGGCGCGCTGCCCGGCGCGACCTCGTACGCGACGACCGTGCTGGCCGCGCCGCGACCTGCGCCGCGGGTCCCGTTCCGGGGGAGGCTGATCGCCACCGTCGGCGCGATCGTCCTCGTCGCGGGCGCGCTCGCGACGGTCGCCTCCGCCGGGGAGAACGGCACCGTCGCCGACCCGCGCCCGGCCACCGCCCCGCCCGCCACCACCAGCGTCCGACCCGCCGCCCCACCGGCGAGCGAGGCACCGCCCAGCGAGAGCCCCGGCCCGTCGCCGTCGGCCCCGCCCACCGAGGAGACCAGCCCGAGCGCGTCGTCCAGCCCGAGCCTGAGTCCGAGCCCGACGGCGAAGCCCAGCACCACCCCGAAACCGACCCCCAGCCAGACGGCCACGCCCAGTCCCAGTCCCACACCGACCCCGACGCCGAGTACCGCGCCACCGGTCGTGGTGGTGCTGGGCACCCCGTCGCTGAGGGGCGGCAACACGGCGGTGTCGGCGACCGTTCCGGTCACCGTCCGGGGGAAGGGTACGGCGACACTCACCTTCTCCTGGTACGACGACGCGTCCGGCGCGCTGGTCGGCACGACCACGTCCGCCCCGGTACCGGTCGGGACGACCCGGATCACCAGCACCCTCACCACCGGCTGCCGGACCTGGGACGCGCGGGTCGTGGTGACCAGCGACCCCGCTGCCCAGAAGCCTGCCGCCGGCGGTCCGTACCCCGTGTTCTGCCTCAGGTGAGCGGAGAGCGACGATGACCGACCTTCCCCCCGACCCCGGCTTCCGGCTCGGGCCCGTTCGCAGGCCGGCTCCGCCCGATCCGACCGTGGAGCTGCGGCCCGCCGCCCCGCGGGACGATTCGCGGACCGTCCGGCTGGGCGGCGCCGAGGTGACGGTGGAGCTGGGCGCCGTGGCCGAGACCGTCCGGATCGATCCGGCGCAGACGCTGCCCGTTCCCGGGCCCGGGCCGGCGGGCGGGTTGCGGCGGTTCGGGCCCGGGGTGCCGCCGGGGGCGGCGGCGGTGTGGCGCGGGGAGGCGGTCGCGGCGGCGCCCTCGCGGCGGTGGGACAGGTGGCTGCTGGTCCCGTTGGTGCTGCTGCTCGTGCTGCTCGGCTACCTGCTGTGGGACCGGTACGGGCGCCCCGTCGGGGTGGTCGGCGTGGCGGTGACCACCCCCGCTGCCGGGCCCGGGTGCGACGGGACCGCCGTGATCGCCGGGACGTTGGAGACCGACGGCGGCGGGGGCGAGGTGCGCTACCGGTGGGTGCGCAGCGACGGCACCGACTCGGGGCCGGTCGTCCAGCACGTGGCGGCCGGGCACCGGCGCACCGGGGTGACGCTGGAGTGGACCTTCCAGGGGCGCGGCGAGTTCGCCGCGAGCGCCCGGCTGGAGGTGCTGGAGCCCGCGGGCGCCCGCCCGGCCGAGGCGGTGTTCGACTACTCCTGCCCGTGAGTCCGGCGGCCGGGAGGACGCACGAAACCCGGGTCGCGGCCGACGGCGCGTCGGCGGCGGCCCGGGGGGCTCGCCCGGATCAGGCCCGCGGGGCGGTCGCACCCCCGCCCGTCTTCACGGCCTCCACCATGTGCTGGTGCACCTCGCGCGCCGCCGCCTCGTCCGCGGCGGCCACGGGGCTGCCCTCGACGGTGAACCAGTCGAGCGCGCCGCTGTACTGCACGGTCAGCCGCGCCTCGCCCTCGATCCACATGGTGTGCACCGTCAGGTCCCCGGTGATGACGCCGATCTCGACGGTCTTCACGCCGCCGTGCCCGGAGAGGATCCCCTGAGTGGTCCAGGTTGCCCAGGTGTTCACAAGCCCGCTCCCATCCGCCGCCCAACGGGCCGCTCGGTCCCGACCCCACAGGTACCCGATCCGTGGCGACCGCTTCCCACTGTCACCCGAAGGGCCGAAAACCGCCCCCCGGGCGGGTGCTCGCCGCGCGGTCTAGCATCGACGTATGGGAGAGCGAGAGGGTGCGCTCACCGCGCCGAAACTGATCCTGGAAACCGGTGGCGACTCCACGGTCATCACCCCGAGCCGCAGGTACGCCCTCGGACGCGACCCCACCAGTGACATCGTGCTGACCGATCCGCGGGTCTCCTGGCACCACGCGGAACTGCACGTCGGCGACGGCCACTGGATCGTCGACGACACCGGCTCCACCAACGGCACCTACGCCGCCGACGGCCACCGGGTCGTCCACCTGGAGGTCGAGCCCGGCACCGTGCTCTGCCTGGGCAGCCCGGGCGACGGGCCGCGCTGCACGTTCAGCGCGCTGCCCGAGCCGACCGCCGTGCACCCGCTGCCCGGCCACCGCCCGTCCGCGCTGACCGCGATCACCGGTTCCCGCCGGCCGCCGTCCAGCGTGATGCCGCTGCCGACCAGGGTGGTGCGGATCGGCCGCGCGACCGACAACGACCTGGTGGTCGGCGACCTGTCGGTCTCCCGGCACCACGCGGAACTGCGCGCCACGCCCGACGGCCGCTACGAGATCGCCGACCTGGACAGCCACAACGGCACCTACCTGAACGGCCAGGCCGTCCGCCGGGCCCCGGTCGGGCCCGGCGACCTGGTCGGAATCGGCCACTCGGTGTTCTGCCTGGTCGGCGACGAGCTGCAGGAGTTCGTCGACAGCGGCGACATCGACCTCGACGTGGAGGACCTCACCGTCCAGGTCGACGGCGGGCGCACCCTGCTCGACCAGGTCACCTTCCCGGTCGGCCAGAAGTGCCTGCTCGCGGTCGCCGGGCCGAGCGGCGCCGGCAAGTCCACCCTGCTCAACGCGCTCACCGGCCTGCGCCCCGCCGACCGCGGCACCGTCCGCTACGACGGCCGCGACCTCTACCGCGACTACGCCGAACTGCGCCGCCGGATCGGCCTCGTCCCGCAGGACGACATCCTGCATACCCAGCTGCCGGTCCGGAAGGCCCTGTCGTACGCCGCCGAGCTGCGCTTCCCCGACGACACCGCGCCCGAGGAGCGGGCCGCCCGGGTCGAGGAGGTGATCGACGAGCTCGGCCTCGGCAAACGCGCCGACCAGGTCATCTCCAGCCTCTCCGGCGGCCAGCGCAAGCGGGTCAGCGTGGCCCTCGAACTGCTCACCAAGCCGTCCCTGCTGTTCCTCGACGAACCCACCAGCGGGCTCGACCCCGGCATGGACCGGTCCGTGATGCAGATGCTGCGCGGCCTCGCCGACGACGGGCGGACCGTCATCGTGGTCACCCACAGCGTGCTCAGCCTCGACCTGTGCGACCGGCTGCTGCTGCTCGCCCCCGGCGGGCGGATCGCCTGGTACGGGCCGCCCGGCGAGACGCTGCGGCACTTCGGGTTCGCGCACTGGCCGGAGGCGTTCGAGGCGTTCGAGAACCAGAGCGACCGCGACTGGGCCGGCGAGTTCCGGGCCTCCGCCCCCTACCGCACGTACGTCGCCGGACCGGCCGGCCGCCCCGGCGACCGGCCCGGCGACCGGCCCGGCGCGCCCGCCCCCGCCGAACGCGCGCTGCCCGCGGACGCCACCCCCGCGCCGCCGCCCGAACCCCGCAGCTGGCCGGGCCAGGTCGGCACGCTGTGCCGCCGGTACGCCAGCGCGCTCGCCGCCGACCGCACCTTCCTCGCCGTGATGATCGCGCTGCCGTTCGTGATGGGCGCGATGGCGCACGCGCTGGCCGGCGGCCGGTTGAACCAGGACACCGCGCTGAACGCGCTGCTGATCCTGTGCGTCGGCGGCGTGCTCACCGGCGCGGCCAACGCCGTCCGCGAACTGGTCAAGGAACGGACGATCTACCAGCGCGAACGCGCCGTCGGCCTGTCCAGATCGGCGTACCTGTGCTCCAAGGTCGTCGTGCTGGGCACCGTCACCGTCGTCCAGTCGGTGGTGCTGACCATGGTCGCGCTGATCGGCGTGCGGCTCAGACCGCAGGGCGGCAGCGGGGTCTTCCTGCCACCGCTGCTGGAGATCACCCTGGCCGTCGCGCTGCTCTCGCTCACCGCGATGATGCTCGGCCTGCTGATCTCCGCGCTGGTGAAGAAGGAGGAGGTGACCATGCCGCTGCTGGTGCTGGTCGCCATCGTCCAGGTGGTGTTCTGCGGGGCGCTGCTGCAGCTCGACCACATCCCGGTGCTCAACCAGCTGTCCTGGCTGGTCCCCTCCCGCTGGGCGCTCGGCGCCATGGCCGCCACCATCGACCTGCACGCGACCGTGCCCGGCGCGCTCACCGACGACCCGCTGTTCGCCCACCGGCAGGGCGTCTGGCTGCTCGACATGGGCATGCTGGTCGTGCTGGCCGTCGCCTACGGCCTGGTCGTCGCCCGGCTGCTGCGCCGGCACGAACCCGCCGTGATGCGGCGGTAGCGCATGGGCCCGCCCGACGGATTCCGGCCCACCCACGTCGTCCCGGCCGACGGCCTGCCGACCTGGACCGCGCCCGACCCGGCCGCCGCCGGAGTGCCGCTCGACCCGCTGCTGCCGGTCGCGCTCGCCGAGGCCCACGGCAACTGGGCCCGGATCGTCTGCTCCAACGGCTGGAGCGCCTGGGTCGACGGGCGGCTGCTGGTCGCCCTCCCGCAACGCCCCCCGAGCGCCGGCGGCCCGCTCGCCACCACCGACGACCCGCGCCCGCTGCTCGCCGCCCTCGAACGCTCGCTGGCCACCTACCGGCGGCTGGTCGACGACTGGGCGGCCGGCCGGATCGACCTGGAGGCCTTCCGCGACGGCACCCGCGACCTGCGGCTCGGCGCGGTCCTCGACGGCCCGGACGCCTGGCTGCTCGACCTCGACCGGGGCCGCTGGTACTACTGCGACGCCGCCCAGCTGCAGACCTACGCGACCGCCGACCGCGACGGCCGGAGCTGACCCGTGCCCGGCGAGCAGCCCCGGCAGCCGTCCCCGGCGGCCGCCGGGCCGGGCGAGCTGGACGGCCGGACGCTGGCCGGCTACCGGCTGGAGCGGGTGCTCGGGCGGGGCGGCATGGCGGTGGTCTACCGGGCCGAGGACCTGCGGCTCGGCCGCACCGTCGCGGTCAAGCTGCTCGCCCCCGAACTGGCCCGCAACGAGACCTTCCGGCAGCGCTTCGTCCGGGAGTCGCGGATCGCCGCGTCGCTCGACCACCCGAACATCGTCCCGGTCTACGACGCGGGCGAGGTGGAGGGCGTGCTGTACCTGGCCATGCGGTACGTGCGCGGCCGCGACCTGCGCGCCCTGCTCGACCGGGAGGGGCCGCTGGGCCGCGCCCAGACCGTGCGGATCGCCGTCCAGGTGGCCAGCGCGCTGGACGCCGCGCACGCCCACGACCTGGTCCACCGGGACGTCAAGCCCGGCAACGTGCTGATCGCCGAGGGGACCGACCCCGACCACCCCGAGCACGCCTACCTGACCGACTTCGGACTCACCAAGAAGTCGCTCTCGCTGACCGGCCTCACCACCGTCGGCCAGTTCGTCGGCACGCTCGACTACGTGGCCCCCGAGCAGATCTCCGGCAAGCCGGTGGACGGGCGGTGCGACGTCTACAGCCTGGGCTGCGTGGTGTTCGAGATGCTCACCGGCGGCCCGCCCTACCGGCGCGACGACGACCTGGCGCTGCTCTGGGCGCACCTCAACGACCCGCCGCCGGACGTCCGGGAGCAGCGCCCGGACCTGCCCGCCGGGGTGGGGGCGGCGCTGGAGCGGGCGATGGCGAAGCGGCCCGACGCGCGGTACGGGAGCTGCCTGGAGTTCGTCGCGGCGCTGCGGGCGGCGGGGGCGACGCGGGCGGCGGGGGGAGCGGGGGCGGTGGCGCGGGGCGGGGGCTCCTCGCGGGTGGAGGAACCGCCGCGACCGCCGGACTGGGCGCGGCCGGTGTTCGAGCCCTGAGCGGGCGCCGTCCTCGTTCCCCCCGCCCTTCCGGGCGTAACGATCGGTGGCATGCACCTTTCAAAACTGGATGTTTGCTGGCAGTCTGCCCCTCGGCCAGGGCCCCCACAGACCCTGGCGACCGAGAGGAGCACCATGAGCGACAGACTCCGCGCCCTCGCCACCCGCGCCGCCGCCGTCCTGGGCACCACCGTGCTCGTCGCCGCCGGCACCGCGAACGCGGGCCCGACCGCAGCCGCCGCGCAGGCCGCCACCTGCACGCCGGCCCAGGTCCTGGCCAACGGCGGGTTCGAGTCCGGCACCGCGCCCTGGACCTCGTCCAGCGGCGTCATCACCAGCGGCGGCAGCCAGAGCCCGCACGGCGGGACCTCCTACGCCTGGCTGGACGGCTACGGATCGGCGCACACCGACACCCTCGCGCAGACCGTCACCCTCCCGGCGGGCTGCACCAGCGCCACCCTGACCTTCTGGCTGCACGTCGACACCGCCGAGACCAGCAGGACCACCGCGTACGACAAGCTGACCGCGAAGGTCGGCGGCACCGTCCTCGCCACCTACTCCAACCTGGACGCCGCCACCGGCTACCAGAAGAGGACGCTCGACCTGTCGGCGTACGCCGGACAGACCGTCAGCCTCTCCTTCGGCGGCGTCGAGGACTCCGGGCTGCAGACCAGCTTCGTGCTCGACGACCTCGCGCTCGACGCCTCCGGCGGCACCACCACCCCGCCGCCCGGCACCGACGCCACCCGCACCCCCGCGCCCGCCGGGTACACCGTGAGCCTCAGCAGCGACGCGAGCGGCGCCACCTGGACCGGACACCAGAGCGTCGCCTTCGGGAACCCCTCGGCAACCCCGCTGACCGAGGTGTACCTGCGGCTCTGGGACAACGCCCACGGCAGCTGCCCCAGCACGCCCGTCACCGTCCGCAACCTCACCGGCGGCACCGCGGGCGCGCTCAGCGCCGACTGCACCGCGCTCAAGGTCACCCTGCCCGCGCCGCTGGCCCAGGGCCAGAGCGGCAGCCTCGGCTTCGACCTGTCCATCGCCGTCCCCTCCGGCGCGGACCGGTTCGGCCGCGACGGGGCGTTCGCCTTCGTCGGCAACGCGCTGCCCGTCCTCGCCGTGCGCGACGCCGCCGGCTGGCACCTCGACCCGTACACCAACAACGGCGAGTCCTTCTACACCCTCGCCTCCGACTACACGGTCACCCTCGACCACCCCAGCGGCCTGCTCGTCCCCGCCACCGGCACCTCCGTCGACACCCCCGGCGGCAGCGGGCGCACCGTCACCACCGCCACCGCCAAGAACGTCCGCGAGTTCGCCTGGGCCGCCGGGCCGTTCAGCAGGATCTCCGGCACCTCCGCGGCCGGCACCGCGATCAACGTCTACTCGGTCAGCGGGATCAGCTCCAGCGACGCGCAGTCCATGCTGAGCACCGCGAGGAGCGCCGTCGACGCGCACGCCGGCCGGTTCGGCGCCTACCCCTACGGCGAGCTCGACGCCGTGATCGACAACAACTTCTGGTTCGGCGGCATGGAGTACCCCGGCTTCGTCCTCGACCTGGTCTCCACCACCGCGCTCACCCATGAGATCGGCCACCAGTGGTGGTACGGCATCGTCGGCGACGACGAGTACGACAACCCCTGGCTCGACGAGGCCTTCACCGACTACGCCACCGACCTCGCCCTCGGCAAGACCGGCACCAACTGCTGGAACAGCACCTCCTGGGCGTCCTCCGCCGAGAAGATCAGCAACCCGATGGCCTACTGGGACGCCAACTCCTCCCGCTACTCGACGGTCGTCTACGGCTACGGCAAGTGCGCCCTGCACGACCTGCGCCGCACCATCGGCGACACCGCGATGACCACACTGCTGCGCGACTACGCCGCGGCGCACTGGTACGGGATCTCCACCACCGCCGAGTTCAAGGCCGCCGCGCAGGCCGCGACCACCGTCGACCTGACGTCCTTCTGGACGCAGCACCGCATCGACGGCTGACCACGGGCGAACCGAAGGGGCCCCGGCGGGCGGCGGACCGTCAGGGCCCCGCCCGCCGCCCCGGACCCTCCCCGCCGGAGGCGGAGCCGGGGGTTCGGGTGGCGGTGCGGCGGGCGGTGCGGCCGGCGCGGGCCGGCAGCGCGCCCAGCAGACCGGCAAGGGCGCCCCAGCCGGCGGCGATCGGGACGGCGGTGAGCAGGTTCGGCTCCAGCACCGTCCGGCCGCCGCCACCCATGCCCAGCAGCGACAGCCCGAACACCGCCGACACCCGGGTCACCAGCCCGATCGCCAGCACCGCCAGCGCCAGGACGACCGCCGACTGCACCACCGTCCGCCACAGCGGCAGCGGCGGACGCGTCCGGAGCGCCGCCGCCACGCCCGCCGCCGACACCAGCAACGCCGCCAGCGGCAGCAGCAGCCACGCCCAACCGCTCTGCTCCGCCAGCGAACCCAGGTCCAGCGTCACGTCCCGCCCCGAACGCAGCACCGCCGCCAGCGGGTACGGGAAGGGCAGGCCTAGACTCTCCGTGACGTGGCCGTGCCAGGACGCGCCCAGGCCCAGGCCGAACCCCAGCCAGGCCAGGTTCGGCAGGCCGAGGAAGACCACCGCCAAGGTCGCGCGCGGCTCGCTGCCCGCCACCGCCGCGACCAGAGCGCCCACCAGCGCCAGCCCCACGTACACCAGCAGCAGTGACAGCACCGCGTGCACCGTCGGCCGCAGCGTGCCGTGCCAGCGCACCAGGGCGGTCGGCAGCGGAGCCCGGCGCGAGGCCGCCAGCGCCAGTAGCACCACCACCGCCAGCCACAACAGGCCGAAACCCACCGCCGGGCCCGGATCCACCCGGAACCCCACCGTCGGCGCCGCGCCGAACGCCCCGCCCAGCTCGTCCAGCAGCGGATCGCCCGTCGACACCGTGAACGAGTGCCGTGCCGCCGCGGACAGCAGCAGCACCGCCACCGTCCAGCAGGCGGCCAGCGCGAGCACCCGGGCCAGCAGCGGCCGCCCGCCCACCACCGCGTGCCGGCGCAGCGGCCGCACGAACAGGTACGCCGTCACCAGCGCCCCCACCAGCGTCACGGACAGCGGCATCGCCGCGATCCCGCCCTGCGCCGTCGCCACGAAGGCCGCGTCGCCGCCGAGCCGCGCCGGCGCACCCAGCGCCATCAGCAGCGTGGCCGCCAGCACCGCGCCGAAACCGCCGCCCGGCAGCTCGTCCGCACCCGCCAGCCACAGGCCGAGCGCGCCGACCAGGGCCATCGCCGCCAGCGCGCCCACCACCGTCACCAGCGCCGAGAGCAGCACCGCCACGGGCGCGGGAGCCCGGGGTGGTGGCGGGGGCGGTGACGGCGGCGGTGTGCGGGGGTTCGCGGGGGTGGCGGCACCAGACACACGTCTCACCGGCCCTTCGAGCGCGGCCCCCCGGGCGCCGACCCGGACCGGCCGACCCCTCCAGCTTCCGACAGGCCGCAGCGGACGGCGAGTCGCCACGGACGGGCGCACCGGGCACCGGAGCACGCCGCGGGGCGGCGGGTTCGGGAGGCCGGGCGGACAATGGTGGGTGCGCACGTGGACTCGGGGGAGTCCGACCGGGAGGCAGTCCCGTGACCGAGCAGCCGACACCCCGGCAACCCGAAGAACCGGACAGCGGGAACGACGGCGCCCAGCCCCCGCCGCACCACCCCACCGAAGTGGTGGGCGGGACGGCCGGACCGCCCACGGAGGTGGTCCGGCCCGGCGCGGCCGACGCGGCGGCGACCGGCGCGGAGGGCACGCAAGGGCCGCCGACCGAACTGGTGGAACGGGCCGCTGGTGCGGGGACGGCTCCGGGCTCGGCCCCGGGGCCCGCTCCGGGTCCTGACCCGGCATCGGCCCCGGCCGCGTTCGGGGCCGCCGGCAGCGGGACGGGCGGGGCGGGGGCGTCGCCACCGGCTGCGCCCGGGGACGAGGGCGCGGCCGGACCGGCGGGACCGCCCTCCGGGCCGCTGTCGGCCGGGGGGACGCGGCCGTCGGACGGGTCCGGTGCCGGAGTGCCGCCGGGGGACGGCGGGAGCGGCGGCGGGTCGGCGGCCAGTGGCGGCGCAGTGCCGCCGGGAGGCGGGCGGCCGACGGCCGGGGACGGCGCCCCCTCCGGCGGGGACGGGGGCGGCGGGAGGCCGTGGTGGCGGCGGGGACCGGTCCTCGCCGGAGCGGTCCTCGTCGCCGGGCTGGGCATCGCGCTCGGCGTGGTCGCCACCGGCGGGTCCGGCGGCGGCAGCGCCCAGGCCGTCGAGATGCAGCCGGTGTCCGCCGCCGGGCGGGAACCGTTCACCGACTCGGTCGCCAACGGCGGCTCGCCCGCCTCCCCCTCGCCCGGCGGGGCCGCCTCGTCCGGTGCGACCCCGTCCGCCGCCGGGAGCCCCAGCGCCTCCGGCGGCACCGTGGAGGGCAGCCGGCCCGGCCTGTACGGCGGGACCCACGAAGCGGCCAGCTGCGACGTGCCGAAGCTCTCCGGCTACCTCGCCGCCAACCCCGACAAGGCCCGCGCCTGGGCCGGTGTCGAAGGCATCGACAGCTCGCAGATCGACGGCTACCTGCACGAACTGACCCCCGTGGTACTGCGCCAGGACACCCGGGTCACCAACCACGGCTACCAGAACGGACAGGCCACCCCCTACCAGGCCGTCCTGCAGTCCGGGACGGCCGTGCTGGTCGACAGCCAGGGCGTGCCCCGGGCGCGCTGCGCCTGCGGCAACCCGCTGACACCGCCGACCGGCACGGGCGGCACGTACACGGGCACGGCTTGGCCCTCCTTCCACCCGGACGGGGTGGTGACGGTGCAGCCCGCGGCGGTGCCGGTGACCCAGATCGTGCTGGTGGACCAGACGACCGGCGGCCAGTTCGAGCGACCCGTGGGCGGAACGGGCGGAAGCGACGGATCGGCCTCGCCGAGCCCGTCCGGCCCGGGTTCGTCCGGCAGCCGTTCCGGGACGGGCACGCCGTCCGGCGGCTCCTCCTCGGCACCGTCCTCCGGCGCGTCCTCCGCGCCGTCGTCCGGTTCGTCGGGCTCGCCCGGCCACTCCGGTTCGTCCGGCCCGTCCGGGTCGCCCAAGTCACCCGGTGGCGGCTCGGGTTCCGGCTCGGCGCCTGGGGCCCCCTCCGGCGGGGCGTCGGGACCGGCGAGCTCGGCCGGGGGAGCCGGCGTGTCCGCGGGTAGCCCGTGACGGGGCCGGGTGATCGGTGGTCGCTTCCCGGGGCGGGGGCGGGCGGTGCGGACCGGGCGCCGGTGTGGAAAGGGGAACACGATGGGTGAGGCGCGTTCGGCGGGGGCGCCGGGCGGTGCGCGCGGCCTGCGGGCGGTGCTGGAGCACTGGCTCGCGGACGGTGTGGTGCCCGGGGCGGTCGCCCTGGTCGCCCGCGAGGAGCGGGTCGAGACGGCCGCCGTGGGCGAGTTGGACCGGGAGTCGCCGGTGCGGATCGCCTCGGTCGGGAAGCCCGTCACGGCCGCGGCCGTCCTGCAACTGGTCGACGACGGGGTGCTCGCGCTCGACGACCCGGTCGAGCGCTGGCTGCCCGAGCTGGCCGACCGGCGCGTGGTGCGGACGCCGCGTTCCCCGGTCACGGACACCGTCCCGGCGGCCCGGCCCTTCACGGTGCGCGACATCCTGGAGTCGCGGGCCGGCTACGGTTTCCCGTCGGACTTCACCCTGCCCGCGCTGGTCCCGCTCGTCGCGGAGCTGGGGCAGGGGCCGCCGCAACCGCAGCGGGTGGCGCCGCCCGACGCGTGGGCGGCCACCCTGGCCGGCATTCCGATGCTCCACCAACCCGGCGAGGCCTGGCTGTACAACACCTGCTCCGACCTCCAGGGTGTCCTGGTCGCCCGGGCGACCGGCCGGCCGCTCGAACAGGTGCTGGCGGAGCGGCTGTTCGACCCCCTGGGCATGTCCCGCACCGCCTTCCACGCGCCACCCGGCACCCTCGGCCCGCTGTACCGCTCGAACCCGGACGGCACGCTGGCGGTGGCCGACCCGCCGGACGGCCAGTGGAGTTCCCCGCCCCCGTTCCCGTCCGGGGCCGGCGGCCTGCTCTCCACGCTCGACGACGTGTTCGCCTTCCTGCGGATGCTGCGCTCCGGCGGTCGCGCCGAGGACGGACACCGGGTGCTCTCCCCGGAAGCGCTGCGGCTGATGACCACCGACCACCTGACGGAGCGCCAGCGGGCGGACGGCGAACTCTTCCTGGCCGGCCAGGGCTGGGGCTACGGCGGCTCGGTGGACGTGGCCCGCCGCGAGCCGTGGAACGTGCCGGGCCGTTACGGCTGGGTCGGTGGCACCGGCACCGCCGCCCACGTGGTGCGGTCGACCGGGCTGGTGACCGTGCTGCTCACCCAGCGGGAGATGACGGACCCCGCCCCGCCGCCGTGGATGCGGGAGTTCTGGCGCTACGCGGCGGGCGGGTGAGCGTCGGCCGGGGCGTCGCGGTCGACGGCGGTCCGCCGGTAGCTCGACCCGTCCCGGGCCCGGGTGAGCAGCAGGGCCTCGACCAGGTAGCGGCGGAGCATGGAGGTGTCGGAGTGGACGGTGAGCAGTGCCGCGTTGACCTCCTGCTCGGTGTAGGAGCGAGCGGGGTCGAAGAGGGAACCCGCGAGGTGCTCCAGCAGGGCGGTGCGGCGGGCCGGCCGGCGCGGGAGCGACGTCAGACGGCCGTCGGTGAAGAACGCGGAGAGGGAGGCCGGTGGTTCGTGAGCGGACATGACGGGCAGCCTGCCAGGGCGGCCGCGGGCGGACAACCGGATTACCGGCAGGGGCGTCGGCCGGACGGGCACCGCCCGCGCCGACGGGCCCGCCGGGCTCACAACGGGAGGCGGAACTCGACGGAGCGGTGGGTGGGCCGGTAGCCCAGGGCGCGGTTGACCGCCAGCATGCCGGTGTTGTGGTCGGCGGTGTCGGTCAGCAGGCCGGTGATCCCGGGGTGCTCGGACCGCGTCCAGCGGATCGCCTCGGCCTTCATCGCCCGGGCCAGGCCGCGCCTGCGGTGGGCGGGCGACACGGCCGTGCCGTAGTGCTGGGCGTCGCCGGTCCGGTCGGCGGGCAGCACCAGTTCGCTGAACCCGACCAGGTCACCCCCGGCGGACCGCGCCACGGCGACGGTGTGCAGCAGCTCGCCCCGGTCGGCGACGGCCCGCGCCGCGGACAGCACCCGCTCTTCGTCCCAGGCGACCGTCCCGAACCCGGTGTCGCCCATCGGCATGTCGTCCATGGCGGTGCGCGCGCGGGTGAAGGCCGGCAGCCACTCCTCGGGGCAGCGGCCGGTCCAGGAGACCAGCCGGTAGCCGGGCGGCAGCCCGTCAGCGGCGCTGGTGGCACCGGTGGCGGTCTCCGTCAGGTCCAGGCGGGCGAACTCGAGGACGAGGGCCCGCTCGAAGCCGCGGGCGGAGAGGAAGGCGTCGCCCGGGGAGCCCTCGACGGCCTGGGCCAGCAGCGAGCGGCGGCCGTCCTCCCGGGCGGCGGCCACCGCGGCCGCCAGCAGGGCCGAACCGGCGCCGCGCCGCCGCTCGGCGGGGTGCACGTCCAGCGTCAGTTCGCCCAGGTGGGACTGGCCGGGAGAGGCGAACAGCCGCAGGAAGGCGCTGCCGAGCGGGGTGCCGTCGGGGGCGGCGGCCAGCCAGGCGAGGCGGCGTCCGAAGGGGCTGTCGGCGGGGTCGGCGAGGGCGGTCAGACGGAAGGTCACGGGTGGTGGACTCCGGAGCGGAGGGGACGATCGGGCACGCGCCACCGAAGCAGCTGGAAGGGCCGGGGGCAATCGGATTTCCACCCGAGCGGCATGACGGGGCGGGAAAGAGGGGGTGACGGGTAGTCATCTCGCCCGACAGGACGATCTTCTGACGGTTCGTCGGAACATCGCGACACCCGCGCGGCCCCTGGTGCGCTCGCGCCCGGGGCGGGATCATCGTCGCTGTGGCGGACCGGCCCGCGTGCGGTGGGCCGGGTGGCGGAGGTGGTGGGCGGATGACCGGGGCACGGCTCACGGTGGAACGGCTGCGCGAACTGGTGGCCGAGGGCGCGGTGGAGACGGTCGTACTGGCCGTCACCGACATGCAGGGCCGCCTGCAGGGCAAGCGCCTGGACGCCGGCCACTTCCTCGCCGAGGTGCTGACCGGCGGCGCCGAGGGCTGCGGCTACCTGCTCGCGGTGGACGTGGAGATGAACACCGTCGACGGCTACGCCGTCTCCTCCTGGGAGAGCGGCTACGGCGACCTGGTCTTCGCCCCCGACCTCACCACCCTGCGGATGGTGCCCTGGCACCCGGCCACCGCCATGGTCCAGTGCGACCTCGCCCACCAGGACGGCTCCCCGGTCGCGGTCTCGCCCCGCCAGGTGCTGCGCCGCCAACTGGAGCGGCTGGCCGCCTACGGCTGGGGTGCGTACGTGGGCACCGAGCTGGAGTTCATGGTGTTCCGGGACAGCTACGAGCAGGCCTGGGAGCGGCAGTACCAGGGCCTCACGCCCGTCAACCAGTACAACGTCGACTACTCGATCCTCGGCACCGCCCGGATCGAGCCGCTGCTGCGCCGCCTGCGCACCGGCATGGCCGGGGCCGGGCTGACGGTGGAGTCCGCGAAGGGCGAGTGCAACCTCGGGCAGCACGAGATCGCCTTCCGCTACGCCGACGCGCTGACCACCTGCGACGACCACGCCGTCTACAAGACCGGCGCGAAGGAGATCGCCGCGCAGGAGGGCGTCAGCCTCACCTTCATGGCCAAGTACGACCAGCGCGAGGGCAACTCCTGCCACGTGCACCTGAGCCTGCGCGACGAGCACGGCCGCCCGGTCTTCCCGGGCGGGGGCCCGCACGGCTTCTCCCGGACGATGGAGCACTTCCTGGCCGGGCAGCTCGCCTGCCTCGACCAGTTCGCGCTGCTGCTCGCCCCGACCGTCAACTCGTACAAGCGCTACGTGCCGGGCAGCTTCGCCCCCACCGCGATCGCCTGGGGCCGCGACAACCGGACGTGCGCGCTGCGGGTGGTCGGGCACGGGGCGTCGCTGCGGTTCGAGAACCGGGTGCCCGGGGGTGACGTCAACCCCTACCTGGCGGTCGCCGCGCTGATCGCCGCCGGGCTGCACGGGGTGGAGCGGCAGCTGCCGCTGGAGGCGGAGTTCACCGGCAACGCCTACGCCTCCGACGCGCCCAGGGTGCCGGCGGCGCTGCGCGAGGCGGTCGAGCGCTTCGACCGCAGCGAGGCCGCCACCGAGGCCTTCGGCAAGGACGTCGTCCGGCACTACGCCCACGCCGGGCGGGTCGAACTCGCCGCCTACGACGCCGCGGTGACCGACTGGGAGCGCCGCCGGGGCTTCGAACGGCTGTGAGGCGAGCCCGACCCGGACCCGAGAGCGAGGAGGAGCAGGTGTCCCAGGAGTCCGACCCGTACCAGGTGGTCAACCCCGCCACCGAGGAGGTGATCGCCACCGTCGAGCTCGCCGGCCCGGCCGCCGCCGACGCGGCGATCGCCCGCGCCGCGGCGGCGTTCGAGAGCTGGCGGAACGTGGCGCCCGGCGACCGGGCCCGGCTGCTGCGCCGCTTCGCCGCCGAGGTGGACGCCGAACGCGAGCGGCTGGCCGCCCTGGAGGTCGCCAACGCCGGGCACACCATCGGCAACGCCCGCTGGGAGGTCGGCAACGCCCGCGACGTCATCGAGTACTACGCCGGCGCGCCCGAGCGGCTGTTCGGCCGGCAGATCCCGGTGGCCGGCGGCCTCGACGTCACCTTCCACGAACCGCTCGGCGTGGTCGGCGTGATCGTGCCGTGGAACTTCCCGCTGCCGATCGCCGCCTGGGCGCTCGCCCCCGCGCTGGCCGCCGGCAACACCGTCATCGTCAAACCCGCCGAGCTCACCCCGCTCACCGCGCTCCGGCTGGCCGAACTCGCCCTGCGCGCGGGCCTGCCCGAGGGCGTGCTGCAGGTGCTGCCCGGCCGCGGCCCGGTGGTCGGGCAGCGCTTCGTCACCCACCCGGACGTCCGCAAGGTGGTGTTCACCGGCTCCACCGCCGTCGGCAGGTCCGTGATGGCCGGCTGCGCCGCCCAGGTCAAGCCGGTCACGCTCGAACTCGGCGGCAAGAGCGCCAACATCGTCTTCGCCGACGCCGACCTGGAGAAGGCCGCGGCCACCGCCCCGTACGCCGTCTTCGACAACGCCGGGCAGGACTGCTGCGCCCGCTCCCGGATCCTGGTCGAGGCGAGCGCGTACGAGGAGTTCATGGAGCGCTTCGAGCGCGCCGTGCGGGGCGTCCGGGTCGGCGACCCGGCGGACGAGAAGACCGAGATGGGGCCGCTGATCTCGGCCGCGCACCGGGCCCGGGTGGCGTCCTACGTGGACGGCGACACCGAGGTGGCGTTCCGCGGCGGCGCGCCCGGGGGGCCGGGCTTCTGGTACCCGCCGACGGTGCTCGCGCCGATCGCCCCCGACCACCGGGCGTTCACCGAGGAGGTGTTCGGCCCGGTCGTCGCGGTCGTCCCGTTCCGCGGCGAGAGCGACGCGGTGCGGATCGCCAACGCCACCGAGTACGGCCTGTCCGGATCGATCTGGACGCGCGACGTGGGCCGGGCGCTGCGGGTCGCCCGGGCCGTGGAGGCGGGCAACCTGTCCGTCAACTCGCACTCCTCGGTGCGCTACTGGACGCCGTTCGGCGGCTTCAAACAGTCCGGCCTGGGCCGCGAACTCGGCCCGGACGCCCTGCACGCCTTCACCGAGACCAAGAACGTCTTCATCGCCACGGAGGAATGAGCGACATGAGCAAGCGACTCGACGGCCGGGTGGCGGTCGTCACCGGCGCGGGCAGCGGCATCGGCCTGGCCACGGTGCGCCGCTTCGCCACCGAGGGGGCCAAGGTGGTGTGCGCCGACATCGACGAGGAGAGCGGCGCCAAGGCCGCCAACGAGGTCGGCGGCCTGTTCGTGCGCACCGACGTGACCGACGAGGAGCAGGTCCGGACGCTGTTCGACACCGCCGTCGAGCGCTACGGCAGCCTCGACGTGGCGTTCAACAACGCGGGCATCTCCCCGCCGGACGACGACTCGATCCTGGTCACCGGCCTGGAGGCGTGGAAGCGCGTCCAGGAGGTCAACCTGACCTCGGTGTACCTGTGCTGCAAGTACGCGATCGGCCACATGCGGCGGCAGGGCAAGGGCTCGATCATCAACACCGCGTCCTTCGTGGCGGTGATGGGCGCCGCGACCTCGCAGATCTCCTACAGCGCCTCCAAGGGCGGCGTGCTGGCGATGAGCCGGGAGCTGGGCGTCGAGTTCGCCCGCGAGGGCATCCGGGTCAACGCGCTGTGCCCCGGACCGGTCAACACCCCGCTGCTGCGCGAGCTGTTCGCCAAGGACCCGGAGCGCGCCGCCCGCCGACTGGTGCACATCCCGCTCGGCCGGTTCGCCGAACCGGAGGAGATCGCCGCCGCGGTGGCCTTCCTGGCCAGCGACGACTCCTCCTTCATGACCGCCAACACCTTCCTGGTGGACGGCGGCATCTCCGGCGCGTACGTCACCCCGCTCTCCTAGCGGACCCCCGGCGGACGCGCGGGGGCCGGGCGGGCCCGCGGGGGACCGCCCGGCCGTGCCGGTGAGGGGGCGTCAGTGCGAGGAGAAGGCGTCGCCGCCGACCGCGAGCGCGTCGCCGCCGTTGCCCAGGGCGTCGCCGCCGACGGCCAGCGCGGAGCCGCACAGCGCCTCGGCGTCGCCGCCGACGGCGCCCGCGTCCCCGCCCTCGGCCCAGGCGTCGCCGCCCACCGCGCCGGCGCTGCCGCCCAGCGCGCCCGCGTCCCCGCCGACCGCGAGCGCGTCCCCGCCCTCGGCCCAGGCGTCGCCGCCGACCGCGCCCGCGTCGCCGCCCTGGGCCGCCGCGTCGCCGCCGACCGCCAGCGCGCCGTGCGGGTGCGCGTCCTGGTGGTGGTGATGGTGGTGCGAGTGCGCGGAGGCGGTGCCCGCGCCGCCGAGCAGGGCGAGCCCGGTGAGGAGGGTGGCGGTGGTGACCTTGGCAAGGCTGGAACGCATCGAGTTCTCCAAGCTTGGCGCCGAACGCCGGGGCGTCGAGCGCGGGTTGGTGCCGGACGCGACGATCATCGGCGCCCGCGGGCCCGCACCGCACGCCGCGGGCCGCCCGGTCACCCGGCCGGGGCACACGCACCGCCGCGACGGGTGAGCCGCGTACCGCCGGATGCCGTACGCGGTGACCCCGGCGGTTGACGGGCCTGCCGGAAAAGGGAGTTGACGCCCACTCAGTGCGACGATCGGACCGGCAGCTCCATCTCGAACCAGACCACCTTGCCGTCCTTGGTCGCCCGACTGCCCCAGCGGTGCGCCAGCTCGTTGATCAGCAGCATCCCCCGCCCGCCCTCGTCGTGCTCGCCCACCGGCCGCAGCCGCGGCTCCCGGCTGTCCGCGTCCGACACCTCCACCGTCAGCAGCGCGCCCCGGAACACCCGCAGCTGCAGCGGCGACCCGGCGTGCAGGACCGCGTTGGCCAGCAGCTCCCCGGTCAGCAGCACCACCGGCTCCACCAGCGAGGCCAGCCCCCAGTCGGCCAGCGTCCGCCGGGTGAACTCCCGGGCCTGCCGCAGCAGCGCCGGGTCGCCCGACAGCGGCAGGGTCGCCAGCCGGTCCGCGCCGACCGCCCCCGCGTGCGCCATGATCACCGCGACGTCGTCCTGCCCCATCGTCGCCCCGAGCGCCCCCAGCACCGCGTCGCACCCGCGCTCCAGGGTCGGCTGGCGGTGCGTCACCGTCTCGCGCAGCAGCTCCAGGCCCTCGTCCAGGTCCTGCCCGCGCCGCTCCACCAGGCCGTCGGTGTACAGCACCAGCAGCCCGTCCGCGCGCAGCGGGAAGCGCACCGACTCGAACGGCACCCCGCCCACGCCCAGCGGCGCGCCCGGCGGCGGCGTCACCAGCCGGGCCTGGCCGTCCCGCTCCGACACCACCGGCGGCAGGTGGCCCGCCGAGGCCAGGATGCACTCCTCGTCCACCGGGTCGAACACCGCGCACACGCAGGTCGCGAACTGGCCCTCGCCGAGCTGCGCGGTCGCCTCGTCCAGCCGGCGCAGCACCCGGGCCGGGTCCAGGTCGAGCGTGACCAGCGTCCGCGCCACCGTCCGCAGCTGGCCCATCGTCGCCGCCGCCCGGATGCCGTGGCCCATCACGTCGCCGACGATCAGCGCGACCCGGCCGCCGGTCAGCGGCACCACGTCGAACCAGTCGCCGCCGATCTCGTCACCCACCGTCGACGGCAGGTACCGGTGCGCGATCTCCAGCCCCGGCGTGCGGTGCACGTCCTGCGGCAGCAGGCTGCGCTGCAGGGTCAGCGCGGTGTCCCGCTCCCGCCGGTACAGCCGGGCGTTGTCGATGCAGACCGCCGCCCGCGCCGCCAGCTCCTCGCCCAGCGCCAGGTCCGCCGGGGTGAACGGCTCCGGGTTGGCCAGCCGGACGAACTCCACCCCGCCCAGCACCTGGCCGCGGGCCAGCAGCGGCACCATCAGGTACGAGTGGATCCCGGCGTCCAGCCCCGGCTGGACGCGGTCCGGGTGCGCGACGATCCGGCGCAGCTCGTACTCGTCCACGTGCGGCACCAGGATCGGCTTGCCGGTGCGCATCGCCCGGGCGTACAGCTTCGCCGAGTGCGAGGTCGACCCGACCTGGTCCGCCGCCCCGGTCAGCAGCGTGCCGCCGGCCCGCTCGCCCACCGCGACCGCCCGCAGCGGCACCGCACCCGACTCCGGGACGGGCTCCGGGTCCTCGCCGGTCAGCACCGCCTCGCGGATGTCCACCGTCGCGAAGTCCGCGAACCGCGGGATCACCACGTCCACCAGCTCCTGCGCGGTGATCGCCAGGTCCAGCGTGGTGCCGATCCGGGTCGAGGCCTCGTTCAGCAGCGCCAGCCGCTGCTGCGCCGCCTCCGCCGCCTCCAGGGCCCGCTGCCGCTGCTCGGCGGCGTCCCGCTCCCGGGTGTACAGCAGCGCGTTGTCGATCGACACCGCGGCCCGGGCCGCCAGCTCGCTGGCCAGTGCCAGGTCCGTGCGGTCGTACGGCGTCCCGGTCCGGGAGCGGAAGAACGTCGCCGTGCCGATCGCCGCGCCCCGGGCGATCAGCGGCACCACCATCAGCGAGCGCACCCCCTGCGCCCGGATCGCCCCGCCGCGCACCGGGTCGTCGGTGAACCAGTTCATCGCCGCCCCGTCGGTGCTCGGCACCAGCACCGGCTTGCCGTGCGACAGCGCCCACGCGTACGGCGTGCTCGGGTGCAGCCGCTGCACGGTGCCCACCGGGGCGATCGGGGTCATCCCGCTGTCCGGGACGGTGTGGAACGCCAGCCGGCGCAGCACCGCGGTCCGGTCCGCCCCGGTCGGCAGCGCGGCCGGCTCGCCCCGCACCAGGCCGTCCAGCACCTCGACCACCACGGTGTCGGCCAGCCGCGGCGCGGCGGTCTCGGCCAGCTCCCGGGCCGTGGTGGCCAGGTCCAGCGTGGTGCCGATCCGGGCGGAGGCCTCGTTCAGCAGCGCCAGCCGCTGCTGGGCGGCCTCGGCGGCGGTCTCCGCCTCGAAGCGGTCGGTGATGTCGACGACCGTGGTGCTCACCCCGAGCACGGTGCCGTCCGGCTGCTCCAGCCGGAAGCTCGACACCGACCAGGCGTGCTCGCGCTCCGGGTCGGCCGCCGTCCGGCCGTGCGTCCGGGCGTCCACCAGCGGCCGGCCGTCGGCCAGCACCCGGCGCATCGTCGCCTCGGCCTTCCGGCTGTCGATGCCCGGCAGCACCTCGGACAGCCGCCGCCCCAGGTGCCGGGTCACCGGCAGCCCGTTGATCCGGGCCAGCGCCTCGTTCAGCCGGACGAAGCGCAGCTCGGGGTCGAAGACCGCCATGCCGACCGGCGACTGCGTGAAGAAGCCGTCCAGCACCGCCAGGTCCGCCGCCAGCCGGCGCACCTCGCTGACGTCCGAGGCCACCGCCAGTACCATCGGCGAGCCGCTGCGGTCGAGCACCGGGAAGGTCCGGAAGTCCAGCCGCACCAGGTGCCCGTCCCGGTGCCGCACCGGGAACACCCCGGCCCAGGGGCGGCCGCTGAGGATCCGGCCGAACAGCTCCAGGGCGGCCGGGCGCCGCTCCGGGCCGACCAGGATGTCCGCCGCGCGCCGGCCCACCGTGCCGGTCGGCGGGAAGCCGAGCAGCGCCTCCGCGTCCGGGCTCCAGTGCAGGATCCGGCCGTCGGCCGCGATCAGCGCCGTGGCCACCGGGATCGACAGCAGGCCGTCCGGCACCGCCCCGCCGCCTGCCGCGAGCGGGGAGGTGGGACGGGTACGGGGGATCGTGCCCTGCTTGTCGGTGTCCATCTGGCCACCTGTCGTTCCGGGGGCGGGGACCGCCCTGCCATCGTCGCACGGCGGGGCGCCCGCGCCCAGACGGGTGACCTGCCGTTAGGGTGGACCGGATGGACACCCGTCGGACGGAACCCCAGGTGGCGCGCGGTGGTGCGTAGGAAACCCGCCCCCGTCAGCCCGCTGCCGCAGCGCGACGGAATCGACCCCGTGCACGTCAGGCTTCCGCCGGACGGCGCCTGGCCGACCGTCCGCGCCTACCTGGAGGAGCGCTACGGCGCCGCCGCCGGGGACGGGCGGGTCGCCGCGATGCTCGCGGCCGGCGAGTTCGTCGCCGCCGACGGCCCGGTCGCCGCCGACACGCCCTACCGGCCCGGCGGCCACGTCTGGTTCCACCGCGAACCCGGACCGCCCGAACCCGTGGTGCCCTTCCCCGTCGAGGTGCTGCACCGCGACGAGCGGATCGTGGTCGCCGACAAGCCGCACTTCCTGGCCACCACCCCGCGCGGCAGCCACGCCACCGAGACCGCCCTCGCCCGGCTGCGCCGCGACCTCGACCTGCCCCGGCTCAGCCCCGCCCACCGCCTGGACCGGCTCACCGCCGGCGTGGTGCTGTTCGTCGCCGACCCCGCGCTGCGCGGCGCCTACCAGGGCCTGTTCGAACGCCGCGAGGCCGTCAAGGAGTACGAGGCCGTCGCCCGCCACGAGCCGGACGCGGCGGCCCGGCTGCCCGTCGTGGTGCGCAGCCGGATCGTCAAGGACCGCGGCCGGCTCGACGCGTACGAGGTGCCGGGCGAGCCCAACGCGGAGAGCCTGGTCGAGCTGGTGGAGGAGCGCGGCGGCCTGGGCCGCTACCGGCTGGCCCCGCGCACCGGGCGCACCCACCAGCTGCGGGTGCACATGAACGGGCTGGGGCTGCCGATCCTGGGCGACCCGCTCTACCCCGAGGTACTGGGCGAGGGCGACCCCGAGGACTACCGGCGTCCGCTGCAACTGCTGGCGCGCTCGCTGGAGTTCACCGACCCGGTGGACGGCCGGCGGCTGCGCTTCACCAGCGGGCGGGAGCTGGCCGCCTGGCGGGACCCGGCGGGCTGGCCCGCTTGACAACCCGTCCGGGGCGGAGCGGCACCGCTTCGCGCGCAGTGTATTGACGGAAAGTCTAATAACTTCTACCTTCGCGGCAGTGCCACCACTCCACCCTCACCGCCCCCCCACCGCGAAGGAGCCCGGCATGCCGCCCCAGCCCACCCGCACCGCCCCCGACCGGGAGCGCACCGCCGAACGCCTGCTCGCCTCCTCCGCGAAGCTCTCGTTCAACCCGCTCACCGACGTCGACTGGGACGCCGACCCCGTCCCCGGCGCCTACTACTGCCCGCCCCGGCACCTCTCGCTCTACGGCACCGCCCTCTGGGAGCGGATGACCGACGAGCAGCGGATCGAACTCTCCAAGCACGAGGTCGCCTCCATCGCCAGCGTCGGCATCTGGTTCGAGGAGATCCTCATGCAGATGCTGCTGCGCCACGCCTTCGACCGGGACCCCACCAGCAACCACGTCCAGTACGCGCTCACCGAGATCGCCGACGAGTGCCGGCACTCGATCATGTTCGCCCGCATGATCGCCAAGATGGGCGTCCCCGCCTACGGCGCCGGATTCGTCGCCCACAACCTCGGCCGGCTGTTCAAGGCGATCTCCACCC
Source organism: Kitasatospora sp. NPDC015121 (assembly GCF_055562955.1). Taxonomy (NCBI): domain Bacteria; kingdom Bacillati; phylum Actinomycetota; class Actinomycetes; order Kitasatosporales; family Streptomycetaceae; genus Kitasatospora; species Kitasatospora sp. NPDC015121. The sequence goes on from NZ_JBVHEH010000021.1 coordinate 52,064, forward strand.
ACAGCCAGACCTTCGGCGGCACCATGTACGTCGAGGAGATCCTGGACGCCTTCCAGCGCGAGGTGATGAACGACGACACCCTCCAGCCGCTCACCCGCCAGGTCTCCCGGATCCACGTCATCGAGGAGGCCCGGCACATCAGCTACGCCCGCGAGGAGCTCGTCCGCAAGCGCCTCGGCCCGCTCCGCCGCCGGTACGAGCAGCTGTTCATCGGACTGATCGTCTACTACGCGACCACCGCGCTGATCCACCCCCGGCTCTACGCCGCCGTCGGCATCGACCCCAAGGCCGGCCGGGCCGTGGCCCGCGCCAACCCGCACTGGCGCGCCACCAAGGTCGAGATGGCGCAGAAGGTCGTCTCGGTGCTCGACCGGGCCGGGCTGGTCGGCCGGACCAACCGCTGGCTGCTGCGCGCCGCCGGCGTGGTGCACTGACGTGGCGCACTGAGCGGACGGGAATCGTGACCATGTGGTGTCCGGGTGGACTTCCGGTGTTCGAACGGCACGGATAAAGTGCGTCGTCACCGAAGCATCCGGGGGGTCCGTTCATGCGTCGCGCCACGGCCGGCACCACAGCCGCCGCCACCGCCGTCCTTCTGCTCACCGCCGTCACCGGCTGCGGCGGGCCGGACCCCTCCCAGGAGCGCTCCGTGACCGGCGGGACGGCGTCCGGCGCCTCGGGCGGGCCGAGCACGCCGGGCGTGCCGGACGCCCCGGGCCCGGCCGACGGGTCGGCGAGCGGGTCGGCGCCGGCGGCGGGGGCGACGAAGGGCGGCGGGGCGGACGGCACCATCACGGTGGCCTTCGCCGGGGACGTCCACTTCGAGGGGCGGACCGCCTCCCGGCTCGCCGCGGCCAAGGCCGACACCGCGCTCGGCCCGATCGCCGCGACGCTGGCCGCCGCCGACCTGTCGGTGCTCAACCTGGAGACCGCGATCACCAGCCGCGGCAAGGCCGAGGCCAAGACCTACACCTTCCGCACCACCCCCAAGGCGCTCGACGCGCTCAAGGACGCCGGCGTCGACGTGGTCTCCCAGGCCAACAACCACGCCGTCGACTTCGGCCCCGACGGCCTCGCCGACACCCTCGCCGCCAAGGCGGCCTCCCCGATACCCGTGGTCGGCATCGGCAAGGACGCCGCCGAGGCGTACGCCCCGCACGTCAGCACCGTGCGCGGCGTGCGGGTCGCCGTCCTGGGAGCCAGCCAGGTCAACGAGATCACCAACCAGAAGTGGCGGGCCGGTGCGCACAAGCCCGGCATCGCCTCCGCCCTCGACGAGACCGCGCTGCTGCGCGCCGTCACCGAGGCGAAGGCCCAGGCGCCCGTGGTCCTGGTCTACCTGCACTGGGGCGACGAGGGGGTGGCCTGCCCGACCCGGGCGCAGACCTCGCTCGCCAAGAAGCTCGCCGACGCCGGGGCGACCGCCGTGGTCGGCACCCACGCCCACACCATGCTCGGCGCGGGCATGCTCGGGAAGACCTACGTCGCCTACGGGTTCGGCAACTTCCTCTGGTACGGCACCTCGAACTACACCGCCTCCGACGAGACCGGCGTCACCACGCTCACCGTCACCGCCGACGGCCGCGTCACCGGCGAGGCCTTCACCCCCGCCCACATCGACGGCCGGGGCGTGCCCGTCCCGCAGAACGGGAACGCCGCGAAGGCCGCCCAGCAGCGCCGCGACGGCCTGCGCGGCTGCACCGGGCTGGCCGCCGTCCCCAAGTGACGGCGGCCGGCCCGGCCGGGCGTCACTTCAGGTCCAGCACCTGGCCCGGGCGGATCAGGTCCGGGTCCTCGCCGACCACCTGCTGGTTCGACTTGTAGAGCTCGGACCAGCCGCCGTCCACGGCGTGGTGGCGGGCGATCGAGGCCAGGGAGTCGCCCGGGCCGACGGTGTACGGCTGCGCGGACCCGGTGGCCGGGGCCGCCGGGGTGCCGGTCGCGTCCGCCACCGCGTCCGCGGGCGTGGACGCGGAGACCGACGGGGTCGCGCTCGTCGCCGGGGCCGTGGGGGCGTCCGGCGTGGCCGGGGCGTCCGGAGCGGGCGCGGTCGAGCCGCCCGGGCTCGGGACCGCCGGGGCGGTGGGCACCAGGCCGCTGCCGTTCCCGTTCCCGCCGCTGCCGGTGCCGCCGTCGGCGGGGGTGCCCGGGGTGCCCGGGGTGGGCGTGGCGGTCGGGTCGGTGGTCGGGTCGCTGGTCGGATCGGTGGGCACCAGCGGGGTGCCGGGGGAGGCCGGCGGGACGGTCGGCGTGGCCGAGGCGTCCGGAGCGGGCGTGGCCGAGGTGCCGGGGACCGGGGTGGTCGCCGGGGCGCCCGGGGCGGGCGTGCTCGGCTGCGGCTGCGGGTGCGTCAACTGCATGTAGCGCTCGTACAGGCTCCGGTGGCTGGTCCAGAACCAGGCGCCGTTCTTCTCGTACCAGTACACGTGCGAGACCGGGTCGTAGCCGGGCAGGCCGGAGAACACCGGCGCGGTGCCGTCCGCCGGGGCGGTGCTGCCGTCCGGGGCGGCGTTGACCGCCGCGACGCCGCGGGCGCCGCGCAGCGAACCCGTCTCGTTCGCCGAGTCGTTGTCGTCCACGACGCCCGGCGCGCTGGCGGTGCCCAGCCCGGCCCCGTCCGCGCAACCGGACCAGGGCGACGGGCCCTCGGTCGCCAGGATGCGCTCGGCGACGGCGATCTGCTGGCTGCGGGTGGCGCCGTCCGGCAGCGGGGCGTACTGGGTGCCGCCGTAGTCGGTCCAGCGCTGGGCGTTGATCTGCAGGCCGCCGTAGAGGCCGTTGCCCGCGTTGGAGTCCCAGTCCCCTCCGCTCTCGCACTCGGCGACCCGGTCCCAGACCGCGCTGGGCGCGGCGTGCGCACCGGTCACGGCGAGCAGCGGCAGGGCGATGCCGACGCCGGCCACGCCGGCCGCCGCGATCGCGCGCTCGGCGGTCTTCTCCGCCTGGCTCTGCCGGCGATGACGTCCCGAACCCGTGAAGAGCATGCGAGATCCTCTCCGCACGCCTGCGAGGTGAGCTGTCGGGTTCGGACCGGGAGGGAGGCCCGGCCGCCGCACCCCGGTCACCCGGCGCGGACGGCTTCACCCCTAGCCGTGGGGAACGGCAACGAACGTGGTTCCCCCGCCCCTGTCCAAGGGTTGTGGTGGTCGACCCGGAAGCGCGGTGGACAGGGCTCGGCGTTGTCGCGCTGCGGGGCCCGGCGGTGCGGGCAGGGAGGAGCCTATTCACTCGAACGTGGCAATCACAAGCTCGTCGCGCCCGGATCACGCCTGCGTCACGGCGGTGTCCGCCTGGTGTGTGGGCGACCTGTTGACGATCTCTCGGGCGGCGGACGCCCCGTGGGGCGCATCGTCGGTCGGTCGGCTGGAGAAGTGCGGCCGACCGGCGGGACCGGAGCGGGGCGGGCGGCGGGACCGGAGCGGGGCCGGCGGGATCCCGGCGTGCCGGGGCGGGAGGCCCGGGGCGTCAAGTTCCTTCGACCGGGCGCAAGTCGGGGCCAAAGCGGGCATTTTCCGTGTTGTGGATAAACGGCGCGACAGGGCGTCGTCGGACTTCCTACGATCACCCTGCTCGCTCTCCCCGCGGGCGTGTCACCGAGTCCGTGGAGGAACTCCCGTGCGCGTGCTGGTCCCCGAAGTGCTCCGCGTCGAGCGCCGGTTCGCCAGGTTGTTCGTCGGCCAGTCGCTGTCGGTCCTGGGCGACCGGGTGTCGTTCGTGGCGCTGCCCTTCGCCGTGCTGTCGATCAGCGACTCGGCCACCGACGTCGGCCTGGTCGCCACGGCGGGGCTGCTCCCGCTGCTGGTGTTCACGCTCGCGGGCGGCGTCTGGGCGGACCGGCTGCCCAGACAGCGGATCATGCTGGCCTCCGACCTGGTGCGCTGCGCCGTCCAGGCGGCCATCGCCGTCCTGCTGCTCACCGGCACCGCCCGGGTCGGGCTGCTGGCGGCGCTGACGGCGGTGTTCGGCGTGGCGGACGCCTTCTTCCTGCCCGCCTCCACCGGCCTGCTGCCCCTGCTCGTCCCCGCCGACCGGCTGCGCGAGGCGAACGCCCTGCGCGGGTTCGTGCAGTCGGCCAGCCTGGTGGCCGGTCCGGCGCTGGCCAGCGTGCTGATCGTCCTGGTCGGTCCGGGCGGCGCGCTGGCGGTGGACGCGGCGAGCTTCGCGGCCAGCGCCGCCGTGCTGGCCCGGCTGGGCGCGGTCGGTGACGGCGGCGTGGGTCGCGGGGCCGGGGCCGCCGAGGGCGCGGAGCCGGTCGAGCGGCTGGGCTTCCTGGCCGAACTGCGGATCGGCTGGCGGCACGTGCGCGGCCGGACGTGGGTGTGGTCGGGGATGCTGGCGATAGCCGTCTACCACGTGGTGGTGCTGCCCTCGGTGTTCGTCGTCGGGCCGCTGCTGGCGAAGCGCGAGTGGGGCGGGGCCGGGGCGTGGGCCGTGGTGGTCGCCGCCTTCGGTGTCGGCGCGGTCGTCGGTGACGTGTGCGCCTACCGGCTGAAGCCGGCCCGTCCGATGGCCGTCGCGGCCGTGGCGATGGCGGTCGCCTCCTGCCAGGCGGTGGTCATCGGCTCCGGCGCGCCGGTCTGGGTGATCGCGGTGCTGGAGGGGGTCACCGGAGTGGGCGTCTCCCTGTTCTTCGTGCTCTGGGAGACCTCGCTCCAGGTGCACATCCCGGAGCAGGTGCTCTCCCGGGTCAGCTCCTACGACCACCTGGTGTCCGTCGCCCTGATGCCGCTCGGGCTCCTGCTGGCGGGCCCGCTGGTCGAGGGCCTCGGGGTGCGCCCCGCCCTGTTCGGGATGACGGCGCTCGCCGTCCCGGCCGCGCTCGCCCTGCTCCTGTTCCCCGCCGTCCGCCGACTGCCCGCGAACCGACCGGTGGAGGACAGACCGGTGGCCGTGCGCCGGGAGCCCGCTCCGGAAGCGACGGTGTGAGCGTGCGCCCGTCCGTCGATCCGTTCATCCATGAAGGAGTGGAATGGGCCGGCACGGGCGAGGGCCGATTCCCGACCGCGCCCCGCGCGCCTCGACGCGCGGGGCGTGCGGGGCGCGGACGGTGGGGTCAGCGGTACTCGCAGAGGTAGGCGGTGTCCACCGAGACCCGGAGCTGGAACCTGCTGTCACCGGGAACGGAGAAGCGCTCACCGGCGGAGAAGGTCCGCCACTCCTCGGCACCCGGGAGCTTGACGGTCAGCGCACCGCTGACCACGTGCATGACCTCCGGCGCGGCGGTGCCGAACTCGTACTCGCCGGGGGCCATCACGCCGACGGTCGCCGGGCCGTCGGCCGAGGTGAAGGCGACCGACTTGACCGTGCCGTCGAAGTATTCGTTGACCTTGAGCATGCGCGTTCTCCTGCGGAAGGTGTGCGGAACGGCGGCCGACGCGTCGCGCGCCCGGCCGCGGCGGGGGCGAGCCTATCCGCGCGGGCGGCCGGGCCGCCGTGGGCGTCCGCTGGTTGGTCACCCGTCGGCCGGGGCCCCCGTCCGGGGCGGGAACGCGTCGCGCAGGGCGGCGAGTTCGGCGGCCCGGGCGCCGTGGGCGCGCAGGCACCCGTCCGGGGTGCCGTGGTGGGCGCGGATCGAGAGCAGCGCCCGGCGCAGGTGGACGGCGGCGACCGGGCGGGCGCCGTGGCCGGGTGCGGCCGGTCCGGGCGCGCCCGCCCCGGCGGCGGTCAGGCCGAGCGCCGCGTTGGAGCGGAGGAAGTCGGCGGTGACCTCGGCCTCCGGCACGCCCAGCAGCGACTGCAGCAGGGCGACCACCACCCCGGTGCGGTCCTTGCCGGAGGCGCAGTGCACCAGCACCGCCCGGTGCTCCGCCGACAGCAGCTGCCGGACGGCGGCCACCGCGGGCCGCCCGGCCCGCTCGCCCATCAGCGGGTACAGCTCGGCCTGCTCCGCCGGCCAGCGCTGCTCGGCGAAGACCGGAACGCGCAGGTACCGGATGCCGCTGTCGCCGAGCGCGTCCGGCCGGGCGGTGGCCTCCGGCGCGCTCCGCAGGTCCAGCACGGTGCGCACCCCCAGGCCGTGGAGCGTCCGCGCGCCGTCGGGCGTCAACCGGTCCAGTGCCCCGGAGCGGTACAGCACCCCGCGCGGGAGCGCACCGACACCGCCCGCGTCCCGGAAGTTGCGCACCCCGGGGACGGCCGAGGCGTCCGTCGTGGCCGCCGGGAGCGACGCCGGTTCGTCAGCGGTCATGCCGGCCATCCTAGGCGGCCTCCCGGGCCTCCTCCGCAGGTGGCTTGGGAAGCGGCACCGGGGCGGCCGGGAAGTGGCCGGCCCGGCCCGTCGGGGTGGCGACGGGGCGGGCCGGGCCGGCGTCCGGACGGGGACGCGGGGGAGGGGGGATCAGTCGAGCGCGATGCCCGGGTAGAGCGGGAAGCCGGCCAGCAGGTCGACCGCGCGCTTGGCGACGGCGTCGCGCACGGCCGCGTCCAGCGCGTACTGCGCCTTCGAGGAGCCGACCGGTGCGGCGGCCGTCAGCACGGTGTGGATCAGCTCGGCGACCTCGTCCAGCTCGGCCGTGCCCAGCCCGCGGGTGGTCAGCGCGGGCGTGCCGAGCCGGACGCCGGAGGTGTACCAGGCGCCGTTCGGGTCCTGCGGGACGGCGTTGCGGTTGGTGACGATGCCGGAGTCCAGCAGCGCCGCCTCCGCCTGGCGGCCCGTCAGCCCGTAGGAGGTGACGTCCGCCAGCACCAGGTGGTTGTCGGTGCCGCCGGTCACCAGCCGGGCGCCGCGCTTCGCCAGGCCCTCGGCGAGCGCCCGCGCGTTGTCCACCACCTGCTGGGCGTACAGCCGGAACTCGGGGCGGCGGGCCTCCGCGAAGGCCACCGCCTTCGCGGCCATCACGTGCGACAGCGGGCCGCCGAGCACCAGCGGGCAGCCCCGGTCGACGTGCTCGGCCAGTTCGGAATCGCACAGCACCATGCCGCCGCGCGGGCCGCGCAGCGACTTGTGCGTGGTGGTGGTGACGATCTGCGCGTGCGCCACCGGGTCGAAGTCCCCGGTCAGCACCTTGCCCGCGACCAGGCCGGCGAAGTGCGCCATGTCGACCATCAGGGTCGCGCCCACCTCGTCCGCGATCTCCCGCATCTTGCGGAAGTTCACCAGCCGCGGGTAGGCCGAGTACCCGGCGACCAGGATCAGCGGCTTGAACTCCAGGGCGATCCGCCGGACTTCGGCGTAGTCGACCAGGCCGGTCACCGGGTCCGTGCCGTAACTGCGCTGGTCGAACATTTTGCCGGAGATGTTCGGGCGGAAGCCGTGGGTGAGGTGGCCGCCGGTGTCCAGCGACATGCCCAGCATCCGCTGGTTGCCCAGCTCGCGGCGCAGCTCGGCCCAGTCCTGCTCGCTCAGGTCGTTGACGTTGCGCACCTCGGCCCGCCGCAGCGCCGGGCTCTCCACCCGCTGCGACAGCACCGCCCAGAACGCCACCAGGTTGGCGTCGATCCCGGAGTGCGGCTGGACGTACGCGTGCCGCGCGCCGAACAGTTCGCGGGCGTGCTCGGCGGCCAGCTCCTCCACGGTGTCCACGTTGCGGCAGCCCGCGTAGAAGCGGCGGCCCGGCGTGCCCTCCGCGTACTTGTCGCTCAGCCAGTTGCCCATCGCCAGCAGCACCGCGGGCGAGGCGTAGTTCTCGCTGGCGATCAGCTTCAGCGAGGCGCGCTGGTCGGCCAGCTCCCCGGAGATCGCCGCGGCGACCCGGGGTTCGACGGCGCGCACCACGTCCAGGGCGCTACGGAAGGCGGTGTCGGCGGCGGGGCTGCCGAAGGTGTGCGCGGGCAGGGACTCGGCCACGGGCGGTCTCCTCGTACGGAACGGCGACGATTCGGACGGCCCAGGCGCACGGCGACAGCACGCGGTGCCCGGGGGCACCGCACGGAGCCGCTTCCCGATGGTGACTTCCATCCCAGCGCGCCAGTCACGGCTCACCGCGATGCTACCAACCGCCGGGACCGGTTTCGATACGGGCCGGTGCGCGGTGGGCGCGGTGGGCGAGGGACGGGCGGGGCCCGGCGGGACGGGAGGGAAATCCCCTGGTGCCCCCCGACCCGGGATGGGCATGATCGGGCCCATGACATGGACCCTCCCCGCCACCGCCCGCACCGGCGGCTCGCTCACCGCGCCCGAGACCGAGCTGCTGCCCGGCTACCTCGCCTGGCACCGCGCCACCTTCCTGCACAAGTGCGCGGGCCTGACCGGCGAGCAGCTCGCACTGCGCCCGCTGCCCGCGAGCTCGCTGTCGCTGCTCGGGCTGATGCGCCACCTGGCCAAGGTGGAGCGGACGTGGTTCCGGATCCGCTTCGCCGGGCAGGACGTTCCGCCGCTGCACTTCGTGGAGGGCCACAAGGACGCCGACTTCGACCTGCTGGAGCCGGAGCGGGCCGAGCACGAGTACCTGGCGCTGCTGGAGGAACAGCGGCTCGCCGACCTCGCGGTGGCCGGGGCCGCACTGGACGACCTGCTGGCGGCGTACGGCGAGGAGCAGTCCCTGCGGACGACGTACCTGCACGTCATCACCGAGTACGCCCGCCACAACGGGCACGCCGACCTGCTGCGCGAGCACGTCGACGGAGTGACCGGCGGCTAGCCGGTCGGGCTGGGCGGGAGGTGAAGTCCCGTGCCGGGGAAGGGCGCTGGAGCGGACCCGGGGCAGACGGTTCGTCAGATGACCGGATAGCATACTGAGTATGGGACCTCTCGAACCAAACGTGCCCGAGCTGATCCTCGGACTGATCGTCTTCTTCGCCCTCTTCTGGGCGCTCGGCAAGGTGCTGCTGCCCCGCATCGAACGCACCCTGGCCGAGCGCCACGACAAGACCGACGGCGGTCTCGCCCGCGCGGAGGCGGCCCGGGCCGAGGCGGAACGCGTCCGCCAGGAGTTCCAGGCCGAGCTCGCCGCCGCCCGGCACGAGGCCGCCGCGATCCGGCAGGCCGCCGCCGAGGAGGGCGCTGCCCTGGTCGCCGCCCTGCGGGCCGAGGCCCAGCAGCAGCGTGAGCGGCTGGTGACCGAGGCGCAGGTCCAGCTGGCCGCCGACAAGGTGCTGGCCGAGGCCGAACTGCGCGAGGACGTCATCACGTTGGCGTCCGAGCTGGCCTCCCGAGTGGTCGGCGAGCCCCTCGCCGACCTGCCCTCCACCCGTGCGATCGCGGAGGAGTTCCGCAACCGCGCGGAGGTCTGACGCCCCGACGGGGGAAGGCGGACGGGCCGCCCGGCCCACGAGCTCGAAGGCTCGGGACCGGGCGGCCCGTCCGTTGCGCCGAATCGGTTCGGCCGGGCCGGTCGGGTCAGTCAGCGGGTCAGCGGGTCAGACGCACGGGCCGTCGTCGGCCCACACGCCCCACTGGCCGGTGCTGCCGGGGACCTCGTTCGTGGTCCACCACTTGGCGTGGTAGTTGTGGCCCTTGTAGCTGACCGGGTTGCCGCCGGTGTAGACGGTGCCCGCGCCCCACGGCGGCGCGCAGGGGGTGCCGGGCGGGGTGCTGGTGCTGCTGCTGCCGGTCGGCGAGGGGGAGGAGCTGGTGGGCGGGGTCGCGCCGGCGAACTTCACCGTGTACTTCGTGAAGTCCCAGTCGTTCTGCGCCACGCTGGAGCAGGCGCCGGACAGGCCGGGGTCGACCGTGCCGGGGCACTGGCGGTCGCGGTTGACGGACCAGTAGGTGTAACGGGCCAGCTTGTGCGCGGTGGCGAAGTCCAGGACGGTCTGGAAGTCCGCCTGCCGGAAGTACTCGGCGGCGTCGGTGCGGCCGTTCATCAGCGAGACGCCCTCGTGGGCGTACGCGGTGGCCTCGGTCCAGCCGAAGGTGTTCTGCAGGATCTGGTTGAACTTCACCAGCGCGTCGGTCTGCGCCGCCGCCCCGCTGAAGCCGCCGTCGAACGGCATGATGGAGTAGTTGTTCGGCGTGAAGCCCTGGGACTTCGCCTCCAGCAGCATCTGGGTGCCGAACCAGCCGGTGCCGGCGTTGGTGCCCGCGGTGGTGATGGAGACGTAGATGCCCGGGTTGTTCTGCTGCAGGATGCGGGCCGCGCCGATCTCGTTGTGGATCGCGGCGGTGTTCTCGTACTCGGGCTCCTCCAGGTCGAAGTCGATCGCCTTGAGGTTGTACTTGGTCACGACCTTCTGGTACGCGGCGGCGGTCGCCTCCGGGGTGCCGCAGGTCTGGCCCAGCTTGGTGCCGCCGTAGCCGCCCACCGACACCGAGACGTCGCCGCCCTTGTTGCGGACGGTCTGGATGACGGCGGGCATGGTGGTGTCGGTGTCGATCGAGGACGTCCCGCCCCAGGACGGGCTGCAGGTGTTGCCCTGGGCCAGGATGAACGCCAGCTGGAACGCCTTCTGGCCGGTGGCGTCCATCACCGCGGCGGCGTCCGGCGGGCTGTTGTCCTCCGGCATCAGGTACGGCGCGGAGGCGTACCAGTTGGAGCCGATCCCGTCCGCGGTCGCGGCGTTCGCCGAACCGGACGCGGCGACCGCGCAGACGCCGCCGGCCAGCAGGCCGAACACGGACAGGGCGACCGCGACGGCGCGGCGCGGCCGGCGGGACCGGACCGGGCCGGTGGCGGGGGTGGGGGCGGGGGAGTGTGGGGGAAGTGCGCGTTCCATCGAGGACCTCTCCAGGAGGCGGCGAGGACCGCGGCCCGGGCGCGCGCAGGTGGGGGTGCGCGCCCGGCCCAACGGTCGGATGCCTAGCCGAGGTTGACGTGACTGCCCACTGGTATAGACCTGTGCCGGGGCCCCGTCAACCCTTGCCGCCGCACCCGCGCGCACCGGTTCAGCGCCCGGTCAAATGCCGGCAAAGCGCAGGTCAAAGCGGATGCGGGGGAGAGGCGACCGGCCGGTCAGAGGGACCGGCGATCGGTCGGCAGGTAGGTCTCCAGCCCGCGCAGGAACACCTCGATCTTGAAGGCGTACCGCTCGTCCCCGTCGCCGGTCACCATGGTGTCCGCCATCTCCTGCAGGTTCGGGAAGCGGTCCGCCGGGAGCGCCAGCAGGAAGGTGCGCAGCTGGCCGAAGTACTCGTCGATGTCCGTCCCCCGGGCGATCCGCTCCGCGTAGACCGAGGACTCGTACGCGTCGGTGTCGATCAGCTGGCCCAGCCCGTCCAGCGCCCAGGCCGCGACCTGGGGCGGCATGCCGACCCGCAGCAGCAGGTCGAGCAGGAACTCGGTGACGGTCAGCTGGCTCTCGCCCAGCGGGATGCTGCCCAGTGACACCAGCGACACGTCCCGGTGCGAGGTCAGCACCCGCTGCGCCTCGAAGCAGATCTCGGTGATCTGCTCCTTCCAGCGCTCCGGCTCCGGGCGCCGGGGCAGCCGGATCTCGGAGACCACCCGCTCCAGCACCAGCTCGAACAGCTCCTCCTTGTTGGAGACGTGCGCGTACAGCGAGGCCGGGCCGGTGCCCAGTTCCTGGGCGACCCGGCGCATCGTGACCCCGGACAGGCCCTCGGCGTCCAGCACCCGCACCGCGGTCTCCACGATCAGCGAGCGGCTGAGCGGCTGCCGCGGCTCCGCCTTGCGGGGCTTGTGCCACGGGTTCTCGGGCATCTGCGCGGACAAGCGGGCCACCTGCTTTCGCCGAACGTTCCATCCGCGATCATCGTACTCCCGGCGAACGCCGTTCGACGGGTGGGCGAAGCAGCCGTTCCCCCGGGGCGGTCCCCGGCGCGGGTCGGGACCGGGTCGGGACCGGGCTGGGAGCGGATCGGGGGCGGGTCAGGGGCGGGGCGGGGTCGGAGTAGGGGAGAAGTCAGGGTTAATTCGTTTGACGGGAACGGTGCTCGACTCGTAGAACAGTGTTCGTCCAGAGAAACACCGTTCAGTCGCGCGGCCCCCGTCCACCGCGCCTGGGAGCACCCACAGGAGCTGTCATGACCGACGCGGTCGGCCCCACCACCGCGGCGCCGCCCTCCGGCGCCGCCGCCGAACCCTACCGCTGGCGGTGGGTCGCGCTGTTCGTCATCCTCGCCGCCGAGGTGATGGACCTGCTCGACTCGCTGGTCACCAACATCGCCGCGCCCGCGATCCGGGCGGACATCGGCGGCGGCGAGTCCACCATCCAGTGGCTCGGCGCGGCGTACACGCTGGCGATGGCCATCGGCCTGATCACCGGCGGCCGGCTCGGCGACATCTTCGGCCGCCGCCGGCTGTTCATGATCGGCGCGGCCGGCTTCACCGTCGGCTCGCTCGCCTGCGGCATCGCCCAGGAGCCCTGGCAGCTGATCGCCGCCCGGGTGCTGCAGGGCCTGCTCGGCGCGGTGATGCTGCCGCAGGGCCTCGGCATCATGAAGGAGATCTTCACGCCCAAGGAGCAGGGCGCGGCGTTCGGCATGTTCGGCCCGGTGATGGGCCTGTCGACGGTCGGCGGCCCGATCCTGGCCGGCTGGCTGGTGGACGCCGACCTGGCCGGCACCGGCTGGCGGATGATCTTCCTGATCAACATCCCGCTCGGCCTGTTCGCCTTCGTGGGCGGCCGGGTCTTCCTGCCGGCCCGGGCGCAGGGCCCGACCGTCCGGCTCGACCTGCTCGGCGCGCTGCTGGCCGCCCTCGGCGCGGCCATGGTCATCTACCCGCTGGTGCAGGGCCGCGAGCAGGACTGGCCGCTGTGGGCGTTCGCGCTGCTGGCGCTCGGCGTCGCGGTGTTCGGCCTGTTCGGCTGGTACGAGGCCCGGCGCAAGGCGAGCGGGGCGGACCCGCTGGTCGAGCCCAGCCTGTTCGCCAAGCGCGGCTTCAGCGGCGGCATGGTGCTCGGCCTGGTCTTCTTCACCGCGATGACCGGCTTCTGGCTGACGTTCAGCCTCTACACCCAGCTCGGCCTGCACTACAGCGCCCTCAAGTCCGGTCTGACCGGCATCCCGTCCTCGATCGGCATGGTGATCGCCTTCGTCGCCTCCCAGGCGCTGCAGAAGTACGGCCGCAAGGTCATGCACGTCGGCCTGGTGGTGATGCTGGCCGGTGTGCTGGGCCTGCTCTACACCCTGGACAGCCAGGGCCTGGGCGTCACGCCCTGGCAGCTGGTGCCCTCGCTGGCGGTCAGCGGCCTGGGCATGGGCTTGGTGATGGCCCCGTTCTTCGGCATGGTGCTGGCCTCGGTCGAGACGCACGAGACCGGCTCCGCCTCCGGCACGCTGACCTCGGTGCAGCAGCTCGGCGCGGCCCTGGGCAGCGCCATCCTGGGCACGGTCTTCTTCGAGCGGCTGAAGACCGCGGACTTCGCCAGCGCGGAGAAGGTCACCCTGTGGGCCGAGGTCGGCCTGCTGGTGGTGGTCTTCGCGGCGATCTTCCTGCTGCCGATGCACGGCCGCCCCGAGCACGGGACGGGCGAGGGCGGCGACTCCGCGGACGGCACCCCTGCGGAGGAGGGCACGCTCCGCAAGGAGGGCGAGCACCAGCCCGCCTGACGCCCCGACGGAACCGGCCCCGCCGGTCGAACCGGCAGGGCCGGCGGCCCGGAGCGGTGTGCTCCGGGCCGCTGGCCCGTTCGCGTGCGGGGCGGATCAGCCCTGGTAGGCCGCGAAGATCTTCGAGAACTGGTACGGCGTCTGCGGGACGTTGGTGCACTTGGGCAACGAGCCGGTGCAGGCGTTGGCGTCCCGGGTCATCTCCCAGAAGGCCAGCTCGCCGAGGTGGTTCTGCTGGGCGAAGGCGAGCAGCTGCTGCGCGTCGGTGATGCCGAACACCTCGGAGGCGGTGTCGTTCTGGCCGAGCATGGGAGTGACGCCGACCTTGGCGTACGCCTGGGCGTCCGTCAGGTCGGTCCACACCGAGCGGATCTGGGCCTGGGTGGACTGCGCGGACTGGATCGCGTAGGCGCCCATCCTGCCCGCCGGGCTCGGGGCGGCCCAGTCGCCGAAGTCCATCGCCATCACGTTGACCAGGTCCACGGCCAGGCCGGCGTTCTTCGCGGACCGCAGGATGTAGACGCCGTCCGAGGTGAGGCCGCTGGGCAGCACCGGCAGGGTCAGGCTGACCTTCAGGTCGCGGCCCTTGGCCCGCTGCGCGGCCTGGACCTGGGCGAGGGCGGCGGAGCGGCGGTCGACCGAGGCGTGGTCGGTGACGGCGGTGCCCTCGATGTCGAAGTCGACCCGGTCGAGCGCGTAGACGTCGACCACCTTCTGGTATTGGGCGGCCAGCGCGGCCACCGTGGTGCAGGACTGCGCCAGCTCGGTGCCGTTGGCGCCGCCGAAGGACGGGCGGACGTCGCCGCCGGCGTCCCGGACGGCGTCCATGTCGGCCTTGTTCCAGCCGGTGGCCGGGTCGTAGGCGCCGAACCAGCTGGCGGTGCACGGCTGGCTGCCGTTGATGATGAACGCCAGCGAGAACTCCTTGATGCCGCTGGCGGCGGAGAGCGCGGGCAGGCTGGGGGTCGGGTACGCGCCGAGGTCCACGTAGGGGGCGGCGGTGCCGGCGCTGGTGCCGGTGCCCGCGGTGGCGGTGACGGCGGCCGAGTTCGCCGACTCGTTGCCCGCCGCGTCGAAGGCGCTGACCGTGAAGGTGTGGCTGCTGCCCTGCAGCAGGCCGCGCACGGTGGCCGAGGTGCCGGTCACGGTGGCGACCACGGTCGAGCCCTCGCGGACGTGGTAGCCGGCCACCGAGGTGTTGTCGGTGGAGGCCGCCCAGCCGAGGGTGACGCTGCCGGGCCCGGTGCCGGTCGAACGCGGGTTGGCCGGGACGGACGGCGCCACGGTGTCGGCGGGGGCGCCGGCGCACGGCTGGTTGTTGACCGTGCAGTTGACCGGGGCGCTCTGCACCGCGCCGGTGGTCACGCCGAAGCCGACCGCCGGGGCGGCCGCGCCGGGGGCGAGCGGGGCGGCCCAGGACGGCGAGGTCACCGTGTAGTGGGTGCCGGTGGAGGTGCTGGTCGAGGTCAGCGTGCCGTTCCACAGGCTGGAGACGCTCTCGCCGGTCGGCAGGTCGAAGGAGAGCGACCAGCTGTTGACGGTGGCGTTGGTGTGGTTGGTCACGGTGTACGCGGCCTGGAAGCCGTTCGACCAGCTCTGGGTGACCGCGTAGTCGGCGGTCAGGCCGGTCACTCCGGCCGCGCCGGCGGCGGTGGCGCCCAGCGGCGCCGCGATCAGGGCCGCGGCCGCGGCGAGGGAGAGGGTGACGCGCCTCATGGGCGGGTCCTCCTTGGCGGTGTGGGGGACGGGTGGGGCCGTGCTCGGGTGCGTGGGGGCGCACCGGCGCACTCAAGATGGTCCAGACCAATCCGGCCCGTCAAGGCGAAGTCCTGTGGTTTTGCAAGGAGTTGACGGTTCAAGCAGGCGGGGTCAAGGCCGTTAAGGCGGCCGTAGGGTCGCCGGGGGAGAGGGGGTGGCGGGTGAGTGACTGAGGGCGCGGCCCCCGAACGTGGGGGATGGGGCCGCGCCACCCGCCTGACTCGCGTCAGGCGTTCGTGGGCCGTCAGGCGGAGACGGCGGCGCCGCGCATCCGGCGGGCCAGGTGCACGCCTGAGGCGGTGGCCGCCAGCAGGCCCGCGCCGGCCAGGCCGAGCAGCAGGTCGTCGTGGCTGGTCCGGTTCACCGCGGCGGTGCCGGACGCGGCCACGGCGGCCTCGGCGGCGGTGGGGTCGCCGCCGTGCCCGTGGTGCGACACGGTCGAACGGGCCGCGCCCGCGTCGATCTGCGCCTGGGTCGGCGCGGACGGGGCGTTGGCGGCGAGCGGGCCGGCCGCGGCCGCGGCGGTGGTGCCGCCGAAGTCGAGGTCCGAGCAGCCGTAGAACGCCTCGGGGCTGTCCGCGCGCTGCCACACCATGTAGACCAGCTGGCGGCCGGTGCGCTGCGGCAGGTTGACGTTGACGTGGTAGTAGCCGTTGTCCGAGGTGCGCGCGGTGTCGTAGACCGCGACCGGGCCGGCCAGGTCGAGGTCGGACCACTTCAGCGGCTTGGTGGGGTCGTAGCCGGCCTTGGTGATGTACAGCTTCATGGTGCCCTGGTGCGGCGCGGTGACCCGGAAGTCGAAGTTCCTCGCGCCGGCCGTCACCGAGGTGGCGGGCCAGTCGCTGCGGGCCCAGTCCAGGGCGCGGTACTTGTCGCGGTTGGCCGAGCAGAGGCGGCCGTCCGGGATGACCTGCTGGCTCTGGCCGTTGGCGCTGGCGATGTTGACCTCGTTCCAGTCGTACAGCGGCTGGGTGCCGCTGTCCGCGACGAGGTCCTTGCAGACCTGCGACTTGGGGGTCTCGGGGCCTTCCGCGTAGCAGGCCGCGATGCGGCTGGGCGGGCCGAACATAGCGCCGTGCGCACTGGCGCTGCCGGCGGCGAAGGTGGTGGCGACCAGGGCGCCCGCGCCCACCGCGGAGGCGGCGAGCAGGCGGCGGGACCAGGACATGGTTCTCCTCGGGAACGTTCGGGTCGGTAGTGGGGGAAAGCGGGCACGCCTGCCCGCCGACCACGGGGAGCGACCCCGGGCCGGTGCGGTGCGGACCCGGCACACCGCGAACCGTCCGAAGGCTACGATTGGCCTATACCAATTGACAAGGGTCGGCCAATGCCGGGTGGTTGGCGGATGGCGGCATCCGGCCACCGCCACCCTCCGTGCGGCCGAGCCGACCTGGCGCGACGTCAGGTTCCGGCCAGTGGACGCCCGGTACGAAAAGCCCGGGAGAACGCGCTCCGACGGTGCGCGGGTCCGCCCTCCGCCGCCCCCGGCCGCTGGTGCGAGACGCCGCGCCCGGGGCACCCGGGGCCGCTGCGGCGCAGGTGGCGGGCGGGAGGACGAGGGGAGTTCGAGTCGCCGACAAAGCCCGGGCGAGCCGGGCGGCGGAAGTCGACGCCACCTCCAACGGAATGCGGACGCCTTCCCGTCGCCCCCGAACGGTCCGGAATCCCCGGAGCGGCCCGGGAATCCCGGCCCGCTCCGGAGATTCCTGAGCGGCCGCTCCGAATTCGCCGGGAATCCGCCGAACGCCCGGCGCGCCGCCGCACGGGACTGCCGTCGACCGCCCCGTCAGGGCTGCCGCCGTCCGGGGGGATGCCGCGTGGCGGCGCGAGATCGGCCGACCCACCCGCCTAACCTCCCGCTATGCCCGTACGCCCACTGGCCCTCGCCGCCTTCTCGCTCGGTCTCGCCACCGCCCCCGTGCTCGTCCCGGCCCTGCTGTCACCGTCCGCGGTCGCCGCCGGGGCCGTCGGTTCCCCGCGGGCCGCGATCGGCAACCCGGTCGCCGGGAACCTCGGCTACAACGCCTTCGTCGAACACGACACCACCCTGGGCAGCACCGAAGCGGAAGGCCCGATCGCGACCGGCGGGAACCTCACCTTCGGCTCCGGATACAACGTCAGCCTGCACACGCCCGGCACCTTCACCGCACCCGGCGACGACCACCCCGCCGCACTGCTGGTCGGCGGCCGGGTCGACATGGCGGGCAGCTCCCCGGACGGGGTGCTCAAGGTGCTCAGCGGCGGCTACGCGAAGATCGGCGACCTGACCGGCTCGCGGCCCGTCGACCAGGACGTCAACGGCGCCCAGGTCGACACCCAGGTGGTGGCCGCCGGAACGGCGCACGACACCGTGCCCCGGATCGAGACGACCCTGCACCAGCCGACCGCCTCGGTCGGCCCCGCCCCCGGACTGGTCGACTTCACCACCGCGTTCCAGGTCTTCCGCGAACGGGCCCGGGTGATGGCCGGCTGCGCGCAGAACGTCACCCTGGTCGACGACGCCGGCCGCCCGCTCCCCGACGGCCCCTACCCGCCCGGCACCAGCGGCCACCTCACCCTCACCCCCGGCCGCACCAACGTGCTGCACCTGACGGGCGAACAGATGAACGCCCTCGGCGAGATCGTCTTCCGTAACCAGCCCACCCGGGACACCCCGCTCCTCATCGTCACCGACACCACCGCCGAGGGCGGCGTCTTCAGCTGGGACAACCCCAACACGCCCGGCATCAGCGGTCCCCAAGCCCCCTACGTGCTGTGGGACTTCCCCGACGCCACCGACCTCACCATGGCCACCGGCGACTCCCTCGAAGGGACCGTCTACGCACCGGGCGCCCACCTGCGGGACGTCAACGCCTCCAACATCGAAGGCGACGTCATCGCCCGCTCCTACGAGGCCGGACCGCTGGTCGGCGGCCGGTCGGTCGTGGCCGGCGAACTGCACGACCGGCCCTTCGACGCCGCCGTCTCCTGCACCGACACCAGCCCCTCACCGAGCCCGAGCCCCAGCCCCAGCGGCACCGGTACCACCGGCCCCTCACCAAGCCCCAGCCCCAGCCCGAGCGGCAGCACCGGTCCCGCACCCAGCCCGACCCCGACCCCCAGCCCCTCGCGCACCCTCCCCGCGCCCACTCCGACCCCCACCACCCCGGGCGGCGAACTCCCCGCGACCGGCCCCGGCCCCGACCTCCCCCTCACCGCGGCCCTCGCCGCCACCGCCCTCGTCACCGGCACCCTCCTGCTGCGCCGCCGCCGCAGGCACTGACGGCCGGTCACCGACCGGGCCGGGCGAGCTAGTCGGGCGAGCAGTCGGGAGGACCGGGAGGGGTTCGTCGGGCGTTCACGGGGGGAACAGGTGGCGGTGGTGCCCCGTTGGGGCGGGGTCGGGAGGTTGGGCGGCGCCGTTTTCGCAGCGGTGCCCGGCCGCCGCCGTGCCCGCCCGCCACCGTGCTCACCCACCGAACGAGGGACGGAACCCGTGACCGTACTGCGCGTGCCCAAGTGGCGTCGCCGACTCTCCCTGCTGCTCGCCGCCGTCGCGCTGCCGGTCGTCGGCACCGGAGCGCTGACCGCGACGCCCGTGGCCGCGGCCGGTGCCGCGGCCTGGCCCGGCGGGTCCGCCGTGGTCACCGCCGACGCGTCCAACGCGTTCGGCTCCGACCTGTCCGGCCTCCACCAGGAGGGCGGGGTGATGTGGGGCGTGCAGAACTCCGGCAAGCTGTGGCGGCTCGTCCCGAACGGCTCCGGCGGCTGGAAGCCCGACACCGCGAACGGGTGGACCTCCGGCAAGACACTGCGCTTCCCCGGCGGCAGCGGGACCCCCGACGACGAGGGCGTCACCCTGACCGGCGCGGGCTCGGCCGGCGGCGTGTACGTCTCCAGCGAGCGCAACGCCTCGGCCTCCTCGACCAGCCGGCTCTCCGTGCTGCGCTACGACGTCTCCGGCACCGGCGGCACGCTGACCGCCACCCGCGAGTGGAACCTGACCGCCGACCTGCCCGCCACCGGCTCCAACGCCGGCCTGGAGGGCGTCACCTGGGTGCCCGACGACTACCTGACCGGCGCGGGCTTCAAGGACGCGTCGACCGGCGCCGCGTACGACCCGAGCCGCTACGCCGCGCACACCGGCGGCGTGTTCTTCGTCGGCGTCGAGGGCAGCGGCACGGTCTACGGCTACGTCCTGCTGGAGGCCGGCGGCTTCACCAAGGTCGCCACCGTCGGCAGCGGCATGTCCGGCGTGATGGAGGTGACCTGGGAGCAGCAGGCCCACCGCTTGTGGGTGGTCTGCGACGACAACTGCTCCGGCCAGCTGCGCACCTTCCAGGTGAACGGCAGCGGGACGTTCGCCCTCGCCTCGGTCTACAACCGCCCCTCCGGCATGCCGAACATCAACAACGAGGGCTTCACCCCGGCCGGCGCGGACGAGTGCGTCGGCGGCAGCAAGCCCGTCTACTGGGCGGACGACAGCAACACCAACGGCCACGCGCTGCGCAGGGGCAGCATCACCTGCTGACCGCCCGGTAGCCCTCGGCGACGTCGGAGGGCGGGAGGACGGGCTCGAAGACCCGGCCGGGGCCGGTCACAGGTCGGCGGGCGGCTCGATGTCGGCGGGCGGGCCGTAGTCGTGCAGCCTGAGGGCGGAGGTGGCCCGGTAGCCGTCGCCCTCGCAGACCAGCGACAGGGCGGCGAGCCGCCCCAGGTCGTCGACCCGCAGGTCGGCTGCGCAGTCCGCGATGCCGTGCGCGGCGACCTGCCGGCGGACCGCCACCCCGAGCGCGGCGGACACCTGCCCGACCGGCAGCCGGCCCGCCAGGTGGTAGGCCGGCGCGCCGTCGGCGCCGCCCGGGACCGGCTCCCGCCCCCGGTACGCCGCCGGGTCGGCGGCCAGCAGCGTCCGCACCATCGGACGGTGGTCGGCCAGCAGCACCTCCTCCCCGCGCGGGTGCCTCGTCCAGGGCTGGTCGTCGATCCGGCTGTACACCTCGGTCCGGGTGGTGGTGGTGCTGACCTGCCCGGAGGCGTCCCCGGAGGACGCGGTCAGCCGCATCGAGCTGGTCTGGACGTCCCCCACGCTCACCCGGCCCCGGCCCCGCGCCGACGTCCGCCCGTCCGCCGCCTCCACCGAGAGCGCCGCCGAGAACGGCTCGGCCGGGGCGTCGACCGCGGCGCGCAGCCGCCCGACCTCCGCGGAGCGGTCGGCGGCGGTGGCGGAGGAGGGAGCGGAGGGCGGACCCGAACAGGCCGTCAGGACGGCCACCACGATGAGACCCCAGGCCAGCGCGCCCCCGCGCGTCCGCACCGTCACGACCCTACCCCCCACGGAAAATCCACGATCGGAACACAGGGTTCCTACCGTCCCGCAGTCGACGGGTAAAGCGCAAGCCAAGACGGGGCCGGCGTCAGCCGAGCACGTGGCGCAGCGCGGCGGCGAGGGCGAGCAGCAGCAGCGCGCCGGTGGCGGCCGCGAGGGCGCGGACGGTGCGCGGGCGGCGCAGGGCGGCGGCTAGGGCCGGGGCGAAGAGCGCCGAGCAGGGTGTTCGCCAGGGCGGTCAGGGCGCCGCCCGCCAGCAGCAGTCCGCCGGTGGTGCAGGCCAGGGCGAGGACGTGGTCGCCGACCTCGAGTCGGGCGCAGGCGCCGTCGCGGGCGCACCGCACGGTGGCGACGGTGCCCGGCCGGTAGTCGAGCGGGGCGCCGTCGTAGGTCCACGGCCCGGTGGTGACGTCCGTGCCGGCCGGGTCGCCGGTGCCCCGGCAGTGGTTGGCCAGGCTGCGGGAGCGGCCGGTGGTGTGGCAGTCGGTGACCGTCATCCGCAGCTCGGGCCGGTGGTGCAGGGCCCGGACCTCGTCCAGCGCGGAGACGCCGCCGAGGGCGAGCCCCGTCCCGAGGGCGAGCCCAGCCAGGGCGAACAGGGCGCCCAGCAGGGCCGGGACGGCCGGCGGCAGGCGGCGCCGCGCCGGGCCGCGGACCTCGCCGCGCCTGGGCGTCGCCCCGTCCTCGGTGCGGTCCGGCCTCCCGGCCATGGTGGCCCCCCGACCCTTCCCCCGTGCGCGTCCGCCGGTCGCGGCGCGACGGCACAACCTACCGCCCCGGTGCGGGAGCTGGGAGGGGACGGGACGGACGGGACGGGGCCCGGACCGCACCCGCGGCCCGGGCCCCGTCGCGGGGGTGTCAGGGCGTCAGATCAGGCCCTGGGCGAGCATCGCGTCGGCGACCAGCTCGAAGCCGGCGATGTTCGCGCCGACCACGTAGTTGCCGGGGCTGCCGTACTTCTCCGCGGTGGTGTGGCAGGAGTCGTGGATGTGCTTCATGATCTCGCCGAGGCGGGCCTCGGTGTGCTCGAAGGTCCACGAGTCGCGGGAGGCGTTCTGCTGCATCTCCAGCGCCGAGGTGGCGACGCCGCCCGCGTTGGCGGCCTTGCCGGGGGCGAAGGCCACTCCGGCCTCCTGGAGGACCCGGACGGCCTCGGGAGTGGTGGGCATGTTGGCGCCCTCGGCGACGGCCTTGACGCCGCCCCGGACCAGCGCCAGCGCGTCCGCCTCGTGCAGCTCGTTCTGGGTGGCGCAGGGCAGCGCCACGTCGCAGGCGACGTTCCACACGCCGGTGCCGGCCACGTACTTGGCGTGCGAGCCGCGCGCCTCGGCGTAGTCGGAGACGCGGCCGCGGCGGGCCTCCTTGACCTCCTTGAGCAGGGCCAGGTCGATGCCCTTCTCGTCGACCACGTAGCCGGTCGAGTCGGAGCAGGTGACCACGGTCGCGCCGAGCTGCTGGGCCTTCTCGATCGCGTAGATCGCCACGTTGCCGGAGCCGGAGACCACCACGCGCTGCCCGGCCAGGCTCTCGCCCCGGGTGCGCAGCATCTCCTCGGTGAACATCACGCAGCCGTAGCCGGTGGCCTCGGTGCGGGCCTGCGCGCCGCCCCAGCCCAGGCCCTTGCCGGTGAGCACGCCCGACTCGTAGCGGTTGGTGATCCGCTTGTACTGGCCGAACAGGTAGCCGATCTCGCGGCCGCCGACGCCGATGTCACCGGCCGGGACGTCGGTGTACTCGCCGAGGTGGCGGTGCAGCTCGGTCATGAAGGACTGGCAGAAGCGCATGATCTCGGCGTCCGAGCGGCCCTTGGGGTCGAAGTCGGAGCCGCCCTTGCCGCCGCCGATCGGCATGCCGGTCAGGGCGTTCTTGAAGATCTGCTCGAAGCCGAGGAACTTCACGATGCCCAGGTTGACCGAGGGGTGGAAGCGCAGTCCGCCCTTGTACGGGCCGAGCGCGCTGGAGAACTCCACCCGGAAGCCGCGGTTGACGTGGATCCCGCCCTTGTCGTCGGACCACGGCACCCGGAAGATCAGCTGCCGCTCGGGCTCGCAGACGCGCTCGATGATCCGCGCGTCGACCAGCTCGGGTCGCTGCCGCAGCACCGGGCCGAGGGTTTCGAGGACCTCGCGGACCGCCTGGTGGAACTCGTTCTCGCCCTGGTTGCGGCGGAGGACTTCCTGGTACAGCGGCTCGATCAGACGGGCGCCGGCGTCGGTGGACGCGGCGGAGGTGGGGGTGGCCGGCATTCAGGCACAACCTTCCGTGGAATCGGATGGTGCACGGGGGCGCTCCCGTCCCGGGGACCGCCCCTGGTCCTCCTCGCCGTTGAGGACCGTCCACGACACGCCTGACACGCGTCGGTCGACGGGGTGGGACCGATGGTCTGCACCATTGTCACAGGGCTGACCTGCGTCCATCGACCGACTGTCCACGATGTGAACGCCTGAATGGGGGTATTTCGGTCGCCCGAAAGGTAAAGCCGGGGTCATCGGCCGCCCAACTCCGGCCCGGGCCGCCCAAACCCGGGAAGCGGTGGGAATTCGGTGGGAATCCCGGGCGTGTCCTGGGAGTTCCCCGGGAACCGGACGGAGAGCGGGTCGGATGGTTCCGACCGGCCCCCGGGGAGGCGCGGGAGCGGGACGGCGCTCAGCGACGCGGCTGGATCCACCAGGCGGTGGTCCCGGGCGGCAGCACCCCCGCCGGGCACGGGCCGGAGGACAGCAGCGGCTGGCCGGTGACCGGCGCCGGCGCCGGGACGGTGCCGAAGTTCGTCGCCACCAGCAGGCCGTCACCCCGGGTGAAGGCCAGCACGTTCGGCGGCGTCTCGATCCAGCGCAGCGTGCCCTCGCCCAACTGCGGCAGCAGCCGGCGCAGGTGCAGCGCCTCCCGGTACAGGTGGTACGGCGAGGTGTGGTCGGCCAGCGCCCGCTCCGCAGTATGCCCGGCGAACGAGGCCGGCTGCGGCAGCCAGGTCGGCGCCGACCCCTCCGGGCCGAACCCGTACGGCGCCCGGGTGCCCGACCACGGCAGCGGGACGCGGCAGCCGTCCCGGATGCCCTTGCGGCTGCCCGTCCGGTGGAAGATCGGGTCGGTGATCACCTCGTCCGGCAGGTCGTCGACCTCCGGCAGGCCCAGCTCCTCGCCCTGGTACAGGTACGCCGCACCCGGCAGGGACAGCATCAGCAGCGCCGCCGCCCGGGCCCGCTCCGGGCTGCCGAAGCGCGTCGTGGTGCGGACCTGGTCGTGGTTGTTCAGCACCCAGGTCACCGTCGAACCGGTCGCCGTGATGTCCCGCACCGCCGCGTCGATCACCTGGTGGAAGTGCTCGGCGTCCCACGGCGCGTGCAGCAGGTGGAAGAAGAAGGCCTGGTGCAGCTCGTCGCCCCGGACGTACTTGGCCTGCTCGGCCGGGGTCGGCACCGACGCCTCGCCGACCAGCAGCCGTTGCCGCCCGTCCAGCGCCGTGTACTCCTCGCAGATCGCCCGCCAGGAGCGCCACACCTCGTGCACCTCCGGCTGGTTCCAGGCCAGCGGGTTCACCGAGTCGCGGGTCCGCTCGTCCGCCTCCGGGTCCGGCGAGTCCGGCAGCTCCGGGTGCTTGAACAGGCCCGCCGCGACGTCGATCCGGAAACCGTCCACGCCCCGGTCCAGCCAGAACCGCAGCACCTTCTCGAACTCGACCGGCACCTCCGGGTTGCGCCAGTTCAGGTCCGGCTGCTCCGGGGTGAACATGTGCAGGTACCACTGGCCCGGAGTGCCGTCCGGCTCGGTGATCCGGGACCACGCCGGGCCGCCGAACATCGCCCGCCAGTTGTTCGGCGGCAGCTCGCCCGTCGCGCCCCGGCCGTCCGCGAAGTGGAACCGGGCCCGGGACGCGCTGCCCGGGGCGGCGGCCAGTGCCTCCAGGAACCACGGGTGCTCGGCCGAGCAGTGGTTCGGCACGGTGTCCAGCACCAGGCGCAGGCCCAGCTTCCGGCAGTCCTCGACCAGCAGGTCGAAGTCCTCCAGGGTGCCGAACATCGGGTCGACGCCCTTGTAGTCGGCCACGTCGTAGCCGTGGTCGTGCTGCGGCGACGGGTAGAACGGGTTCAACCACACCCCGTCCACCCCCAGCCGCTTCAGGTACGGCAGCCGGGCCCGCACGCCCGGCAGGTCGCCGATCCCGTCGCCGTTGGAGTCCTGGAAGCTGCGCACGTACACCTGGTAGATCACCGCTTCGCGCCACCAGAGCGGGTCGGGCGTGAGCGGCGCCGTCCGTTCCTCCGGGAGCAGGCCGTCGGCGGTGAGGACGGCGGAGGCCTCCAGGGCCCCGGGGGCCTCGGCGGGGCGCGGCGGGTCGGCCGGGACGACGGGCGTGATCATGCGTCACCTTCATGGGAGCGCGCGAGGGGGGTCGCGCTGACAGGCACGGACCCCGGACTGACAAGCCGTCAGTTCCCCGGGGATACCTAGATGTTAGGTATAGGCCAAAGACCGTGTCCAGGAGACGGGAGGTGAAGATGTCACTTCCTGGGGTCCCCAGTGCCATCAGTTGGGGCGAATCAGGGCGAATAAGGGGCGCACAACGGGGGTAGATCAGAGCCCAGGAGAGCCGCCCCGCGTACGACCGACGAAGTTCGGCCGCACGGCGCACTCCCCCCACACACCTCGAAGGGAGGCACCCGGGTGCGGCTTCCGCTCCTCGCGCTGCTCGCCACGGGCCCCGCGCACGGCTACCAGCTCCGGCGCGCCCTGGAATCCACGTTCGGCCCGGCCTACTCGCGCACCAACGACGGCCAGGTGTACGTGACGCTCGGCCGACTGGAGAAGTCCGGCCTGATCGAGGGGCAGGACGTCGACCAGGACGGCCGCCCGGCCAAGCGGGTCTTCGTCCTCACCGACGACGGCCGCCGCGCCCTCGCCGACTGGTTCGCCCGCCCCTCCGACGGCGGCAAGGTCCGCGAGGAGTTCTTCCTCAAGCTCGTCCTCGCCCCGCGCACCCGCCTCGCCGACCCGCGCGCCCTGATCGACCTCCAGCGCTCGCACTGCCTCGCCACCATCCGCGGCCTGCACGCCACCGCCGACCAGGCCCCCGAGCACGGCGTCTCCCGCCTGCTGATCGAGGGCGAGGTGCTCCACCTGCAGGCCGAACTCGACTGGCTGGAGCGCTGCCAGCAGGAGTTCACCTGAGCCGACCGGTCGGCGACCGGCGGGGCTACCGGCCGGCGGCCGGACGGTGACCGGCCGCGCGGTCAGGGCAGGCCGGCCCGCATGCCGGTGAGCAGCCAGTCGAGGGCGCGGTGGAACTCGCGTTCGCGCAGGACGCGCTCGGGCTCGCGGGGGCGGTCGACCAGGACGCCGGAGTCGGCGACGCCCGGGAGCTCGCGGACGGCCTCGGTGATCTCCTCGATCAGCTCCTCGGTGCTGCTGCCGGCCTCCGCCGCCTTCTCCGCCCAGTTGATCTCGGTGGCGGTGAAGCCGTAGGCGTACTGGAAGATCGCCGAGAGGGCCGCCATCGCGTCGGCCTCCGGGAGCGGGGAGGCGCGGGCGATCTCCAGGGCCCGGGCCGAGTAGCGGACCGAGTTCGGGCCGATGTTCAGGTAGTCGCCGTAGATCCGGATCGCCCACGGGTGCGCCAGCATCGCGGCCCGCCAGGTCGTGGCCAGCGCGCGCAGACCGGCCTGCCAGTCGCTGCCGTCGCCCGCCGGTGGGAGCGCCATCTCGCCGGCCACCACGTCCAGGGCGAGCTCCAGCAGGTCGTCCTTGTCGGCGACGTACCAGTACAACGACATCGGCGTGACGTCCAGCCGGGCGGCCAGGCCGCGCATCGAGAACCGCGCCTCGCCCTGCTCGTCCAGCAGGCGGACCGCCGCCGCGACGATCACCTCGCGGTCGAGGCTGCCCGGGCCGCCCTCGCCGGCCCGCGGCGAGCGGCGGCCGCGGACCGGCCCGGGGGTGAGCCAGACGCTCTTCTTGACCTGCGAGGCTCGCTTGGTGGCCACGCTGCTCCTTCGCTTCGTACGGGGTGGCACCACCGTACGACCCGGGGGCGGGGTCAGTGGGAGGCGGGGACGGCCTCCGGGGCGTCGGCGGGCGCGGCGGGGTCGGCGGGGGCGGACGGGCGGTCGGCGCGGTACAGCAGGGCGGCGGAGAGCAGGCCGCCGAGCAGGACGGCGGCGGCGCCGATCAGCTGGCTGGAGGTGAGACCGTGGGCGAAGGCGTCGTGCACGGCGGCGCGCGCGGTGTCGTCGGGGGCGGCGGCCAGTGCCTCCGGCAGGGACTTCGCGGACGCGGCGGGGACGCTCTCCGGCAGGCCCACCGCGAAGCGGGAGCCGAGGACGGCGCCGAGCACCGCGACGCCCAGGCCGCCGCCGAACTCGGTGACCGTGCCCTGCACGCCCGCACCGGCCCCGGCCCGCTCCGGCGGGATCGCGCCCATCACGGCCGCCGCCATCGCCGGACTGGCGATCGCGATGCCGGAGCCCATCAGCAGCAGACCGGCCAGCAGCCCCGGGTACCCGTGCCCGGAGCCCAGCGCGGCGACCAGCGCCAGCCCGCCGGCCAGCAGCCCCATGCCGACCGCGACCGCCCCGGCGAAGCCGATCCTCGGCAGCAGCCGGGCGCCGACGCCGGACAGGTTGAGCAGCACGATCAGCAGGGCCAGCGGCGACATCCGCAGGCCGGCCTCCAGCGGCCGGTAGCCGAGCACCAGTTGCAGGTACTGGGTGAGCAGGAACAGCGAGCCGGCCATGCCGAACGCGACCAGCAGGCCGCCCGCCACCGCGCCGTTGAAGCGCCGGTTCCGGAAGAAGGCCATGTCGAGCATCGGCGCGGGCGTGTGGAACTCCCAGGCGACGAAGCCGGCCAGCGCGGCCAGGCCGACCGCCGCCGACAGCAGCACCGGGCCGGAGCCCCAGCCGTGCAGCGGGCCGGAGATGATCGCGTACACCAGGCCGACCATGCCGACGGTGGACAGCACGGCACCCGGGACGTCCGGCCGGCGGCCCGCCGGGTCCTTGCTCTCGGGGAGCAGGCGGGTCACCGCGAACAGGCCGAGCAGCGCCACCGGGACGTTGATCAGGAAGATCGAGCCCCACCAGAAGTGCGCCAGCAGCACGCCGCCGAGCAGCGGCCCGCCCGCGAAGCCGAGCGAGCTGACCGCCCCCCAGACGCCGATCGCCTTGGGGACCTCGGCGCCCTGGAAGACCTGCATCACCACCGCCAGCGTGGTGGTCATCAGCAGCGCACCGCCGACGCCCATGCCGGCCCGGGCGGCGATCAGCTGCCCGGAGGACTGGGCGAAGGCCGCCGCCGCCGAGCCGAGGCCGAACAGCGCGAGGCCGACCAGCAGCGCGCGCTTGCGCCCGTACCGGTCGGAGAGGCTGCCGGCGGTCAGCAGCAGGCCGGACTGGACCAGCGCGTACGCGTTGATCATCCACTGGATGTCGGCCGTGCCGGCGCCGAGCTCCTCGGTCAGGGAGGGGATCGCCACGTTGAGCACGGTGTTGTCGAGCAGCACCACCAGCGTGGCCAGGCAGACCACCGCCAGGATGACCCACCGCCGGGGGTGCGGGGCGACGGGCGCGGGGACGGAGGCTTGGGACAAGGGGGCTCCCGGACGTGACAGGGCGGGGCGGCCGGCCGGCCGTTCGTTGTACACCGTAGAGGAGTCCTTCTACGGTGTACAACGGCTTTTCCGGGAGGGGGAGGAAGCGCAGGTCAGGGGGTCGTGCCGCCGTCGACCGGACGGCCGGCCCCACCTCCTTGGCCGGCGCGCGGGTGAAGCCGATCGGCGCGTGCTGGGCAGCCGCGTGGGCGGTCGGCCCCGGGGCCGGGTCGCGCCCCTCGACGGAGGCGATGTCGACGCTTTGTTCGGAGCGCTGCGGCAGCGGGCGGGCCGGCCCCGGCGGGCCCCGGGCAGGGCGGGGGCGGGCGCGGTCACGGGGCGGGCGGGAGGCCGGGTGGGAGGCCGGGTGGGAGGCCGGGCGGGCGTGCACCCGGGCGGTGTCCGCCCCCACCGCGTCCTGGGGCAGGCGGAGCGGGCGCCGGGGCACCTGCTGAGGCACCTGCGGAGGGACCGGCGGGGGCGGACGGGGGAGCGGTCACGCGGTCGTCGCGGCAGTGCCTGCCCCAGCGCTGTCGCGTGTGCGGCGGGGAGCGGGACCGGCCGGCCTCAGGACTTCCAGGCCCCGAGCAGGCCCTTGACCGCGTCCGCCGCCGCGAGCTGCAGCAGCGGGCCGTTGCTGATCCGGCGGACGCCGAGGCGGCGGAAGCGCTCCAGGTCGTGCCGGACGGGGTGGGCGGTGGAGTTGACGGGGACGCGGACGGCGCCGACCACCGCCGTCAGCAGGGCGTCGTCGTCCTGGATGCGGACCGGGTAGACGCTGTCGGCGCCGGCCCGCTCCAGGGCCAGCAGGCGTTCGACCGCCTCGTCGAGGACGGCGGCGGGGTCCGGTGCGTGCAGGAACAGGTCGGTGCGCCCGTTGATCCAGACCGGGACGCCCGCGTCGTCGGCCGCCGCGCGCAGGTCCGCGACGTACCGCGCGTGCTCCTCGGTGCTGCGCAGGCGGCCGCCCTCGGAGTGGACGGTGTCCTCGACGTTGAGGCCGACGCCGCCGACCTCGACGAGCCCGGCGATCAGGTCGGCGGGCCGCTGCCCGTAGCCGGCCTCCAGGTCGACCGAGACGGGCACGTCGACGGCCGCGATGATCGGGCGGACGGCGGCGAGCACCTCCGCGAAGGTCTGCCCCTCCTGGTCCTCGGCGCCCCGGGAGTCGGCGAGCGGGTGGCTGCCGACGGTCAGCGCGGGGAACCCGGCGTCGACGGCCGTCCGGGCGGACCAGACGTCCCAGACGGTGGGCAGCACGAGCGGCCGGTGGTCGGCGTGCAACTGGGCGAGGCGGCGGGCGCGCTCGACGGTGGTGGAGATGTCCATGCCGAGGACGCTACCCCGGACGGCCGCGGCGGGCGGGCAACCGGGCCAGAAACCCGAGGAGTTGTGCGGTTCGGAGCGCGGGCGCTCAGCGTGCGGGGAACTCGCCCGGGGCGGGGGCGCCGGTGCGGACCAGGACGGTGTCCGGGGCGACGGTGATCCGGGTGCCGGGCGGGCAGGGGAGGGGGACGTCCGGGACCAGGTCCTGCCAGCGGGCGGCCTCCGGGCCGGGACGGCGGTAGGTGGCGCCGATGTCGGCGGCCTGGACGGTGACGGCGCCGTCCTGGAAGGAGACGGTCAGCGGGACGCTGTAGGCCGTGGGGGAGAGGTTGGCCAGGGTCGTCGAGGAGCCCTCCTCGACGGTGTGCTGGCCGGTGCAGAACCGGTCGTCGGCGACGGTCTTGAAGTGCGCGACGGCGGGCCGCGGGCCGGTGGCGAGCAGCGGTTCGCGGTGCTCGGTGCAGACGAGGATGCCGTCCGCCAGGCCGGGCAGCGGGAGCGGGACGTCGAAGCGGGGCAGGTAGCGGGTGCAGGTGCGGACCGGGCAGCGCCAGGACCGCAGGACGAGGTCGGTGTGGCGGCCGGCGGCGTGCGTGCCGCTGACCGGGTGGCCGAGGAACGGGGTCAGCCGCACGCCGCGGTCGTCCGCGCGCCGGGCGACGAGGTGGGTGACGGCGGAGGGGGCCGGGGGCGGTCCCGCGGTGATCACCGGGACGCCCAGGATCAGCGCGACCTCCAGCGCGCGGTCGGGCGTCTCGCTGACCTCGACCAGGCCGCTGTCGATCCAGTCGTGGACGACGACCCGGTCCTCCCGGTCGAGCGCGTCCAGGGAGACCGGGTCGATGACCGGGTGGACGCCGGTGGCCGGCTCCCGCCGGTGGCGGATCAGCGCGAGCAGGATCGCGTGGACCTGCTCCACCGGCTCGGACGGGTCGGCGCGGACCAGGTCGGCCAGGTCGAGCACCGCGTCGGCCGCGCCGGGGAGGGTGGTGAGGGCGGCCTGCACGCGTTCGAGCCGGACCGCGCGCGGGGTGGCGGCCCGCTCCCGCATCAGGGTCAGCGCGGCCCGCCAGGCGGGGCTGGTGGCGGCCGGGGAGTCCTCCAGCGCCCGGCGGTAGTCGGCGGCGGCGCGGCGTGGCGCGGCGCGTTCGAGCTCCCGGATCCGGGCGACCTCCAGGATCAGCAACTGCTCGGGCAGGTCCAGCCGGAGCCGCTCGGCGTGCGGGACGGCGAGGGCGTCGACCAGCAGGAGGAAGACCGGTGCGACGGCGACCGAGTTGCGGGCCAGGAGGGCGGTGAGCTCGGCGGGGGACGGCGGCGCCACCGGGTCGAACCGGAGCACCAGCAGCTGCCGTCCGCGGCGCAGCGGGCTGCCGCCCAGGTCGTCGAGGACCGCCCGCGCCCGGTCGAGGCCCACGGCGGGGACGTCCACGACGGTCGGCCGGACCCGGTGGGACAGCAGGCGGAGGGCGTCGAGGATCCGGTCCAACTGCCCCGGCTGCGGGGCGTGCAGCTCCCGGAGGAGGGACGCCGGGGGCCCGGAGTTCACCCAGGAGGCCAACTCGTCCAGCACGTACGGCGCTTCGCGGTGCGCGAGCGCCGCCACCGGTGGGCGTTCGGGCGTGAGGAACGGCAGCAGCGCCGACGCGGTGGCCGGCGGGGCGAGCCGGGCGACCCGCAGGAGCCGGGCCGGGTCGGTGCCGGCGGCGGTCTCGGTGACCAGGGCGGCGAGCTGGCGGGGGAACCGGCGGCCGGGCGCGTCGCCGCGGGTGAGCAGGGTCAGGGCCGGGCGGGTGAGCGGCGGCAGGGATGGCAGGGAAGGCGGGGTGCGCGGGGGCGGCCGGTCGACGATCAGCAGCAGGTGGCCAAGGTGGCCGAAGGCGCGGCGGAACTCCTCCGGCGGGAACGGGCCGGCGGACAGCGGCCCCTGGCGGAGCAGGAGTTCGACCTGCCGGCCGAAGGCGGTCATCACGTGGCCGGCGAGGTAGACCGCCATCAGGTCGTCGGGGCCGAGCCGGGCGTCCTCGGCCCACTCGTGCAGCGCTTCGACGGTGCCGTCCCGGCCGTCGACGCCGGTCGGCCGGTAGCCGAGGCGCTCGAACGCCTCGGCTACCAGTTCGGCGCCCTCCGCCAGTGCGGCCGCGTCGGGTTCGTCCGGGCCGGGGACGGCGATGCCGGTGAGGGCGAGGAAGAAGCGGCGGCCGGGCCCGGGGGTCGGGCCGGGAACGGTGGTGTGGGCCCAGGGGGCGGTGGCGGTGGGGAGGGGGAGCGGGCCGGCGGGGTCGGGGACGAGGGCGGTGAAGCGGTCGGCCAGGGCGGTGGTGCGGGTGGCCAGGTGGGCGGAGAGGACGGCGACCACCTGCTCGGCCTCGTCGCGGCGCAGCGTGGCGCGCAGGCGCTGCCGGACGCCGGGAGCGAACTCGTACGCGCGGCCGAGGAGTTCGGTGGCCGGGTCGCTCTCCCCGGCGTGCAGGATGCCGCTGAAGACGATCTCGGCGAGGTCGGCGGGCGGGCTGTCCGGCAGCAGGGCGGACTGCACCAGCCGCATCACGCCGAGGCTGAGCTGGTCGACGGCGGCCAGCAGCGCGGCGAGGCGGAAGACCCGGGGCTGGGCCTGGGCCAGGAAGGACTCGAAGTCGCCGGTCGGCGCCGGGAACCGGGCGGCGGGCGGCACGGCGGCGGCGCGGTGGTCGGGGACGAGCAGCACGGCGGGCGCGTCGTAGGCGTGCGGTCCGGCGGTGGCCCGGGCCCAGGGGGCCAGCCACTCGGGGGTGAGGCCCAGCACGGGCACGGCCAGGGTGCCGGGCGGCTGCGGGGGCGGCACCAGCGCGTACGGGGTGAAGCGGGGGCGCGGGTCGGCGGGGGAGGCGGTGCGGAAGCGGCCGGGTTCGGGGGCCAACGCGGTCTGCGACCACAGGTGTTCGGGAAGCGTGTGCAGGACGGCGGTCGGCCCGGCCAGCGCCCAGCGGCGCAGCGCGGCGCGCAGCCCCGGCCCGGCCCAGCCGGGGTGCACGCCGTCGGTGAGGACCAGGGTGGCGGTGCGTCCGGGCGGCAGCCCGTCGGCGCCCTCGTCCGGCAGGTCGGGACCGGTCAGGCGGTGCAGCCGGACGTCCCGGAAGAGGCCCGACCCGGCCAGCACGGTGAGCAGTTCGCGGGCCAGCGGCTCCCAGAGCGCCGCACTGTCGCCGTGCGCGTCGACCACCAGCCGGACGCCGAGCCAGCGGTCGACGGCGGGCACCAGCACCGGCCACCAGCGC
The DNA here is from genome assembly GCF_055562955.1 of Kitasatospora sp. NPDC015121. Taxonomy (NCBI): domain Bacteria; kingdom Bacillati; phylum Actinomycetota; class Actinomycetes; order Kitasatosporales; family Streptomycetaceae; genus Kitasatospora; species Kitasatospora sp. NPDC015121. The sequence goes on from NZ_JBVHEH010000021.1 coordinate 84,688, forward strand.
GGGTCGCGGGCGAGCCGCTCGGCGGTGGCGTCCTCGTCCAGCACGGTGCGGTCGGCGGAGGGCACGCCGCGCTTCAACGGGCGCAGTGCGCGGGCGAGTTCGCGGTGGCGCGGGAGGGCGCGGGCGGTGCCGACCCGGATCGGCGCGGCGCCCGGCCGGGGGTCCGCCAGGGGCGTGGCGGGCACTGGGCCGGGCAGGTGCAGCGGGCGGCGCCCGGCGGCGGGGGTGCCGGGCGCGACGGGCGGACGGTACGGCCCGGGGGAGGCGTCCGGCCGGTCGACCGGCCGCTCCGCCAGGGCGGTCGACGGCGCGTCGGATTCGGTGAGCCGGGGCTCCGATCCGCCCATCCGGGCGCGCAGCCAGAGCAGGTCGGCGAGTTCGCGTCCGGTCGGGGCCGGCCCGTCCTCGCCCGCGAGGGCGGGCAGGGCGGCGAGCAGCGCCGCCAGCCGGCGGACGGCGTCGGGTTCCGGTCCGGGGGCGGCGGTGGTCACGGCCGGCCGGGCGCGGAGTCGTTGAGGTGCTGCATGACCAGGTCGAGCAGCCGCTCCCGGTCCGGCCCGGCGGAACCGCTGCCCGGCGCCAACAGGTAGACGGCGTTCAGGAGTTGGTCGGTGGCCAGCTCCCCGGTCGCGGCCCGGGCCAGGAAGGCCCCGATGGCGGCCTCGGCGGCCGCGCCCGCCCCCGGCAGGTGGGCCTCGACGATCGCCCGCAGCCGCTCGCCGTCCTGGTGCACGGACGGCAGGTGCAGCCGGACGCAGCGGCGCAGGAACGCGGGCGGGAACTCCCGCTCGCCGTTGCTGGTGAGGACCACCAGCGGGAACGCCCGGCACTGCACCGCCCCGCGCACCACCCGCACGGCCGCCCCGCCGTCGTGCGGGCGCACCGCGACCACCGGCTGCTGGTCGGCGGCCCGGGTCAGCTCGGGGATCTCGAAACCGCCCTCCTCGAACACGTCCAGCAGGTCGTTGGGCAGGTCCAGGTCGCCCTTGTCGATCTCGTCGACCAGCAGCACCCGGGGCAGCCGGTACGGGGCGAGCGCGGTGCCGAGCGGCCCCAGGCTGACGTACCGCCCGAGGTCGGACGGGGACGTCTCGGCGAACGGTCCCCGGTCGCGGGCCAGGCCGGCGTCCTCCAGGCGGCCCAGCGAGTCGTACCGGTACAGGCCGTCGCGCAGCGTGGTGCGGCTGTTGACCGACCAGCGCAGCACCGGGCCCAGCCGCAGCTCGCGGGCGACCGCGTCGGCCAGGGTCGACTTGCCGACCCCCGGGTCGCCGCTGACCAGCAGCGGACGGCGCAGGTACAGCGCGGTGTTGACGGCGTCGACGGTGCGCTCGTCGGCCCGGTACGCGGCCCGGCGCGGCAGGCGCCGGCGACCGCCGCCGACCGCGTCGCGGTCCACCACGGCCAGGGTGCCGTCCGCGCCGCCGTCGAACTCCCGCCAGGGCGGCGGGGGCGGCAGCTCGGAGATCAGGTCGTGGGGCTCGTCCACGCCCTGGTAGATGCGCCGGAGGGTCATCGCGGGAGTCCTTCCAGAGGGTCGGGTGCCACCGGGCCGGCCGGCCCGGCCGGGGCGAGGCGGGTGCGGGGCAGGCGGCGGCCCGGGTCGTCCCAGAGCAGGACCAGCCGGTCACCGAGCGGGGGCTCCGGGAGGTCCGGCGGGGCTGGGGGGTCCGGCGGGGCCGGGGGGTGCGGGGAGTCCGGCCCCGGAGGGAGTTCTGCCTCGTTGCGCAGCGCCCACACCCGGTCCGGGGCGGCGTCCCGGGGCGTGTCCGCGAGCTCCGCGCGCGCCGCGCGCAGGAACCGGCCGCCCGCGCAGTCCCCCCGGCCCGGGGCGGCGCACCCGGTGGCGCAGACGTCCGGACCCAGCGGGTGCGGCTCGCCGCCCCGCTCCCACAGCATCACCGGCACGCCGGAGGCCACCGCGACCCGGAACGCCTGCGCCAGCTCCCCCTCGCGCGGGGAACCGGCCAGCGCCAGCGCGGCCACGCCCCGGGCGGTGTTGAGGGCGGCGTGCAGCGCCCGCGGCTGCTGCAGGCGGCCGCGCCCGCACACGCAGACCAGCGCCCCGCCGAGCGGCCGGCCCGCCAGCTGCTCCCAGCGGGCCTGCCAGGGGCGGTGCAGCCGCGGCTCCTCGTGGCGCTCCAGCGGGCGGACCACCAAGTGGTGGTCGCCGCCCAGGGTCGACCAGAACGCCTCCGGCCACAACTGCCACCCCGCGTAGTCCTCGTCCAGCGCCTCGTGCGGCAGGATCAGCTCCACCAGGGCGGGCCGGTCGGCCTCGTCCAGCGCCTGCACCGTCTCGATCTGCGCGGGCAGCGCCTCCGCCAGCAGGGCGAGCGCCCGGGGCAGCGGCAGCTCGGCGGACTCGGCCCCGGCCGGGACGATCTCCTCCGGGCCGTGGAAACGCCACAGCATCACGTGGTAGCGGCCGCGGTCGCGCAGCGAGTGCCGGACCCGGGCGATCACCGAGGGACGGACGGGGGCGTCCGGACGGGGGGCGTCCGGGACGTCGTCGGTCGACCGGCGGGCGGCCTCGCCCAGCCCGGTCTCCGCCGCCCGGATCAGCACCCGGTCGCGGAGCGCCCGGGCGAGCGGCTCGCCGGGCGGCAGGGCGCGCACCAGGGCGGCGCAGTAGGCCAGTTCGGGCGGCAGCTGCCCGTCGCCGGCGGGCGGCAGGGCGGCCAGTTCCAGGTAGACGTCACGGCGGTCGAGCAGCGGCAGGTCCGGCTCGAAGGCACCGGTCGGGGCGGCGCGCAGGAACGCGGCCCGCAGCTCGGCGGGCGCGGCCGGGCCCGGGGCCCCGGGCAGTTCGGCGAGCAGGGCCAGGAACGCCCGGTCCGCACTCCGGGCGGCGAGTCGCCGCCGCCCCGGGCCGGGGGCGTCGGCCAGCGGATCGGCCAGCGCCCGCCAGCGGCCGTCCACCGCGTGGAAGCGGTCGTGCGCGGCCAGCACCCGCCGGTACACCGCCGGGTCGAGCAGCCGCAGCGCCGACACCGGCACCCCGTAGCCGCCCATCGCGGTGTCCGCCTCCCGGGTGGCCTTCACCACCGCGACCACCCCGCCCGAACGGCTGCTGAGCACCGGCCCGCCGGACAGCCCCGGGTTGACCTCGCCCGCCACCAGCTCCAGCATCGCCCGCCCCGGCGGGCCGGTCCGCCCGCCGGCCTCCAGCTTGGCCAGCCGGGGGCCCAGCCCGAAGGTGAAACCGACGGCGGTCAGCTCGGTCCGGAAGGACGGTGCCTCGGGGTCGAGCCAGACGCACGGGTGTCCGGGCGGCGGGTCGGCCAGCTCCAGCAGGGCCAGGTCCGGGAACGGGTACAGGTGTTGACCGGCGGCCTCCGCCTCGTCCGGGGCGGCGGCCAGCACCCGCGCGGCGTACGCCCGGCCCTCGTGCTCGACCGACGTCCGCGCCCCCGCCGTGCCGCCGGCCACGTGCGCGCAGGACAGCACGACGCCGGGCGCGACGAAGAAACCGCTGCCGGCCCCGTCCACCAGGACCCGGCAGCGTTCCAGCAGCGCCTGGAGGGCGGGCAGCGGATCGAAGTACGGCATCGCGCGCGGGCGCCCGGTCAGCCCTCGGCCGCTTCCTCGCCGGGGCCGGCCTGCTCGGACCCGGCCTGCTCGGACCCGGGTTCCTCCGCTGCGGGTTCGGCGGCGGGCCCGGCGGCGGGCCCGGCGGCGGCGGACGGCGCGCCCTCGGTGGTCCACTTCAGCGCGACCTTGAAGGTGGCCTTCCCGCCGACCCCGGTCAGCGCCGCCACCACGCCGCCGCGCCCGGCGGCCAGCTCCAACCCGAACTCGACCGACACCTCGTCCGGCCGGGCCGCCGCCACCGCGTCGCGCACGTTCGACGCGACCGCCTGCAACGACTCCCGCAACCCCTCGACCCGGGTCGCCAGTTGATCGCCGAACCCGGTGTCGCGCGGCCCCGACGGGCCGTCCACCAGCGCCCAGACCGTCTGACCGTCCGGCAGCTCCAACTCGACCAGCCGCTGCTGCTGCATCTCCCCGCCCCGCCCCTCGTCGCGTCGCCGCTCCCCACGGCGACCCTCATGCTAGAACGTCCGTCCCACCGGCCGGGCCGGAACCCGGCCGGTGCCCGCGCGGCCGGCACGGGACGGGGCGGAGAGGCCGACGGCCTTCAGTCGAGCGGGAGTTCGGCCTCCAGGGTGCCGGCGGGGAAGGCGTGCAGGCGCCCGGCGTGGCGGAGGTTCCAGGGTCCGGGGCTGTCGGTGGTGACGTGCAGGCGGTCGCCTCGCCGGTGGAGGGTGAAGCGGGCGGCGGTGCGGGTGCCGGTGGTCTCGGGGACGGTGACTTCGCGGGTGGTGCCGTCGGCGAAGGCGTGCACGAGCAGGGTGAGGCCGTCGGTCCAGTCGGAGACGGGGCGGGTGTCGTCGGCGGCGAGGGGGATGACGGAGTCGGGACGGGCGAGCAGGGGGAGGGTGTCGAAGCCGTGCTGCTCGCGGGTCCAGCGCGGACCGGTGACCTGCCGGCCGGTGAGGACGTTGGTCCAGGTGCCCTCGGGGACGTAGTACTCGACGTCGCCGGTCTCGGTCAGGACGGGGGCGACGAGCAGGTCGTCGCCGAGCATGTACTGGCGGTCGAGGGTGGCGGTGGCGGGGTCGTGGGGGAATTCCAGCAGCATGGCGCGCATGACCGGGGTGCCGTGCAGGTGGGCCTGGTGGGCGGCGTGCTGCAGGTAGGGGGCGAGGCGGTGCTTGAGGCGGGTGAAGGCCCGGGTGACGTCGACGGCCTCCTCGCCGTAGTCCCACGGGACGCGGTACGACTTGGAGCCGTGCAGGCGGCTGTGGGAGGAGAGCAGGCCGAACTGCGTCCAGCGTTTGAACAGGGCGGGGGTGGGAGTGCCTTCGAAGCCGCCGATGTCGTGGCTCCAGAACCCGAAGCCGGACAGGCCCAGTGACAGGCCGCCGCGCAGGGATTCGGCCATCGCGGTGAAGGTGGACTCGCAGTCGCCGCCCCAGTGGACGGGGAACTGCTGGCCGCCCGCGGTGGCGGAGCGGGCGAAGAGCACCGCCTCGCCTTCGCCGCGTTCGGCGCGCAGCAGCTCGAAGACGGCCCGGTTGTAGTGCTGGGTGTAGAGGTTGTGCATCTGCTCCGGGTCGCTGCCGTCGTGCCAGGCCACGTCGGTGGGGATGCGTTCGCCGAAGTCGGTCTTGAAGCAGTCCACGCCCTGGTCGAGCAGGCGGCGCAGGCGTGCGGTGAACCAGGCGGTGGCGGCGGGGTTGGTGAAGTCGACCAGGGCCATGCCGGGTTGCCACAGGTCCCACTGCCACGGGGTGCCGTCGGTGCGGCGCACCAGGTAGCCCTCGCGCAGGCCCTCGTCGAACAGTTCGGAGCGCTGGGCGATGTAGGGGTTGATCCACACGCACACCTTCAGGCCCTGCTCCTTGAGGCGGGCGAGCATGCCGGCGGGGTCGGGGAAGGTGGCGGGGTCCCAGACGAAGTCGCTCCAGTGGTAGCCGCGCATCCAGAAGCAGTCGAAGTGGAAGACGCCCAGCGGGATGCCGCGTTCGGCCATGCCCCGGGTGAAGCGGGTGACGGTGGCCTCGTCGTAGTCGGTGGTGAAGGACGTCGACAGCCACAGGCCCAGCGCCCAGGCGGGCGGCAGCGCGGGCCGGCCCAGCAGGCCGGTGTAGCGGGCCAGCACCTCCTTGGGGGTGGGGCCCCGGAAGACCAGGAACTCCAGCGACTGGTCCTCGACGCTGAACTGCACCTGCCCGACGGCCTCCGAGCCGACCTCGTAGGAGACCTTGCCGGGGTGGTTGACGAACACGCCGTAGCCGCGACTGCTGAGGTGGAACGGCACGTTCTTGTAGGCCTGTTCGCTGCTGGTGCCGCCGTCGGCCTGCCAGATGTCCACGCTCTGGCCGTTCTTGACGAACGGGGTGAAGCGCTCGCCCAGCCCGTACACCGACTCGCCGATGCCGAGCGCCAGTTGGGCGACCATGTGGTGTCGGCCCTCGGCGTCGACGGCGAAGCCGAGGCCGCGCTCGCCGAGCGAGGTGAGCAGTTCGCCGTCGGAGCGGAACTCGGCCCGCCACGGGCCCTCGGTGTCCACCCGCAGCACCAGGGAGCCGGAGCGGAGTTCGACCGCCGAGCCGTCCCGGACCACCTCGCCCGCGCCGTCCGCCCGGCCGACCAGCTCGAAGCCGCCGCCGGGACGGACCGAACCGGCGTGGTGGGTGAACCGGACGGCGATCACGCCTTCGGCCGGGGCGTGGCACTCGACGGTCAGCAGCGGCGAGTTGAGGGTGTCGGCCCGGTTGGTGACCCGGCGCAGCGGGGCCCAGAGGGTGAACCGGTCCGGTTCGGCGCGGACGTCGGCGACCTCGGCCGCGTAGCGGTTGGTCACGCCCGGGCGCGTCAGCCAGTAGCCGTCGGTGAACTTCATCGGAGGTCTCCAAGCGGGGGAGGGAGGGCGGGCGGGGATGCCCCGGGAGCGGAAGCGGGGGGCGCTCCCGGGGCGGTCGACGCGCGGCCGGTCAGGCGACGGTGAACGCGGCGAGCCGGACCGGCCCGCGCAGGGCGACCCGCAGGTCGTGCACGCCGTGCGGCACGTCGGCCAGCGCGGCCGCGACCCCGGCCCAGGCGTACCGGCCACCGGTCGGCGGGACGGCGAGGGTGGCGAGCACCCGGCCGTCCGCCGCGAACTCCAGCGCGGCCGGGTCGGTGCCGTCCAGCGCGACCTCCGCCGAGACCGTCGCCGCGCCGGTCAACTCGACGGCACGGAAGAGGAGTTCCGCGTCGGCACCGGCCGGGGTGACGGCGTCGCCGGCCTCCCGGGTGGCGTCCACCAGGGTGATGCCGCGGTGCGCGTCGAAGTCCGCCGCACCGGTGCGCCGGCCGAGGACGGCGCGCGGCGCGGGGGCCGGGCCCTCGACGGTGAGCGGCGCGGTGGCACGGACGTCCTCAGCGGAGGCGGCGGCCAGCAGCTGGTAGGCGCCGGGGTCGACGGTGAACGCGCTGGTGGCGACGTCCCAGTGGGCGAGGGCGGTGGCGGGGAGGTCGAAGGTCAGGCGGTGGCTGCGGCCGGGCGCCAGGGTGACCTTGCGGAAGTCGGCCAGCCTGCGGCGCGGCGCCTGGTAGCGGGCCTCCAGCGGGCGGACGTACAGCTGCACCACCTCGGTGCCGGGACGGTCGCCGGTGTTGGTGACGGTCACCTCGGCCCGGACGGTGCCGTGCCGGCCGACGGCGGCCCGGTCGAGCGTCAACTCGCCGTAGTGGAAGGTGGTGTAGGACAGGCCGTGGCCGAAGGGGTAGCGGGGCGTGGCCTGGTGGTACTGGTAGGTCCAGCCGGCCTGGATGATGTCGTAGTCGAGGGGGTGCGGCAGTTCGTCGTCACCCCGGTACCAGGTCTGCGGGAGGCGGCCGGCCGGGTCGGCGTCGCCGAACAGGACGTCGGCGAGGGCGTGGCCGGTCTCCTGGCCGGCGTGGGAGGTCCACAGGACGGCGGGCAGGTGCTCGTCGGCCCAGTCGACGGCGTAGGGGTAGCTGCTCATCACGACCAGCGCGGTGTCCGGGCGGACGGCCGCGACGGCGCGCAGCAGCTCCTCCTGGGCGGGCGGCAGGGCCAGGCCCCGGCGGTCCACGGTCTCCCGGCCGTGGATCAGCGGGTGGTTGCCGAGCACCACCACGGCCAGGTCGGCGGCGGCGGCCGCGGCGACGGCCTCCGCCCGGCCGTCGCGCAGCAGTTCGCGGGTGAAGCGCTCGGCGCCGGCCCGCTCCTCGGCGGTGACCGTGAGCGTGCCGGCGGCCGCGTACCTCCCGGTCAGCACGGACTGCAGCAGGACTGCGCCGCCCCCGGCGCCGTCCCCGGCCCCGTCCTCCGCCTCGACCAGGCGGAAGGTCTCACGCACGTCCCAGCTCTTGATCACCGGCTGGTCGGCGGCGAGGGTGCCGTCCTCCTCGACGGAGAGGAACCTCCCGCTGTCGGCGGCGCGCAGGGTGAGCACGCCCTGGCCCCAGTCGCCGAGGTCGAAGGCGGTGCCGTGCAGCGGCTCGCCGCTGCCCGCGGCCCGCAGCAGGATCCGGTCGACGCCCTCGTGCACGGTCAACTCGCCGCCGGCGGGGGTGAGTCGGGCGCGCAGGCCGTCGGCGACGGTGACCGCGTAGGGCAGCGTGCCGGAGTACCAGTCCTCGAACAGCGCGTCGCCGTGCGGGCCGATCACGGCGATCTTCCGGGTCGGGTCGGTGAGCGGCAGCAGGCCGGTGTTCTTCAGCAGGACGGTCGACCCGGCGGCCGCCCGGCGGGCCAGCGCGCGGTGCCCGGGGCTGTCGACCACCTCGGGGCCGATGTGCGCGTACGGGTCCAGATCGGGGTCGAACTCGCCCAGCCGGAAGCGCAGTTCGAACTGGCGGCGGACGGCGAGGTCGATGTCGTCCTGGTCGACCAGGCCGCGCTCCAGGGCTTCGCGCAGCCGGCCGATGACGGTCCCGCTGTCCTCGCCGTGGTCGGTGAAGGAGTCGATGCCGGCCTTCAGCGCGGCGGCGTGGCCCTGGGCGTGGTCGTCGAAGTAGTGCTCGGGGTCGACCAGGTTGGAGGGGGCCTCGGCGTCGGAGACCACGAACAGCTCGCGGCCGGTCGGCTCGGCCCAGCGCCGCAGCTCGCTCCCCAGCAGCGGGGAGACGTGGCAGGGGCGGCCGTTGACCAGGTTGTAGGCGGCCATCACGCCGGTCGCCGCGCCGGAGGCGATCACGGGCCGGAACGCGGCCAGGTCGTACTCGTGCAGGACGCGCGGGCGCAGGCCGGAGGAGGTGGTGCAGCGGTCGTCCTCGTTGTTGTAGGCGAGGAAGTGCTTGAGCACCGGGGCCGCCCGCAGGTAGACCGGGTCGTCGCCCGCCAGGCCGCGGCAGAACGCCTCGCCCAGGCGGGCGGTGTGCACCGGGTCCTCGGAGTAGCCCTCCTCGTTGCGGCCCCAGCGCGGGTCGCGCAGCAGGTTCAGCACCGGCGCCCAGGCCTGCAGGCTGTTCGGGCCCCGGTCGGGCGCGATGGCGGGCCGGCGGTGGCGGTGGAAGGCCCGCAGTTCGGTCGAGGTCGCCTCGGCGACCGCGCGGACCAGCTCCTCGTCCCAGCTCGCGCCGAGGCCGACGGCCTGCGGGAACACGGTGGCGGTGCCCAGCCAGGAGACGCCGTGCAGGGCCTCCGCGCCGGTGCGGAAGGCGCCGACGCCCAGGCGGGGCACGGCGGGCGCGTACTGGTGGAGCATCGACAGGCGCTCGGCGGGGGAGAGCCTGGACAGCAGGTCGTCGACGCGCTTGTCCATCGGAAGCGCGGGATCACGGAACGGGTACCGCTCGGCCGGGGTCGCGGCGGCGGACGGGGACGGGGAACTCAACGGGCTCACCCCAGGAGGATCGTGCGGTGCGGTCGGTCGTCGAAGCGGATCGACGCTGACACGAAGCATCAGGCATGTCAACTGCCCGCAGCAACAAGCGAGATGAATTTGTCCAGCCACTTGTCTAACCGGAAACGTGTCGTTAGTGTCGCCGCAACATCAAGCGCTTCGACAGCCAAGCGCTTCGACAGCGCCCCGTGCAGGGCGCCGCGGAAGGGCCTCCCCACCATGAGAACCGAGCTGAACCGCAGATCCTTCGTCACCGCCGCCGTCGCCGTCGCCGGGGCCGCGGTGACGACCCCCCTGCTGGCCGCCTGCGGGGGCGGCGGCTCGAAGCACAAGACCGGCGCCAACTCCGCCGACGGCCTCAAGTCGGCCCTGCCGGCCTTCGCGGCCAGCAGCTCGGTGACCCCGGACATCCCCTCGGTGAGCGGCGCGGACGGCGCGATGACCGACCCGGCCTTCCTCGCCTACCCGGCCGACCCGGTCGCCACCGTCACCGGCGTGCCCGGCAAGGGCGGCAGCTACACCGCCGTCACCCCGCTCTGGGGCACCGTCCCGCCCGCCGGCAACTCCTTCTACGCCGCGATGAACAAGGCCCTCGGCGTCACGATCGAGATGAAGCCGGCCGACGGCAACAACTACGCCACCATCATCCCCACCATGACCGCGGCCAAGAAGCTGCCGGACTGGATCCAGCTCCCGACCTGGTGGAACCCGAACTTCAACGTCGGCGAGCTCGCCGCCAGCCAGTTCGCCGACCTCACCCCCCACCTGGCCGGCGACAAGATCAAGAAGTACCCGAACCTGGCCGCCATCCCCACCGGCGCCTGGCAGGTCGGCGTCTGGGGCGACAAGCTCTACGGCATCCCGTCCTTCTCCACCGGCTTCTCCATCGCGGGCACCACCTTCTACCGGCGCGACCTGCTGGAGGCCAGGGGCATCACCGCCGACCAGGTCAGGACCCTCGACGACCTGATGGACCTCGGCAGGGAACTCACCGACGCCAAGGGCGGCGTGTGGGCCTTCGACGACGTGTGGACGTACCTCTTCCCGTTCTTCGACGTCCCCAACAAGTGGAAGCTCGTCGACGGCAAGCTGGTCCACAAGTACGAGACGCCGGAGTTCCTGGAGGCACTGGACTGGCACTACCGGCTCGCCACCGCCGGCTACCTGCACCCCGACGCGATCGCCGGCAACAACGCCGACGCCAACACCCGCTTCTACGCGGGCAAGACCCTGATCCAGGGCACCGGCACCGGAGCCTGGAACCTCGCCGACCACCTCTCCGGCACCGCCGCCACGCCCGGCTACCGGCGCGGCTCGTTCAACTTCCTGACGGCGAAGGCGGGGGGCACGCCGAAGCTGTTCATGGGGCAGTCCACCAGCATGATGAGCTACCTCAACGCCAAGCTGAAGCCCGAGCAGATCGAGGAGCTCCTCGCGGTCGCCGACTACCTGGCCGCGCCGTACGGTTCGGCCGAGTACACGATGGTCAACTTCGGCGTCGAGGGCACCCACTACACCCGGGTCAACGGCGTGCCGACCGCCAACGACGAGGGCAAGAAGGACGTCCAGGCGCAGACCTACCCGTTCCTGGCCACCGCCTCCTCGGTGATCTCCAACCCCGGCGCCGACCAGGTCACCAAGGACATCGCCGCCTTCCAGGCCGCCAACGTCCAGCACCTGTACAAGCCGCTGTTCTGGAACATGAACGTCTCGATGCCGCAGAACATCGCGACGATCGACACCGCGCAGGCCGTCGAGGACGCGGTCAAGGACTGCTACCACGGCAAGAAGAAGGTCTCCGACGTGCAGGCCGCCGTCTCCACCTGGAAGTCCAACGGTGGTGACCGCCTCAAGCAGTGGATGACCGACAACGTCCTGAGCAAGTACGGAACGGGTCAGTGAGCACGGCGCGGTCGGAGCGGGGTACCGACGGCACCGGTCGGCGGGCCCGCACCGGGAGGAGCGGCGCCGTCCGGCCGAACTGGCGGGTCAGGCTGCGGCGTGACCGGACGCTGCTGCTGATGACCGTACCGGCCGTGGTCCTGCTGCTGGTCTTCAACTACGCGCCGCTGTTCGGCCTGGTCACCGCGTTCCAGTACTACGACCCGCTGGTCGGCGTGCGCGACAGCGAGTGGGCCGGCCTGGCGCAGTTCCAGCAGCTGTTCAACGACCCGCTGTTCTGGGGGGCGCTGAAGAACACCCTCTGGCTCAGCCTGGTCCAGCTCGTGCTGTTCTTCCCCGTCCCGATCGCGCTGGCCCTGCTGCTCAACACCGTGCTCAGCGAACGGCTGCGCAACTTCATCCAGTCCGTGGTCTACCTGCCGCACTTCTTCTCCTGGGTGCTGGCCATCACCGTCTTCCAGCAGATGCTCGGCGGCGCCGGGATCCTCAACCACTTCCTGCGGCAGAACGACATCGCCCCCTGGGACATCACCACCAACCCGCACACCTTCGCCCTCCTGGTCACCTCGCAGGCGATCTGGAAGGAGGCCGGCTGGGGCATCATCGTCTTCCTCGCCGCGCTGGCCGCCATCAACACCGACCTGTACGAGGCCGCCGCCGTCGACGGCGCCGGACGCTGGCGCCGGACGTGGCACATCACCCTGCCCGGCCTGCGCGGCGTGATCGTGCTGATGCTGGTGCTGCGCCTGGGCAACGCGCTGACCGTCGGCTTCGAGCAGTTCCTGATCCAGCGCGAGGCGGTCGGCCACGAAGCCGCCGACGTCCTCGACACCTTCTCCTTCTACTACGGCATCGCCACCGGCAACTACAGCTTCGGCGCCGCGGCCGGCCTCTTCAAGAGCGTCATCTCGCTGCTGCTGATCTGGGGCGCCAACAAACTGGCACACGCCTTCGGCGAGGACGGGTTGTACCGCAGATGAGCCAGACACCCACCACCCTCCGCGCGGACACCGCACCGCGGCCGACCGCCGCGACCGAGCCCCGCCCGGCCCGCCGCGGCCGCCCCCGCGGCCGGGCCGGGCGGGCCCCCTGGGAGGAGCCGCCCACCGTCGTCGGCCAGAGCGCCAAGGGCCTCACCCTGGCCGGCGTGATCGCCGCCGTCGCCGTGCCGCTCTGGATCGTCGGCCTCACCAGCGTCTCCACCCCCGGCGCCGTCAACCGGGCCGGCGGACTGGTGATCCGGCCCGACGGCGTCACCCTCGACGCCTACCGGCAGATGCTCGGCGACGGCACCGTCCGCACCGCGCTGCTGGTCAGCTTCGCGATCACCCTCGTCGGCACCCTGGTCTCGATGGCCGTCTCGGTCACGGCCGCCTACGGCCTGTCCCGCTCCGAGTCCTTCGCGCACCGCCCGATCCTCACCCTGCTGATCGTCACCATGTTCGTCAGCGGCGGCCTGATCCCCAGCTTCCTGGTGGTCACCGGACTCGGCGGCTACGACCAGTGGTGGTCGCTGATCCTGCCCAGCGCCGTCTCGGTGTTCAACATCCTGGTCCTGCGCTCCTTCTACTCCACCACCTCCGCCGACCTGATCGACGCCGCCCGCCTCGACGGCGCCGGCGACTGGCGCATCCTGTGGTCCGTGGTCCTGCCCACCTCCCGGGCCGTCACCGCGGTGATCGCGCTGTTCTACGCCGTCGGCTACTGGAACGCCTTCTTCAACGTCATGCTCTACATGCCGACCTCGGCCGAGAAGTGGCCGCTCCAGTACGTGCTGCTCACCTACGTCAACCGCGGCAACGGCCTGCCCGGGTCCGTCAACTCCGGCTTCGGCGCCGCCAACGCGCAGACCGCCCCGCTCACCCTGCAGATGGCCGTGGTGGTGCTCACCCTGGTGCCGCTGCTGCTGGTCTACCCCTTCATGCAGAAGCACTTCCGCACCGGCGTCCTCACCGGCGCCATCAAGGGCTAGCGGGAGCGGGAACCGCGTACGACCCGGCGTCAGTAACCTGACGCCACAGGGGGCCGCACACCCCACCGACCAGGAAAGCAGGAACCGCACCCATGGTGACTCTCGCCGACGTGGCCCGGCACGCGGGCGTCTCGCCCAGCACCGTCAGCTACGTGCTCAGCGGCAAGCGCTCGATCTCGGAGGCCACCCGCCGCCGCGTCCAGCACGCCGTCGAGGAGCTCGGCTACCACCCCAACGCCGGCGCCCGCGCGCTCGCCGGACGGCGCTCGCACATCATCGCCCTCGTCGTGCCGCTGCGCACCGACGTGTACGTGCCGATCATGATGGAGATCGCCGTCTCGGTCACCATGGCCGCCCGCCAGCACGGCTACGACGTGCTGCTGATCACCAACGACGAAGGCCCCGACGGGGTCCGCCGGGTCGCCGCCAGCGGCCTGGCGGACGGGGTCATCCTGATGGACGTCGAACTCGACGACGAGCGGATCCCGGTCCTGCGCGAACAGGGCATCCAGGCCTCGATGATCGGCCTGCCCGCCGACCCCGCCGGCCTGTCCTGCGTCGACCACGACTTCACCACCGCGGGCGCCCTGTGCGCCGACCACCTCGCCGACCTCGGCCACCGCGACGTCGCCTTCATCGGCTACGCCCCCGCCGTCTACCACCGCCACGCCGGCTACGCCGAACGCACGCTGACCGGATTCCGGGAGCGCGCCCTCGAACGCGGCCTGAGAATCCTCCACCGCCCCTGCGAAGGCACCTACGAATCCACGGCCGGCACCCTGGCCCGGATCCTCGCCGACCGCCCCGACACCACCGGCTTCGTCGTCCAGAACGAGAACGCCATCGGCCCGCTGCTGCAACTGCTCCCCACCAGCGGACGCACCGTCCCCGAGGACGCCTCGGTGGTCGCGCTCTGCCCCGAACAGCTCGCCGAGCAGTACGCCCCCGGCCTGACCGCCGTCACCGGGCCCGCCCAGGAACTCGGCCGGGTCGCCGTCGACCAGGTGATGCGCCGGATCGCCGCCGCCGAACGCGGCACCGACCCCGAGGACGAACTCGTGCTGCTCACCCCCGTCCTGACGCCCCGGCAGAGCAGCGGGCCGCTGCTCGTCCCCGTCCCACCCGTCCGAAGGAGGTAGCGCCGCCCGTGACGGCCGACAGCCCGCGCAACCCCGTGATCGCCGGCTTCCACCCCGACCCGAGCGTCTGCCGGGTCGGCGAGGACTACTACCTGGCCTGCTCCAGCTTCGAGTACCACCCCGGCGTGCCGATCCTGCACAGCCGCGACCTGGTCCACTGGCGGCAGATCGGCAACGCCCTCGCCGACCTGCCGCTCCCGGCCGACACCCCCTCCTCCGGCGGCGTCTACGCGCCCACGCTGCGCCACCACGACGGCCGGTTCTGGCTGATCACCACCGAGGTCGGCACCGGCAACCTGCTGGTCACCGCCGAGGACCCGGCCGGCCCGTGGTCCGCGCCGGTCCGGCTGCCCGACGTCCCCGGCATCGACCCCGACCTCGCCTGGGACGAGGACGGCACCTGCTGGTGCACCGTGGCCGGCGTCGCCCAGCTGCGGATCGACCCGGCGAGCGGAGAGGCGCTGGAAGCCCCCCGCCCGCTGTGGTCCGGCACCCGGCAGGCACCCGAGGCGCCCCACCTGTACCGGATCGGCGCCTGGTGGTACCTGCTGATCGCCGAGGGCGGCACCGAACGCGCCCACAGCGTCTCGGTCGCCCGCGCCCGCCGCCCCGACGGCCCGTTCGAACCCCGCCCCGACAACCCGGTGCTCACCCACGCCGGCCGCCGCAGCCCGATCCAGAACACCGGCCACGCCGACCTGGTCCAGGGCCCCGACGGCAGCTGGTGGGCCCTGCTGCTCGGCGTCCGCCCGCGCGGCGGCACCCCCGGCTGGCACCCGCTCGGCCGCGAGACCCACCTGGCGCCGGTCCGCTGGGTCGACGACTGGCCGGTGATCGACGAAGTGCCCGTCGACCTGCCCGCCCTCCCCTGGGAGCCGCACCCCTGGCCGGCCGAACCGGCCCGCGAGGACTTCGACGGCCCGCTGCCCCCGCAGTGGCTCTCCGTCCGCGACCGCCCCGCCGCCCACGTCACCACCTCGGCCCGCCCCGGCCGGCTCACCCTGCGCGCCCGCCACGGCCACCTCGACGGCACCTTCACCGGCCGCCGCCAGCAGCACCACGCCGTCCGCGCCCGCACCCGGCTCGACACCGCCGACGGCACCGGCGGCCTCGCCGTCCGCCTCGACGACGAACACGCCTACGCCGTCGAGGCCGACGGCCGCCACGTCCGGGTCCGCACCCACCTCGGCGGGCAGAGCACCGTCGTCGCCGAGCACCGGCTCCCGGAGCGGGACGTGGTGCTGCGGATCGAGACCGCCCCCGCCGCCGAGCGCGGCCCGCGCACCGGACCCGACGCCCTCGCCCTCGGCCACGAACGGCCCGACGGCACCTTCGCCGCGCTCGCCACCCTCGACGGCCGCT
Source organism: Kitasatospora sp. NPDC015121 (assembly GCF_055562955.1). Taxonomy (NCBI): domain Bacteria; kingdom Bacillati; phylum Actinomycetota; class Actinomycetes; order Kitasatosporales; family Streptomycetaceae; genus Kitasatospora; species Kitasatospora sp. NPDC015121. The sequence goes on from NZ_JBVHEH010000021.1 coordinate 100,428, forward strand.
ACCTCACCACCGAGGTGGCCGGCGGCTTCACCGGCCGCGTCATCGGCCTCTACGCCGCCGAGGGCACCGCGCACTTCGACTGGTTCGAACTCCAGCCCCTCCGCCGGGGCGACTGAACGGACAGGAACACCCGCATGCCCGACCTGAACGACGCCACCCGCGGCCGCATCCTCTACGGCGGCGACTACAACCCCGAGCAGTGGCCCGAGGAGACCTGGCCCGAGGACGTCCGCCTGATGCGGCGGGCCGGCGTCACCAGCGTCACCGTCGGCGTGTTCTCCTGGGCCCGGCTCGAACCCACCCCCGGCGCCTACGACTTCGGCTGGCTCGACCGCCTGCTCGACCTGCTGCACGAGAACGGCATCGGCGTCGTGCTGGCCACCCCCACCGCCTCCCCGCCGCCCTGGCTCGGCCACCGCCACCCCGGCACCCTGCCGCAGGCCGAGAACGGCACCACCGTCTGGTACGGCTCCCGCAACCAGTTCTGCGCCTCCTCCCCGGAGTACCGCCGGCACGCCGCCGCGATCACCGAACAGCTCGCCGCCCGCTACGGCGCGCACCCCGCGCTCACCCTGTGGCACGTCAACAACGAGTACGGCACGCACTGCTGGTGCGACGCCACCGCCGCGCACTTCCGGCGCTGGCTGCAGGACCGGCACGGCAGCCTGGAGGAGCTCAACTCGGCCTGGGGCACCGCCTTCTGGAGCCAGCACTACGCCGAGTGGGCGGAGGTCCTGCCGCCCCGCCAGGCCCAGTACATCCGCAACCCCGCCCAACTGCTCGACTTCGCCCGCTTCACCTCCGACGCCCTGCTGGAGTGCTACACCGCCGAACACGCCATCGTCGCCCGGCACAGCCCCGCCGTCCCCGTCACCACCAACCACATGCCGTTCTGGCGCGGCCAGGACGGCTGGGCCTGGGCGCGGCGGCAGGACGCCGTCGCGCTCGACCTCTACCCCGACCCCGACGACCCGTTCGGCGCCCAGCACGGCGCCCTCGTCCAGGACCTGGCCCGCTCGATGGCCGGCGGCCCCTGGATGCTGATGGAACAGGCCGCCGGCGCCGTCAACTGGCGCCCGGTCAACCGGCCCAAGCCCGCCGGGCTGACCCGGCTGTGGTCGCTGCAGGCCGTCGCGCGCGGCGCCGACGCGATCTGCTTCTTCCAGTGGCGCCAGTCCCGGCAGGGCGCCGAGAAGTTCCACTCCGCGATGCTCCCGCACTCCGGACCCGGCAACCGGATCTTCCGCGAGACCGCCGCGCTCGGCGCCGACCTCGACCGGCTCGGCCCCGCCGTCTCCGGCAGCCGCGTCACCGCCGAGGCCGCCCTGCTGCACGACTGGGACGCCTGGTGGGCGAGCGAACAGCCCGGCCGCCCCTCCGAACTGCTCGACTACCAGGAGAACGTCACCGCCTGGCACCGCGCCCTGTGGGAGGCCAACCACACCACCGACCTCGCCCACCCCGCCGCCGACCTGACCCGCTACCGGCTGGTCGTCATCCCCTCGCTCTACCTGCTCGGCGACGCCGCCCTCGACAACCTCGCCGCCTACGTCCGCTCCGGCGGCACCCTGGTCACCGGCTACTTCACCGGCGTCGCCGACCAGCAGGACCGGATCCGCCCCGGCGGCGTCGACGCCCGACTGCTCGACCTGCTCGGCCTCGCCGCCGTCCACCAGTGGTGGCCGCTGCGCGAGGGCGAACGGGTCGCCTGCACCGGAACCGACGGGGACTTCCACGGCACGCTCTGGTCCGAGGAGGTGGAGACCGCCGGCGCCGAGACCGTGGCCCGCTACGGCGGCGGCGAACTCGCCGGACTGCCCGCCGTCACCCGCCACGCCCACGGCGCGGGCACCGCCTGGTACCTCTCCACCCGCCCCGAACCCGACGCCCTGCGCGACCTGCTCGGCCGCGCCGCCCGCGAAGCCGGACTGCGCCCCGCCGTCGAGGGCCTGCCCGCCGGCGTCGAGGCGGTCCGCCGGGGCGACCTGCTCTTCCTGCTCAACCACGGCCCCCGACCGGTCGAGTGCGCCCTGCCCGGCCGCTGGGACGACCTGCTCGGCGGCCACCCCGACACCGAGGCCGGGACCGAGGCCGACGCCGACACCGTCACCCTGGAGCGCCACGGCGTCGCCGTCCTGCGCCCGGTCGCCCGGTGAACGGGCAGCGCCGACGCGGCAGTTGGGAACCCGCCCCGGCCGCCCGCTGGGAGGACGCCTTCCTCACCGGCAACGGCACCCACGGCGCGATGGCGCACGGCCGCACCGGCGACGAACTGGTCATCGTCAACCACCACCTGCTGCTGCTCCCCAACGGCGGCGAGAACGCCCTCGCCCCCGACCTGGCCGCCGGGTTGGAGGACCTGCGGGACGCCGTCCTGACCGGCCGGGCCCGCGAAGCCGTCGCCCGGCACGTCACCGGACCGCTCCAGTGGGTGCGCCCCTTCCACCCCGCCTTCGCGCTCCGCCTGCGCCGCACCCCGTCCACCACCGTCACCGGCTACCGCCGCGAAGTCGACCACCGCACCGGCCTGTTGACCACCCACTGGGACGGCCGCCGCGCCGAGACCTTCGCCTCCCGCGCCGACGACCTGATCGTCCACCGCGAAGTCGCCACCGGCGAGGTCGAGTTGACCCACCACTGGCAACTCGACGGCGCCCCGGCCGACTTGGCCGCGCACACCACCGCCCGACCCGAACCCGGCGGCGCCGTGCTGCGCACCGACGTCCGCTACCCCGGCGACTCCGGCCTCGGCTACACCGGGTGGACGCACGTCCGCGCCACCGGCGGCACGCTGCGCGCCGACGGCGCCGCCGTCCGCGCCGAGGGCTGCGCCGAACTGCTGCTGCTCACCCGGGTCCGCCCCTGGGAGGACCCCGAACCGCCCGCCCTGCCCGACCTCCCGCACGCCGACCTGCTGGCCCGCCACCGGGCCCGGCACACCCCCGCCTACGACCGGGTCGACCTCGACCTCGGCGCGCCCGAGGAGCACCGCGCACTGCCCGGCTCCGCCCTGCTCGCCGACCCGGACGCCCACCGACCCGCCCTGCTGGAGCGGCTGTTCGACGCCGGCCGGTACCACCTGCTCAGCTCGGCCGGCGTCCTGCCGCCCCGGCTCACCGGCCTGTGGACCGGCTCCTGGGACACCGCCTGGAGCGGCGCCCTCACCTGCGACGCCAACCTCAACCTCCAGGTCTCCTCCGCCGCCGCGGCCGCCCTACCCGAAGTCGGCCACGCCCACGCCGCCCTCGTCGCCCGCCACCTGGACCACTGGCGGAGCAACGCCCGCCGCCTGTTCGGCCTGCCCGGCGTCGTCGCCCCCGCCCATACCGACGGCCGCTCCGGCCACGCCTACCACTACGACGAGGACTACCCGCTGCACCTGTGGACGGCCGGCGCCCACTGGCTGCTGCAACCCCTGCTCGACCACGTCGACACCACCGGCGACACCGCGATGGCCGAGACCCTGGTCCGCCCCGCCCTCGCCGAGACCGCCGACTTCTACCGCGCCTTCCTCACCCGCACCGGACCCGACGGCCGACCGCTGCTCGTCCCCTCCTACTCGCCCGAGAACACCCCGCGCGGCGCCGACAGCCCGATCAGCGTCAACGCCACGATGGACCTCGCCGCCGCCCGGCACACCCTCACCGCCGCCGGCCACCACCGGCTCGCCGAACGGCTGCCCCCCTACCCGGTCAACTCCCTGGGCGCGCTGGCCGAATGGGCCTGGCCCGCCGCCGTCGACAACCAGGAGCACCGGCACCTCAGCCACCTGCACCCGGTCTGGCCGCTCGGCGAGATCAACCCCCTCGACACCCCCGACCTCGCCGCCGCGGCCCACCGCGCCCTGCGGCTGCGCGGCAGCGAGAACCACTCCGCCCACGGCCACCTGCACCGCGCCCTGGTCGCCGCCCGCCTCGGCGACGCCGACCTGCTCGGCGAAGCCCTCGACGCCGTCCTGCGCGGACGCTTCTTCCACCCCTCGCTGATGAGCGCGCACTACCCCCGGCTCGACGTCTACAACGCGGACGCCGCCCACACCCTCCCCGGCGTCCTGATCGAGGCGCTGCTGCACTCCACCCCCGACCGGATCGTGCTGCTCCCCGCCCCGCCCGCGCACCTGCCCCGCGGCACCGTCCGCGGCCTGCGCACCCGCTGCCGGACCACCCTCACCACGCTCGGCTGGGACACCGCCGAGGGCCTGGTCGAGGCCGTCCTGACCGCCGACACCGACCGCACCGTCACCGTCCACCTCGGCACCGACCCCGGCCGCCCCCCGCTCCGCCTCGACCTGCGCGCCGGCCGCCCCACCCCGCTGCGCCTCGCACTCCCGCGGACCTGAGCACCCGGGGACCCGAGGACCCGGGGACCCGGGGACGGGCCGACCCGGGCCGGTGTCCCCGGCCCGGGTCGACGGTCGGCGCCCGACGGGTGGGCTACTCGGCGGGCTCCGGGTGCTCCTCGGTGGTGCGGGAGTCGGTGAGGCTGAGCGCGCCGACCGTGGTGATCAGGGCGACGACCACCGCCAGGACGGCGTAGGTGATCCGCTCGCCATGGAAGAACGAGTCGACCAGGCCGCTGTCCCAGGTGCCGGCCGGCAGCTGGGTGGTGACCAGGGCGGCGATCAGGGTGCCGACGACGGCGGTGCCGACGCTGCTGCCGACCTCCTGCGCGGTGTCGTTGAGGGCGGCGCCGACGGAGGTGCGGTTGCTCGGCATCGCCTCGACCAGGGCGATGGCGCAGATCGTCATGACGGTGCGCAGGCCGACCGTCATCACGACCATGCAGACCGCGACGGCGGCGTACCCGTGGTAGACGCCCCAGGCGAGGCCGGCCAGCGCGCCGGAGAGGCAGGCCGCGCCGATCAGGCAGGCGACGCGGTGGCCGAAGCGCTTGGCGAGCCACTCGGACAGCGGGGTCGCGACGAGCATGGTCAGGATGATCGGGAGGTTCGCCAGGCCGGCCTTGACGGGGCTCCAGCCGTAGGCGTACTGGAAGTGCAGGATCAGGCCGAACATGATGGCGGCCATCGCGATGGCGGTGCCGACCTGGGCGACGGCGGCGCCGCGGACGGTGCCGTCGGTGAAGAGCTTGAGGTCCAGCATGGGCGAGGGGGTGCGCCGCTCGTGCCAGACGAAGACGGTGCCCGCGACGAGGGCGCCGAGGACGGAGGCGACGGTGGCGGCGGAGAGCCACCCGTGGTCCACGCCGCTGGTGAGGGCGTAGCAGGCCAGGCCGATGGCGGCGACGCTCAGCGCGGCACCGGGCAGGTCGAGCCGGTCCCGGGTGAGGTCCTCCGGCCGGTCGGCGGGCACGCCCAGGCGCACCCCGACGGCCGCGATCAGCGCGATCGGGGCGTTGACCAGCAGCAGCCACTGCCACTTGACGTGGGCCAGGGCGGTGCCGCCGAGCAGCGGGCCGAGGACGAAGCCGGACATGCCGACGACGATCATCACGGTCATCGCCCGCATGCGCAGCTTCTGGTCGTCGAAGAGCCGGAAGACCAGCGAGTTGGTGATGGGCGCCATCGCCGCGGCGGCGACGCCGAGGCCGGCCCGCAGGGCTATCAGCTGCCCCGCGCCGGTGACGGCGACCACGCACAGGCTCAGCAGGCCGAAGACGGCGAGGCCGACCAGCAGGACGCGGCGGCGGCCGAGCCGGTCCGCCATCGACCCGGCGGTCAGCAGCAGGCCGCCGAAGGTCAGCGAGTACGCGCTGGTGACCCACTGCAGCGCGGTCGTGCCGCTGCCGAGGTCGCGGCCGATGGTCGGCAGCGCGATCGAGAGCAGCGTGTTGTCGACCATCTCGACGAAGAAGGCCAGGCAGAGCGCGGCCAGCGGGATCCACGCCGCGCGCAGCGACGGGTAGGTACGTGGTGCCGCGGGTGCGGCGGCGGTGGTGCTGGTGGTGGTTGCGGTGCCGGCCATGGCGGCCTCCTCTCGGGTGGGTGTCGCGGGCTATCGAACAGTGTTCTATCGAACCGTGTTCTAGAATAGAACCAAGTTCGATGATTGGGCAAACGTGATTGGATGCGAGACATGACACGTCAGGGACCGCGCCCCGCCGACCGGCCCGCCCGCGAGCGCCGACGCGGCTCGCACTCGATCGAGGCCGTCCTCACCGCCGCCGTGGCCCTGCTGGACGAGGCGGGCGAGCCGGCCCTGACGCTCCGGGCCCTGGCGAGCCGGCTGGGCACCGGCGTCGGCAGCATCTACTGGTACGTGTCGAGCCGGGACGACCTGCTGGACCGCGCGATCGACCACGTGCTCGGCGGCGTGCTCGCCGAGGCAGCCGAGCGCCCCGACACCGGCGACCCGGTCGACGACCTGCGGACGACGGCCGTCACCCTCTACGACGCGATCGTCGACCGCCCGTGGCTCGGCTCGCGCTTCATGCGCACCATGGACCTCCCCGGCAACTCCCTGCGGCTGTACGAGGAGCTGGGACGGCCCGCCCTCCGCCTGGACCTCACCCCGCTGCAGCGCTTCCACGCGGTCTCGGCCGTCCTCGGCGTCGTGGTGAGCAGCGCCGCCGAACTGGGGCAGGAGCCGCCCGAGGAGGTGACCGACGGCCTGATCGGCCGCGAGGAGTTCTTCGCCCGCTACGCCCGGACGTGGCGCGGCCTGGACGCCGGGGAGTTCCCCTTCCTGCACGACATCGTCGACGAGTTCGAGACGCACGACGACAAGGAGCAGTTCCTGGCGGCCCTCGACCTGACCCTGACCGGCCTGCGCCGACAGGTCGCGCGCCGGACCGGCGGGCAGGCCGACTGACCCGGCGCGGACGGCCGTGGCGGCGCGGACGGCCGTGACCTGGGCGCACATGGCGGCTCCTCGGGATCGGGAGCGGCCGCCGAGCTGCGGCCGCCCTTCTCCCGGAAGCCTGCGGGAGCCCACCGGCAGAGCGCCGACAGGCCGCTGTCATCCCACTGACAGCCCGCCGACACCCCGGACGGACGCCCAGCAGCGGACTCACCGGCGCGAGCGTCCCGAGGAACGGCGGGGCACCCCCCCGGGCGGCCGCACTCCGCCCGGCGGTCGCACGGGAGGACGCCGTCCCACGGCACCAGGGCCAGCGCGACCCGGCCGCGCCCGAGACCGGCTCCGCCGCCGCCCGCGACCTCCCGATCGAGTCCACCGACCCGCGTCCCCTCCGTGCCCCTGCGCCCGGCCCCGGGGCCGAGTGTGCCGCACGGGGACGGGGCGGGGACGGCATGGGCACCCGCACGCGCGGGCGCGGCAGGCCCGTTCAGTGCCCGGCGACCCGCAGCCGCAGGCGGCGCGGGCGCAGCACCGTCGCCAGCGGGACGGGGCGCAGGTCGGCGCCCGGCTCGGGGACGAGCCGCCAGCGGGACAGCACGTTCGCCAGCACCAGGGCGCACTCCGCCCGGGCGAACAGGTCGCCGACGCACCTGCGGGCCCCCGTGCCGAACGGCAGGAACGCCTGCCGGGCGGCCGGGGTGACCCGCTCCGGGCGCCAGCGGTCCGGGTCGAAGACGGCGGGGGAGTCGTACGCGGCCGGGTGCCGGGAGACCGCCGCCGGGGAGAACACCAGCGTGCTGCCGGACGGGAGTTCGCGTCCGGCCAGCTCGGTCGGCGCGGTGGTCAGCCGGGTGAACAGCCAGCCCGGCGGGTGCAGCCGCAGCGTCTCCGACAGCACCCGGTCGACGGCCGTCAGCCGGGGCAGGTCCGCCGGGCCCGGCGGCCGCCCGCCGGGCAGCACCTCGGCCAGTTCGGCCCGGACCCGCTCGGCCGCCGCCGGGTGCAGCGACAGCCGCCACAGCGCCCAGGTCAGGGTGGCGGCGACGGTCTCCGTCCCGGCCGCGAGCAGCGTGATCACCTGGTCGTGCACCTCGGCGTCGCTCAGCCCCGACCCGCCGCCCTCCTCGTCGGCGGCGTCCAGCAGCGCCGAGAGCAGGTCGGCCGCGCCCGCGGGCCGCTCGGTGCGGCCGCTCCGGTGCGAGGCGATCAACTGCCGGGTGGTGGCGTGCAGGTGGGCCAGCGAGCGGCGGTAGCGCAGGTGGGCCGGCAGCGGCAGGCGGCGCACCGGCGCGGGCAGGAACATCTGCCGGAACAGCCCGTTCAGCACGGTGTCGAAGGCCCGTTCCACCCCGGTCGCCGACTCGGCGTCGAGCGCCGTCGAGTAGAGCGTCCGGGTCAGGACGCGCAGCGCGATGCCGTGGAACACCGGGAAGGCGTCGACCACCAGGCCCGGCCGCCAGGCGGCGAGGGCGGCCTCCACCTCGGTCTGCGCCGCCCCCGCGTGGTGCGCCGACTGCGAACGCCGGAACGCCGACTGGACCAGCCGCCGCTGCCGGCGGTGGTCCCCGTGGGGGCAGGTGGCCAGCCCGTTGCCGGCCACGTCGCGGGCCCGGTCGTAGAACGCCCCGCCCTTGTCGAACAGCCGGTCGTCGCCCAGCACCCGGGCCAGCAGCGCCGGGTGGCACGGCACCTGCGCCGTCGTCGGCCCCAGCCGGACCGCCACCAGGTCGCCGTGGGCGTGCAGCGAGGACAGGAAGTCCACCGGCCCGCGCAGCAGCCGGTGCCCGTGCCCGAGCAGCGGCAGGGCGCCGGGCGCGGTCGCGGCGGTGAAGGCGGGAGCGGCGGCGGTCGGCGACATCCCTCCACCGTACGCGCGGACGGGTCGGACCCGAACCACCGTGCGGCGGCCGCGGGTTCGGCGGCCGGTGCACGCACCGGCGGCGGGCGCGGACGTTCGGGGGGCGGCGGGCGCGGCGCCGGGTTGACGCCGCGCCCGCCGGGGCTCAGGCCCGGACGATGGACAGGCGGGCGGTGTTCGGCGCGACGTCGCAGAAGTAGGTGACGGCCTCGCCCCGGGCCACGTACGCCTTGCCGGCCGCCTCGCAGGCGGCGCCGCTCGGGTACATGCCGACGTAGACGAAGCTGGCCGCCTGGGCGGTCGGGGCGATCAGCAGGACGGCCGCGGTCAGCAGGCCGGTCAGACCGAGGGAGGAAATGGCTTTGCGCATGGGGGTGCTGCCTTCCGGTTCCGGTGGGGGAGGCTCCGGTCGTGATGATCCGGTGCCCGGTGATCAGCTTCCTGGAGGGCGGGACGGACCGGCAATGGTAGAGACCAATTGGGCCGGAAGTCGCCGGGTGCGGCGCGCGGAGCCGGTCGGTCCGGGGGCGGGAGCGGCGGCTCCGCCGACGAAGGGCGGTTCCGGGGAAAGGATCCTTCGTGCCGCACCCGTTCCCCGCCCGGCCCGCGCGCCCCCGCGAACCGGCTCGGCGGCCCGCCGATTTCGGCCATTGGTTCAGACCAAGCATCGGTGAGGCCGGACGCGGCGTCAGAACTCGGCCGCCGCCGCGCGCAGCGCCGCCGCCGCGTCCCCCACCAGCGGCGTCCCGTGCCCGAACACCGCGTGGGCGGCCCCGATCCCGGCCAGCCGGTGCAGCGAGGCCACCGCCCGCGCCCGGTCGGTGTTGAACACGCCCAGCATCGCCCGGCCCACGTTCGCCACCGCGTCCCCCGTGAACAGCAGGTCCGGGCCCGGCAGGTGCAGCGCCAGCGAACCGTCCGTGTGCCCCGGCGCCCCCACCACCCGGGCCCCGCCGCCGAACGGCAGCACGTCCCCGTCCACCACCTCGACGTCCACCGGGCACGGCGGCGCGGGCGGCAGCTCCGGCACCGACGCCCGGATCGGACGCTCGAACTCCTCCAGCACCGGCGGCGCACCCACCGCCTCGCCCCGGATCACCGGCGCCTCCAGCCGGTGCGCCACCACCGGCACGCCCCCGAACCGCGCCGCCAGCCAGGCCGCGCCGCCGGTGTGGTCCTCGTGCCAGTGGGTCAGCACGATCCGCGCCAACTCCCCGCCCGGCACCGACTCCACCAGCGCCGCGACCCGCTCCTCCGTACCCACCGGGCCGCTGTCCACCAGCGTCAACTCCCGTCCGTCCGACCACAGGTAGGCCGCACCGACCGGAAGTTCCAGCATCCGCAGACCCGGCAGCACCTCGATGACATCCATGCCCACCAGTCTGCGCACCCACCCCCGCCGCCGTCCCCCCGGTTAGCCCACGGCAGACACCCGGCGCGCCGCACCGCCCGGGACGTCCGCGGGCGGCCTACCCTTGGACGGCACGGAAGGACGTGAGGACGTGGCCCACCGGATCCAAGGCACCGCGGGAGACCTGATCACCGCCCGCCTGCGCGCCCAGGCCGCGGAACTCGCCGCCCTCGAACCCGACGTCCGCGCCGACCGCCCCGACGCCGTCCACCGGATGCGGGTCGCCGCCCGCCGCCTGCGCGCCACCCTCCGCACCCACCGCCGCCACCTGCGCGGCGACCACAGCGCCACCGAGGACGAACTGCGCCGCCTCGGCCGCGCCCTCGGCCCCGCCCGCGACGCCGAAGTGCTCGGCGCCCGCCTGCTCGCCCAGGCCCGCGAACTGCCCGCCGGCACCGACCGCGACCGGGTCCACGCCGAACTCACCGCCTGGCACGCCCGCGAGCGGCGCGACGGCCGCGACCGCGTCCTCGCCGCCCTCGACGACGCGCGCTTCCGCCGCCTGCTCACCACCCTCGCCGCCCTCGCCGCCGACCCGCCCCTCAACCGCCGCGCCCAGCGGCCCGCCGGGCCCGAACTCACCCGCGTCCTGCGCCGCGAGCACCGCCGCACCGCCGAACGCCTCGCCGCCGCCCGCCACACCCCCGCCGGGCCCGCCCTCGAACACGCCCTGCACGACGCCCGCAAGGCCGCCAAGCGCGCCCGCTACGCCGGCGAGACCGCCGGCCGCCCGGCCCGCGCCTTCACCCGCCGGATGAAGGCCCTCCAGGACGTCCTCGGCCGCCACCAGGACGCCGCCGTCGCCCGCGACACCCTCCGCGCCCTCTCCGACGGCGGCTTCGGCTACGGCGCCCTCTACGGCCGCCAGAGCGCCGAACTCGCCTTCGCCCGCGAGCTGCTGCCGCAGATCTGGGAGCAGGCCGCCCGCCGCCCCCGGAAGCTCCGCTGACCCCTCGGCGGACGGGAGGCGGGACCGGGGCCAGGGGAGGGGCTGGGCGCCGACCGCCTCAGGACGGCTCCAGCCCCGCCGTCGCGGCCGCCGTGCGGAGCAGCTCGTCGACCATCGCCGGGGTGAGCCGCCCGGTGTAGGTGTTGCGCGGACTGACGTGGAAGCAGCCGTACAGGTGCAGCTCGGGGCCGCCGTCGGCCGCCGGGAGGACCGCGTGCGCGCCGTGGCCGAACACCGGCTTCGGGCGGGGCACCTGCCAGCCCGCGGCGGCCAGCACCGGCAGCACGGCCTGCCAGGCGAAGCCGCCGAGGGCGACCACCGCCCGTACCGTGGGCCGCAGTTGCTCGAACTCGCGGACGATCCACGGCCGGCAGGTGTCGCGTTCGGCGTTGCTGGGCTTGTTCTCCGGCGGCGCGCACCGCACCGGGTCGGTGATCCGGACGCCGCGCAGCCGCAGGCCGTCGCCGCGCCAGGTGGACTCGGGCCGGTTCGCCAGGCCGAGCCGGTGCAGCGAGGCGTACAGCAGGTCGCCGGACGGGTCGCCGGTGAAGATCCGGCCGGTGCGGTTGCCGCCGTGCGCGGCGGGGGCGAGGCCGACCAGCACCAGCCGGGCGTCGCGCGGCCCGAAGCCGGGGATCGGCCGCGCCCAGTACTCCTGCCCCAGGAACGCCCGGCGCTTGACCCGCGCGGTCTCCTCGCGCCAGGCCACCAGCCGGGGGCAGGCCCGGCAGTCGACCACCAGCCCGTCCAGCTCGGCGAGGTCGCGGGTGCGCGGGGCGAGCGCGGCGGGATCGGTGGAGCCGGCGGGGGAGGGCGAAGTGGGCGGAGTGGGCGGTTCCATGGGCGGAATCCTAAGGTCGGCGACCGGCCCGGGCCGGGAGGACGCGGAGTAGCGTGGAGGTACGGGTCCGGGCGCGGTCCGGGCACCTGGCGGGTCGAGGTGACGGCGATGATCGTGGTCGGCGCGTTGGTCGCGCTGCTGGTGGTGCTGGCGGTGTGCGCCGGGCTGAGCGTGCGGCTGGTCCAGCAGACCCAGCGCGGGGTGGTGTTCCGGTTCGGCCGGGTGCTGGAGGAGGTGCGCGGCCCGGGGCTGGCCCGGATCGTGCCGGTGGCGGACCGGTTGCGGCGGGTGAACGTGCAGATCATCACCATGCCGATCCCCGCGCAGGAGGGCATCACCCGGGACAACGTGACCGTCCGGGTGGACGCGGTGGTGTACTTCAAGGTGGTCGACCCGGTGAAGGCGATCGTCAACGTCCAGGACTACGGCTTCGCGATGTCGCAGGTCGCGCAGACCTCGCTGCGCTCGATCATCGGCAAGAGCGAACTGGACGACCTGCTGGCCAACCGGGAGCCGATCAACCAGGGCCTCGAACTGATGCTGGACAGCCCGGCGTTGGGCTGGGGCATCCAGATCGACCGGGTGGAGATCAAGGACGTGGCGCTGCCCGAGTCGATGAAGCGCTCGATGGCCCGGCAGGCCGAGGCCGACCGGGAGCGGCGGGCCCGGATCATCACCGCGGACGGCGAGTTCCAGGCGTCCGCGCGGCTCTCGGAGGCCGCGCAGGTGATGTCCGCGACCCCCGCCGCGCTCCAACTGCGGCTGCTCCAGACGGTGGTGGAGGTCGCCGCGGAGAAGAACTCCACCCTGGTGCTGCCGTTCCCGGTGGAGCTGCTGCGCTTCCTGGAGAGCGCCACCGACCGGGCCGCCGCGCAGGCCGCCGGGACGGCCCCCACCGGGCCGGAACCGGAGCCGGGCCCGCCCGCGGACCCGGACGACCGGGGCGTCGAGCAACTGGAGCTCCCGGTCGAACCCGCCGCCGGCCCGGGCCCGTTGCGGGTCGCCCCGCCGCACGCGGCCTGACCGGCCGCGCCCGGGCGGGACCGGAGCGGGGCCGGGCGGGACTGGGGCGGGGCCGGCGCCCCCAGCGGTGGCGTCCCGCCCGGGGGAGGGGCGAGCATGGAGGGGACGGACGTACCGTGCACGGGGCCGCCGTGCGCCAGCCACCTCGGGAGGTCCGGTCATGACCACCGCGAAAGAGATCATGCACCCCGGAGCGGAGTGCGTCACCGGCGAGCAGACCCTCGCCGAAGCCGCCCGGATCATGCGCGACCGGGGCGTCGGCGCGCTGCCGATCTGCGGGGAGAAGCAGAAGCTGCTCGGCATCCTCACCGACCGCGACATCGTCCTCAAGTGCGTCGCCGAGGGCCGCGACCCCGCCGCCGTCCGCTGCGTCGAACTCGCCGGCGGACGCCCGATGGTGATCGAGGAGGACGAGGAGGCGGACCTCGTCCTGGCGCTCATGGAGGAGCACCGGGTGCGCCGCCTGCCGGTGATCAACCACCCCGACCACGAGCTGGTCGGCATGATCAGCGAGGCCGACATCGCCCGCGGCCTCTCGCAGGAGCGCCTCGCCGAGTTCGTCACCACGATCACCGCCCGCTGAACCACCCGCCGTCCCGGCCCCGGGAGCCCCCGGGGCCGGAGTGGGGACTCCCGGGGTCAGCCCGGGAAGGCGTAGACGGCGGTGGCGTGGGCGACCGGGTCGTCCGGCGCGTCCGGAGCGGTCAGCGCGATGTCGGCGAAGGCCATCCGGCGGCCCAGCTTGGTCAGCCGCGCGGTCACCAGCAGGTCGGTGCCCCGGGCCGGGCGCTGGAAGCTGGTCGACAGCTGGACGGTGGTCATCGGCGCGAAACCGCCGAGCGCCGCCGACACCGCGATCACGGTCGCCGTGTCGGCCGCCGCCGCCATCGCCTGCCCGCACAGCCCGCCGCCCTCCCGGGCCAGCCGGTCCGACCAGGGCAGCCGGAGCACCGCGTGGCGCCCGCCGGTCTCCAGCACGGTCAGGCCCAGGTCGCGGACCCAGGGGGCGAAGTACTCGGCGAGGATCCGGTCCCCCTCGGCCGGGGTGAGCCCGGACGGCTCGGCGGACGTGGACGTGGGCGGAGCGGTCGGCCCGGTGCTGCTGGCGCTGGTCATGCCGCCGATGGTAGGACGCGCCGATCACGCAGCGCCATAGCCCGTGCGCGCAGCGTGCGACGGGTCGTGGCGGCGGCGCCCGCGGTGCATGGTGGTGGGGTGGGAGTGCGGCGGAGACTGGCCGGCCTGCTGAGCGAGTGGCGCACCGGACACCTGATGGTGCTGCTGCCGCTCGGCCTGATCGTGCTGATCTCCGCCATCGACACCTCGCTCTCGCCGAACATCCACCTCGGTCCGCTGCTGGTGGTCGCCCCCGCGATCACCCCCTCCTTCGCGGGCACCCGGCTGACCGCGCTGATCGGCGTCCTCGCGCTGATCGCCCAGGCCGTCATCGCGGTCCTGCACGGCGGCCTGTTCACCCCCAACCACCAGGCCCAGCTGGCCGCGCTCGCGGTCGTCACCGCCGTCATCGTCGCCTACACCCGGATCCACGAACGCCACGGCCGCGAACTCACCCGGGTCCGGACCGTCTCCGACGCCGTCCAGCACGTCCTGATGCGGCCGCTGCCCGACCGCGCCGGACCGCTGCGGATCGCCGGCCGCTACCTCGCCGCCGAGGACGAGGCCCACGTCGGCGGCGACCTGTACGCGGCCGTCCGCACCCCGCACGCCACCCGGCTGCTGATCGGCGACGTCCGGGGCAAGGGCCTGCCCGCCGTCGGCGACGCCGCCGCGCTGCTCGGCGCGTTCCGCGAACTCGCCCACCGGCACGACGACCCCGCCGAACTCGCCGACGCCCTCGAAGCCTCCTACCGCCGCCACCTCGCCGAACTCGCCGACGGCGGACAGGACGTCCAGGAGAACTTCGCCACCGCCCTCGTCCTCGACCTGCCCGACGACCGCCCCACCGTCCGGGTCGCCGACTGCGGCCACCCGCCGCCGCTGCTGCTCACCCCCGCCGGCGCCCGCCCGCTCCCGCTGCGCCGCACCGCCCCGCCGCTCGGCATGGGCGCGCTCGGACCGGTCGAGCGCCGCACCGAGGAGTTCGGCTTCCCGCCCGGCGCCACCCTGCTGCTGCACACCGACGGCGTCACCGAGGCCCGCGACGCCGACGGCGCGTTCTACCCGCTGCCCGAACGCGCCGGGGCCCGGCCCGCCCCCACCCCCGACGCCCTGCTCGACGCGCTCCACCGGGACCTGCTCGACCACGTCGGCGGCCACCTGCTGGACGACGCCGCGCTGATCGCCGTCACCCGCCCGCGCTGAACGACGCCGTCCCCGGGAGCCCGCCGCCCGCCCCGCTCGCCGGGGAGGGCTGTTCCCGCAGGTCGGGCGCTGGATAGGCTGGCCCCCGCCCGCAGCCGCCCCGGACCGTAGGAGCACGCCCCGTGCAGCCGATCACCGACCGCCCGATCCGCTGGGGCGTCCTCGCCACCGGCAACATCGCCACCTCCTTCGTCGAGGACCTGGCGGCCGTCCCCGGCGCCGAGGCCTTCGCGGTCGCCTCCCGGCGCGCGGACTCCGCCCGGGCCTTCGCCGAGCGGCACGGCATCGCGCACGCGTACGGCAGCTGGCAGGAGCTGGCGGCCGACCCCGAGGTCGACGTGGTGTACGTGGCGACGCCGCACTCCGCGCACCACCGCGCCACCGCGCTGCTGCTGGACGCCGGAAAGGCGGTGCTGTGCGAGAAGCCGTTCACGCTCAGCTCGGCCGAGGCGGCCGAGCTGGTCGCGCTCGCCCGCAAGCGCGAGGTCTTCCTGATGGAGGCGATGTGGACCTACCTCGACCCGACCGTGCGCCGGATCGCCGACCTGGTCGCGGACGGCGCGATCGGTGAGGTGCGCTCGGTGCAGGCCGAGTTCGGGTTCGCCGCGACGGAGGACCCGACCCACCGGCTGTGGGACCCGGCGGCCGGCGGCGGAGCCCTGCTCGACCTCGGGGTCTACCCGGTCGCCTTCGCCCACCTGCTGCTCGGCGCGCCGGAGTCGGTGCAGGCCTGGGCCCGGCTGACCGACCTCGGGGTGGACGCCAACACCGGCATCCTGCTCGGCCACCCGGGCGGCGCGACCGCGCTGCTCTCCTGCTCGCTCGACGTGCAGTGCGGGCAGCGGGCCGCCGTCCAGGGCAGCACCGGCCGGATCGAGATCGACCGGGACTTCTTCCACCCCGCCGGGTTCACCCTGCACCGCGACGGCGCCGAGCCCGAGGTCTTCACCGCCCCCGCGAGGACCGGCCACGGCTACGGCCTGGAGGCGGCCGAGGTGATGCGCTGCCTGCGGGCCGGCGAGACCGAGTCGCCGCTCGTCCCGCTGGACTCCACGCTCGCCGTGATGCGGACCCTGGACGCCGTCCGGGAACGGATCGGGGTCCGCTACCCGGGCGAGTGACCGGAGGGCCCGTCCGCCCGTTCGAAGGCCCGCAGCAGTACCTCCGCCAGGTGCAACGGCCGTGCCGACGGCTCCAGTTGGGTCAGCTGGGTGCGGCAGCTGAGGCCGTCCGCGAGCAGCAGCGTCCCGGGTTCGGCGGCCCGGACGGCCGGCAGCAGGGCGCGTTCGGCGGCGGCCACCGACACCTCCCAGTGGCCCCGCTCGAAGCCGAACGCGCCCGCCAACCCGCAGCACCCGGCGTCCAGTTCGCGGTTGGCCAGGCCCAGCCGGGCGGTGATCCGCCGGTCGGCGCCGGTGCCGAGGACGGCGTGCTGGTGGCAGTGCACCTGGGTCATCGCCGCGCCGCCCAACTCCGGCAGCTCGACCTCCCGGTCGTCCAGGAACTCGGCCAGGGTGCGGACCCGGGACGACAGCTCGCCCGCGCGGCCGTCCCCGGGGAGCAGCCGGGGCCAGTCCGCCCGCAGGGTCGCGGTGCAGGACGGCTCCAGGCCCACCACCGGCAGCCCGGGCGGGAGCCCGCCCAGCGTCCGGGCCGAGCGGGCGGCCACCCGCCGGGCCAGGCCGAGCTGGCCGCTGGCGACCAGGGTCAGCCCGCAGCACACCGGCCCGGACGGCAGCAGCACCCGGAAGCCGAGCCGCTCCAGCACCAGGACGGCGGCCCGGGCCGGAGCCGGATCGAGCAGCTCGGACATCGAGTCGGGCCACAGCAGCACCGCGGGGGCGTCCGCCGGCACCGGACGGGCGGCCCGGTGGGCGCGGAACCAGGCGGTGAACCGGCGCTCCGGCAGCGCGGGCAGGGCGCGCCGCGGATCGACCCCGCCCAGCCGCTTCAGCACCGGCGCGCTCCACCGGCCGCGCAGCGCCGCGCCGGCCGCGCGCGGCGCCAGGTGCGCCAGGCGCAGCCACAGCGGCAGCCAGCCGAACGACAGGTGCGCGACCGGGCGCGGCCGGAACCGGTAGTGGTGGTACAAGAACTCGGAGCGGTAGCTCGCCATGTCCACGTGCACCGGGCAGTCGCTCGCACAGCCCTTGCACCCCAGGCAGAGGTCCAGCGCCTCCCGGACCTCGGGCGAGCGCCAGCCGTCGGCGACCAACTCGCCGCGCAGCATCTCGCCGAGCAGCCGGGCCCGCCCCCGGGTCGAGTGCCGCTCCTCCCCGGTCACCATGTAGCTCGGGCACATCACCCCCGACGAGGTGTCCACGCACTTGCCCACCCCGACGCAGCGGTGCACCGCCGACAGCAGGCTGCCGCCGTCCTCCGGGTAGGCCAGCGCGAGCGGCAACTCCCGCCCGGGGAAGCGCAGATCGGCGTCCAGCGGGCGCGGGTCGACCAGCAGGCCCGGGTTGAGCAGGCCGTCCGGGTCCCAGGCCCGCTTGAACCGGGCGAACAGCTCGATCACCTCCGGCGGGAACATCCGGGGCAGCAGCTCCGCCCGGGCCTGCCCGTCGCCGTGCTCACCCGACAGCGAACCGCCGTGCGCCACCACCAGGTCCGCCGCCTCCAGCATGAACTCCCGGAACGCGGACGGACGTTCGCGCAGCGGGAAGTCCAGCCGCAGGTGCACGCAGCCCTCGCCGAAGTGCCCGAACGGCACCCCGCGCAGCCCGTGCCGCCCCAACAGCGCCCGCAACTGCCGCAGGTACGAACCCAGTCGCTCCACCGGGACGGCGGAGTCCTCCCAACCCGGCCAGGCCGCGCCGCCCGGCCGCCCGTCCGGCCCCGGCGGCAGCCGGGTGACGATCCCCGCGCCCGCCTCCCGGATCGCCCACAGCGCCCGCCGCTCGCCCGGATCGGTCACCAGCGCGACCGTCGCGGCCCGCTCCCGCCGCACCGCCGCCGCCACCTCCCGCGCCCGGTCCGCCGCCTCGGCCGCCGACGAGCCGCCGACCTCCAGGAACAGCCAGCACGCGCCGTCCGGCAGCCGGTCCAGCACCGGCGGGCGCGGACCGGACGCCAGCAGCGCCGCCACCAGGTCCGCGGCCATCCCCTCGCAGGTCAGCGGCGCCAGCGGGAGCAGCGCCGGCACCGCGTCCGCCGCCGCCGTCTCGTCCGGGTACCCCGCCACCACCAGCGCCCGGACGGCCGGCTCCGGCACCAGCCGCACCGTCGCGCCCAGCACCAGCGCGCACGTTCCCTCGGTGCCGGTGACCGCCCGCACCAGGTCGTACCCGCGCTCGGGCAGCAGCGCGTCCAGCGGGTAGCCCGAACCGCGCCGGGGCAGCACCGGCATCGCCCGGCGCAGCAGGGCCAGGTTGTCCGCGGCCAGCGCCTGCAGCTCCCGGTGCAGTCGGCCAGCCCGGCCCGGGGCGGCGGCCAGCGCGGCCCGCTCGGCGGGTGGCAGCGGGCCGGTCACGGACAGCTCGGTGCCGTCGGCCAGCAGCAGGTCCAGGCCGTGCAGGTTGTCGGAGGTCCGGCCCCAGGCGAGCGAGTGCGAACCGCAGGCGTCGTTGCCGATCATCCCGCCGACCGTGCACCGGCCGTGGGTCGACGGGTCGGGCCCGAACCGCAACCCGAACGGCCGGGCCGCCCGCTGCAGGTCGTCCAGCACCGTGCCCGGCTCGACCCGGGCGGTGCGCCGCTCCGGATCCACCTCCAGCACCCGCCCGAAGTGCCGCCGGAAGTCCAGCACCACCGCGCCCGGCCCGATCGCCTGCCCGCCGATGCTCGTCCCCGACCCCCGCGCCACCACCGGCACCCCGAACTCCCGGCACACCCGCAGCGCCTCCCGCACGTCCTCCCGGCCGACCGGCTTCACCACCCCGCGCGGCACCTGCCGGTAGTTCGACGCGTCCTGCCCGTACACGGCCCGCTCGGCGGTGTCGAACCGCACCTCCCCGCGGACGGCGGCGGCGAGGGCACGGGCGAGATCGGAGACCATGCTCCGATCATCCCAGCCGGGACCGCCCGGCGGCCGGTCCCGCCGCCCGGACACGGGACCCTGGCCGATTCGCTGCGGGCACGGCATGCTGCTGGAACAATCAACGGCACGGCGACGAACGGGAATCGGGGGCGGGGGACGTGGTGGCTGGCGGTGCGGTCGAACTTCGGGCCGGGAGCGCGGAGGACCTCGACGCGGCGTACAACGAGCTGCGCGGAGTGCCGGGGGTGGCGGTGCGGGCCCACGCTGCTCCCGGCGAGGCGGGGGACCAGGGGACGGCCCTGGAGTTCATCACGGTCGCCTGCTCCGGCGGGGCGATCACCATCCTGTTCCAGATCGTGAAGTCGCTGGTGGAGTCCCGGGGCAGTGGCGTCACGCTGAAGTTCCGGCGGGGCGACGAGCAGCTGGAGATCACCGCGCGCAACGTCGACGAGATGCTGCCGGTGATCCAGAGCATCTTCCGCGATGAGTCCTGATCGCTCCCGCTCCAGGGCGATCCTGATCGGCACCTCCCACCACCGCGACCCCCTGCTCCGACCGCTGCCCGCCGCGACCTGCGTCAGCGCGATGAAGGAACTGCTCACCGGCCCCCGGTGCGGGTGGCCGCGCGAGCGCGTCAGCGCGATCGAGGACCTCGACACACCGCGGGACGCCGTCGTCGAGCTGGTGCCGCTCGTCCGGGACGTGACCGACGTGCTGCTCGTCTACTACGTCGGCCACGGCATGCGCACCCGCGACGGCCAGCTCGCCCTCGCCCTCACCGGCACGGTGGCCGACCCGGAGATCCTGGCCGACTCGGCCCTGGCCTACCCCAGGCTGATGGAGGTGCTGCGGGGCTCGCCCGCGGCCACCAAGCTGGTGGTCCTCGACTGCTGCCACGCCGAACTCGGCCTCGACGCGGAGTACCACTTCCAGTCCGGCCCCGGGGACCTGGCGAGCGCCTACCCGATCGACGGGATGTACTTCATCGGCGCCAGCACCCGCTACCAGAAGGCCAAGAGCCCCCTCGGCGGAACCCTCACCCACTTCACCCACGCCCTGATCGACGTCGTCACCACCGGCATCCCCGGGAAGCCCGCCGAACTGACCCTCCAGCAGATCTTCGTCGAGACGAGGGCCCGCCTGCTGCGCGACAAGCTCCCCCAGCCCGTCGACGGCGGCATGCGGGACGCCTACCGGACCCCGTTCGCCCTCAACGCCGCCCACCGCCCGCCGCCGGGCGGCCCCGCCGTCGAGGAGTGGACCCAGCCGGCCCCGGGGCCCCGCCGGAGGCTCCGGCGGCCGGGGCGCCGCGCCGTGCTGCTCACCGCCGCCGGCCTGGCGGCGGGCGCCGGGGCGGCGGCGGTCCCGCTGGTGCGCTCCCTCGCGGCCGCGGACGACGACGGGACCGGGCCGGCGCGCTTCACCGCCACCCCGTACGCCTCGTTCGACCAGCGCCACGCGATGGCCGCCCAGCTCAGCCCGGACGGCGGCACGCTGGCCGTCGGAGTCTCGGACGGCACCATCACGCTCTGGGACGTCGCCGACCGGGAACTCCGCGCCACCCTCACCGACTTCGCCGAACCCTCGGGCCTCGGCGTGGTCGCCCTGGCGTTCACCCCGGACGGCAGGGTCCTGGCGGGCGCGGACCAGCCGGACCGCGAGGGCGCGACCCGCTTCGACGGGACGGTCTCCCTCTGGGACGTCCCGACCCGCAGGCGCGTCGCCACCCTCACCGACCCCGGTGCGATCTCCGTCAAAGCCGTCGCCTTCAGTCCGAAGGGCGCGCTCCTGGCCAGCGCCAACAGCGACGGGACGGTCTCGCTGTGGAGCACCGCCGCCCACAACAGGATCGGCAGGCTCACCGGCTCGGTCGCCAACGCCCCTACCGTCACCAAGGCCGTCAACTCGATCGCCTTCAGCCCGGACGGCACCCTCCTCGCCCTGTCCACCTCGGCCGGACTGGTCGAACTCTGGGACGTCACCGTCTCCACCAGGCGCGCGATCTTCGCCGGGCCCAGCACGGGCGTCGGCGAGCTCGCCTTCAGCCCGGACGGCAGGACGCTGGCCGGCGGCATCGGCGACCACGCCGTCCAGCTGTGGGACACCGCGACCCACCAGGACCTCGCCACGCTCCGCTTCACCGACGACGTCGACGACGTGGTCTCCGGCACCGTGTACTCGATGCTCCACACCCCCGACGGCAGGTTCCTGATCGCCGGCACCGGAGAGGGGCTGATCGTGGTGTGGGACACCGCCACGCACGCCGTCGTCACCACGCTCGGCAGGTTCGCCGACGACTCGGGCATCAGCCCCGGCGTGTCGCTCACGATCAGCCGGGACGGCGCGACCCTGGCGGCCGTCCTCCTCACCGAGATCAGACTGTGGAAGCTGAAGTGACCGGGGCCGGGGCCTCATGAGGCCGCCGCGGGCTGCCGACCCCGTCGACATCGGCCCCTACCGGCTGGTCGCCGAACTGGGCGACGGCCCCTCGGGCCGGCTCTGGCTGGCCGTCGGCCCCGGCCGGCGCCGGGTCGCGCTCCGGACGGTCCGCAGGCGCCTGCTCGAACAGGACGGCGCACGCGCGCGGTGGCAGCGGGAGGTGGACTCGGCGAGGCGGGCGTCCGGCCGGCGGCTCGCGGCCGTGCTCGACGCCGACCTCGGCGCCCCCGTCCCGTGGGTGGCCTCCGCGTACGTGCCCGGCGTCCCGCTCGACACCGCGGTGGACACCCTCGGCCCGCTGCCGGAGGACACCCAGCTGCGGCTCGCCGCCGGACTGGCGGAGGCGCTGTCCGCCCTGCACCGCGTCGGCGTCGTGCACGGCGGCCTGCGGCCCTCCGACGTCATCCTCGGCGACGACGGACCGAGGATGACCGGCTTCGGCCACGGCCTGGCCCGCACGGACGAGGACGGCCCGGAGCTGACCGACCTGCGGCGGCTCGTCGCGGTCTCGGCGTTCCTCGCACCGGAACAGGCCGAGGGCGGCCGGACCACCCACCGCAGCGACCTCTTCGCCCTCGGCGCGGTGCTGGCCTTCACCGCCCTCGGCCGGAGCCCGTTCGCCGGGGCCTCCGCCCCCCGGGTGCTGTACAACATCCTGCACCTCGACGCCGACCTCGACGGCCTCCCGGACCGGCTGCGCCCGATCGTCGCGGCCTGTCTGGCCAAGGACCCGCTGGACCGCCCGACCGCCGGCCAGGTCGCCGAACTGGTCGGCCGGATCCCCGCCGTGGCCCGCCCGTGGCCCGCCGCCGTGCACACCCTGATCGCCCGCCGCCGCGAGGAGGCGGACCGGCTCGCCCGGCAGCCGCGCCCGGCGGAGAGCCCCGGGGCCGGAACGGTCCTCCCGGAGCCGCCCGGGCCCCGGCGACGGTGGCGGGCCCGGTACGCGGCCGCCGCCGCCGGCCTGCTGCTGGTCACCGCCGTGTGGCTCCAACTGCCCGCCCCCGCCGCGCCGCCGCACCCGGCGGCAGCCGCCCCCACCACCGCCGCGCCGCTCCCGCTCCCGCCGCCCGTCAACCTGCTCGGCCACACCGACTACCTCACCCGGCTGGCCTTCAGCCCCGACGGCGGCACGCTGGCCAGCGCGAGCGCGGACGGCGGCGTGCGCCTGTGGGACGTCGCGGGCCGGTCCCAGCGCGGCGCCCCGCTGGCCGCGACCGCTCTCCACGCCGTCGGCGCGGTCGCCTTCAGCCCCGACAGCCGCACCCTCGCCACCGTCGGCGACGACGGCACCGCGCGCCTGTGGAACGTCGCCGACCACCAGGAACTCGCCCGGTGGCAGGCCGTCCGCACCGACGCCGCCACGGCCGTCGCCTTCAGCCCGGACGGCCGCTCCCTGGCCACCAGCGGCAGCAACGGCGACACCCGGCTCTGGGACGCCTCCACCCATCAGCAGATCGGCCAACCCTTCGGCCGCTTCAGCGCCTTGACCATCGACGGCCTGGCCTTCACCCCCGACGGGCGCACCCTCGTCACCGGCGGCAACGACGGCACCGTGCGCCTGTGGGACGTGGCCACCCACCAGCAGATCGGCCAACCCATCGGCGGCCTGATGAGCGTCATGAACCTCGCCGTCAGCGGACGGACCCTCGTCACGGCGGGCTGGGACGGCACCACCCGGCTGTGGGACATCGACACCCACCGCGAACTGGCCCGCTTCACCGCCACCCGCCCCGTCCTCGACGCCGCCTTCAGCCCCGACGGCAGCACCGTCGCCTCCGTCGACACCGAGGGGATCCGCCGCTGGGACGCGACCACCCGTCAACCCCGCGGCCTGCTCGCCAGCGGCACCGTCACCGTCCCCAGCTGCCTCGCCTTCAGCCCCGACGGCCGGACCCTCGCCACCGGCAGCGGCGACACCGACGGCGCGGTGCAGATCTGGAGCGTCGACGCCTTCCGCTGACCCGGGTGCCGCCTCCGGGGCCGGCACGTCCTCGGGACGCGGGACGCGGGACGCCCGGAGGTCACGACGGCCGGAAGGGGGGCGACCCGGCGTCAGACGATCTCGGCGGAGGGCTGCTGGGGGATCACCACCGGCGCCGGGTCGGCCGGCTTGGCGAGCGAGGCCGGGGCCGAAGCGGGGGCCGGGGCCGGGGACGGGGACGTGGGCGGCACGGGCTGGATCTTGTCGTCGCGTTCGTCGTCGCCCGCGCCGTCCTTGGTGGTCAGGACGGTGTCGAAGACCTCGCGGAGCTTGTCGGTGGCCTGCTTGGAGAACAGGCCGCACAGGCCGGCGATCCCGGCGAAGCCGTAGGGGTTGGTGGCGGTGCCGTCGGTGCCGTTGGCGAACAGGCCGCCGCGCAGCAGGAAGTAGACCAGCAGGGCGAGCGCGCCGCCGATCGCGGTGCGCAGCAGGTACCAGGGCAGCCAGCTGGGCAGCAGTTGGCGGTTGCCGGCGTAGGTGGCGAACGAGGTGGCGGCGTGCACGAAGCTGCCGAGGCCGCTGGCGGCGAGGACGGCCAGCAGCATCGCGGTGTTGGAGGTCAGGCGCCAGGGGCCGAGGCCGAGCACCGTCCACGCCATCGGGTCGCCGGTGGGGGCGCGTTCGGCGGTCAGCGTGGTGAGCGGGGTCCAGACGCTGATCAGGACCGCCATGCAGACGAAGGCCTCGGCCAGCAGCAGCGTCCCGAGCAGCAGCAGCGTCCAACCGGAGAGCTGTTGCTGGGGCGGCAGTTGGCCGGACGGCCCCGGGGTCGGCTCGCCGGCGGTCGCGGACGCGTCGGTGCTCGACGGGTCCGCGACCGGGTCCGGCGCCGGGGCCGCTGACGGGGAAGCGGGTGAGGACATCGGGGAGTTCGCCTTCCGGTCCGGTGGTGCGTGCACGGAACTGGGCGCGGTGGTGCGGGGCGGACTCCGACCGTCCGCGCTGACGGACTCTACCCTCCGGAACGGGCCGACGGTGCGTCAGGACGCCACGGACGGCCCGGCCCGGGGTGTTCAGCGGCGGCCGCCCGCCAGCCGGGAGAACTTGGCGACCTCGAAGGTGGCGTACGAATTCGAGGCCAGCAGCGAGAACTTGATGCCTTCGCGGCCCTCCGGCCGCCGGTACCCGTTCGGCAGGAAGCGCTTGTAGTGCTCGGCGGCGCGTTGGAAGAACTGCGGGCGCTCGGACCGGTGCAGGCACCCCGGCAGGTCGAAGACGAACAGGTAGTGGCGGATCATCCTGGTGAACAGGTGCGGGCGCACCGCGGCGGTGACCGGCTCGGCCTCGGCGGGCTGGGCGTCCAGCAGTTCGAAGGTGCTCTCGTAGCGGTCGAACACGTCGAAGTGGGTGGCGCCCGCGCTGCCCGCCGGGTGCAGGGTGTGGCGGCGCCGGATGGTCACGCACTCGCGCTCCAGCACGGCCACCCGGGTGGCGGCCAGCAGCGAGCGGTGCACCGCCGAGACCTCCTCGTAGAAGCCGTCCGGGAAGACCGGGATCGTCCCGCTGCGCATCAGCCGGTCCCAGGCGAGTGGCGGGGCGCCGAACAGCTCCGGGCGCTCGGCGGGGGAGAACACGCCGGGCCCGACGGCGGCCAGCAGTTCGGCGGCGTTGCCGGGCCAGCGCTTGCCCCGGTGCTCCCGGTTGTGGCCGAACAGCAGCAGGTCGACCTCGCCGGTCTCGGCGAGCCGCGCGTCCATCGCCTCGAACGCGTCCTCCGGCAGCAGGTGGTCGGCGTCCAGGAACAGCAGGTACTCGCCCCGGGCGTGCGCCGCCCCCGCCATCCGGGCCCGGCCGATGCCGGTCTCGATCTCCAGGCGCAGCACCCGCACCCGGGCGTCCCGCAGTTCGTACGCCTCGACCAGCCGTTCGGGACAGTGCTCGGACGGGGTCTGCACCACGATGATCTCGAACTCGCGGAAGGACTGACCGAGGAGCGAGTCGAGACACTCCTTCAGCTGTTCCTGCTCGTCGTAAGCGGGCAGCACGACGGTGATCAGTGGTGGGGCCATGGCCGGGAGGCTAGGGGCGGGGACAGCCTCAGGCAAAGGTCGGAAGCCGCACCAAAGCGGTGATACCGGACATCAGCCACGGGACGTTCGCACAATCTTCACTGAACGGACACGAATGTGCGCTGAAATGTCCGGATAGGGGAAGGAACGCCGTGACTTGCTGACGTATCGTCAGATGTTCGCACGGTGGTGGAGCTGCGAAGACACCGTGCGGACCGCCCCCGGCGCCCGACCGCTCAGTACCAATTGTGCGACTGCCAGAACGACCACGCCGCGCACGGGCTGCCGTACACCTCGTTCATGTACTGCAGGCCCCACTTGATCTGCGTCACCGGGTTGTCCCGCCAGTCCGCGCCCACCGACGCCATCTTCGACCCCGGCAGCGCCTGCATCAGCCCGTACGCCCCCGAGGACGCGTTGGTCGCGTGCACGTTCCAGCTGCTCTCCCGCTCCACGATGTTCGAGAAGCACGCCAACTGGCCGGCCGGGACGATCTGCGCCGCGATCTGCTGCGGCGTGCCGCTGTACGGGGACGAGGCGGTGGCCGACGCGAACGGGGAGGGGGTGGGGGAGAGCGATGCGCGCTGCTGCGCGCGGGACGCCGCCGAGGCGGACGCCGACGCCCGGGCCTTCGCCTCCGCCGACGCCTTGGCCTTCGCGGCGGCGGCCGACGCCGACGCGGACGCGGACGCCCGGGCCTCGGCATCGGCCTGCGCCTGCGCCGACGCGGACGCCGACGCGGAGGCTTCGGCGGAAGCGGAGGCCTCGGCCTGGGCGGCGGCGGACGCGGACGCGGAAGCAGCGGCGGACGCGCTCGCTTCGACCTCGGCCTGCGCCTGGGCGGCGGCGGACGCGGAGGCCGCCTCGGCGGCGGACCGCGAGGCGACGGCGTCCGCGGAGAGCCGCGGGCCGCTCGCGAACGTCGGGTCGGCGACGGCGGCGCTGGTGGTGGCAGCGCTGGCGGCGTCGGCCGGGTCCGCGTTCTGCGGCAGGGCGAGCGCGAGGGTGGCCGTACCGGCGACCGCGAAGGTGGCGATGCCCGTCACCAGGGCGGTCCGGTGGCGGCGGAGCTTCTCCGAAAGGGTCAGGGTCCTGCGGTGGTGCACGGCGACCTCTCCTCGCGCGGGGCCGGACGGCCGGTGGACACGGTGGCCGCCGACCGGGGCGCGGGGCGCATCCGGCACACGCGATGGCAGGGGTCCGGCGGTCGAACCGGCCGGGCCTCCTGGCGGACGGGACATTCTTGGCAGACCCCGGAGAGCCGAACAATGCCCCCCGAAACTACGCCCCGTAGTAGCCGGCCCGGACGCGGAGCCCCCGCCGACCGTCGCCGCCCGCCCCCGCCCGACCCGTCCGCCCGACCGCTCCGGCCGCCTCCACCCGCCCGCGGACCAGCCGCCGAGCTGCGACTTCGCACCGCCGCCGGGCGCGCCGGGAGCCGCTCCGGCCCGCCCGGGCCCGGCTCCCCGCGCACCAACTATCCGGGACCGTAGACGGCCGCCCCGATGTGCGCGGGCTCACAGAGGGTGAACGGGAACCGGACCCCAGCGGGCACCGAGCGCACCCGACCGGACACCCGCTGTCCACCGCGCCGGGGGCGGCACGGATACTGACCCCATGAAGATCGTGGTGGTGGTGCTGGTGGTGCTGGCGGTCCTCGGGCTGCTGGGGGTGGCGCACTGGTACCTCTGGCGCCGGATGGTCCGCGACGTCTCCCGCCCCGGCGGCTGGTACCGGCGGATCGGGACCGCCCTGGCGGTCCTGCTGCCCGCGTGCATGCTGCTGGTGTCCGTCAGCGCCCGGGCCTTCCCGCTCGCCGTCGAGCGCTGGTTCGCCTGGCCCGGCTACCTCTGGATGGCCGTCAGCCTCTACCTGCTCTTCGCCCTGCTGGCCGGCGAGGCCCTGCGCCCGCTGCTCCACCGCCTGCCCCTGCGCCGGACGCCCGCCGCCGCGACCGTCCCCGCCGCGACCGTCCCCGCCGACGCCGAGCCGGTGACCGTCCCGCCGACCCGCTCCCCGTCCGGTGCCCCCGCCGAGCCCGCGGGGCCCGCCGAGCGCGCGGAAGCGGTTCCGGACGCGGTGCCGGGCGCCGATGCCTCGCGCCGGCTGTTCGTCTCCCGGGTGGTGGCGGGCGGCGCGGCGGCGGTGGCCGCAGGCGTGGTCGGCAACGGCATGTACGGGGTGCTGCGCGGACCGAGGCTCAAGCAGGTGACGGTGCCGCTGGCCAAGCTCCCGCGCGCCGCGCACGGCTACCGGATCGCGGTGGTCAGCGACATCCACCTCGGGCCGATCCTCGGCAAGGCGCACACTCGGCGGATCGTCGACACCATCAACGCCGCCCAGCCCGACCTGGTCACCGTGGTCGGCGACCTGGTCGACGGCACCGTGCCCGAACTCGGCCCGGCCGCCCGCCCGTTGGCCGACCTGCGGGCCAGGGACGGGGCGTACTTCGTCACCGGCAACCACGAGTACTTCGCCGGGGCCGGGCCCTGGGTGGAGTTCGTCCGCGAGCTGGGCGTGCACCCGCTGGAGAACGACCGGGTCGAGCTGCCCTGGTTCGACCTGGCGGGCGTCAACGACATCGCCGGCACCGCGCAGGGCCAGGGCCCGGACTACGGACGGGCGTTGGGCGACCGCGACCGGGCCCGCGCGGTGGTGCTGATGGCCCACCAGCCGGTCGCCGTCCACGACAGCGTCCGCCACGGCGTCGACCTCCAGCTCTCCGGGCACACCCACGGCGGACAGCTCTGGCCCGGCAACCTCCTCGCCGAGCTCGCCAACCCGACCGTCGCCGGCCTGGAACGCTACGGCGACACCCAGCTGTACGTCACCCGCGGCGCGGGCGCCTGGGGCCCGCCGGTCCGGGTCGGCGCGCCGTCCGACATCACCATCGTCACGCTCGCCTCGCTCCAGGCCTGACGCCGGCCGCCGCCCCCCGTTCGCTGCCGCCCTGCGGCGCGCCCCCGGCTCAGGGGTGCATCCGGGCTCCCTTGAGCACCTTGTCCACCGCGTTGCGCGGCCCGTGCAGCGCCAGGCCGACCAGGTCCAGCCCCGCCGTCGGCACGGCCCGGACCGCCGCCCGGTTGTCCCGGTCGTTGCCGGTGGCGAACAGGTCGGCAGTGAACACCGCCAACGGCAACTCCCGCGCCAGCGCCCGCCGGTGCGCGTCCGCGAGCAGCTGCCGGCCGCCCTCCAGGACCAGCACCGGCTGCCGGAGCATCGGCAGGTAGCCCACGCCGTCCGCGTCCTCGTACGGCCCGCCGATCAGCTCCGGTACGGCGGTGCCCAGTCCGCTCACCAGGAAGGCCGTCACGTTCAGCCGCTGCCAGGGCGCGAGGTCGTCCCGGAGCAGGACGGCGATCTTGCTGTCGAAGCGGACGGGAGCGGGGGCGGGGGCGGTCACGGTGGGCGTGGTCGTGGTCGTGGTGTTGTCCATGGGTCGAGCCTGCCGTCCCCGGCGCCGCCGGATCTTGTACGTTCTTCGCATGCCCGCAGCCCCGCCGGAGGAGACCACCGCCTGGCGGCCCCGCGTCCCCGGCGTGGTCGAGGTCTTCCACGCGCACTTCACCGCGCACCGCTACCCCATGCACGTCCACGACGCCTGGACGCTGCTGATCGTCGACGACGGCGCCATCCGCTACGACCTCGACCGCCACCACCGGGGCACCCCGCGCGACACCGTCAGCCTGCTGCCCCCGCACGTCCCGCACAACGGCTCACCGGCCACCGAGGGCGGCTTCCGCAAACGCGTCATCTATCTCGAACTCGACCGTCTCGGCAGTGAGTTGATCGGTCCCGCGGTCGACGGACCCGACCTCGCCGACCCCCTGCTGCACCGCCGGGTCGGCCGGCTGCACACCGTCCTCGGCACGCCCGGCGAGGAGCTCGAAGCCGAGAGCCGACTCGCCCTGATCGCCGAACGCCTCCGCCACCACCTGCGCCCCCGCCCGGCCACCGCACCCCCCGCCCCCGGCCTCGCCCACGGCCTGCGCGACCTGCTCGACGCCCGCCTCACCGAGCGCACCACCCTCGCCACCGCCGCCCGCCACCTGCACGCCCACCCCGCCCACCTCGTCCGCACCTTCACCGCGACGTTCGGCCTCCCTCCGCACCAGTACCTCACCGCCCGCCGCATCGACCGCGCCCGCCGCCTCCTCCTCGACGGCCACCCCCCGGCCACCGTGGCCACCGCCCTCGGCTTCCACGACCAGTCCCACCTGACCCGCCACTTCCGCCGCATCGTCGGCACCACCCCGGGCCGCTTCGCGCGCCGGCGGTAAAGGGGGGGGACGGGCGGGGCGCTGCGCCCGGCCGGGAGGGCCGAAACGGCCCGCCGACGGGCCGGCGGACCGTTTCGGAGGACTGACGCTAGTAGCCGACGCGCCAGAACTGGTCGTTGAAGTCTCCGGTGGTGGCCTGGATCAGTTGGTTCCCGTCCGAGTACCCCTGGACGACCAGGGCGAGATTCGTTCCGGACTTGACGAACTGGACGAGGGACTGGCCGTTCTTGTAAATCGGCTGTGCGTACCAGACCTGGTCCGAGAAGTTCGGATTGCAATCGACCTGGATGGCCTTGGTGCCCGAGGAATTCCCCTGGACCGCGATGCACTTCCCGCTGTTCAGGTTCACGATCTGGTTGAAGCCGCCGCTGCTGCCGTAGTAGCCCCAGGCCTGGTCGTTGAAGTCGAGGCACTGGTACTGGAACGGAACGGCCCCGCCGCTGGTCCCCTGGACGACGGCGCACTTGCCGCTGTTGTAGTTCTGCAGTCGGCTGCCGACCGCGCTGGTCAGGGCGGCCACGCTGCTCGCGCCGGCCGCCGCGTCCTTCTCGCCGTTCGCGAACGTGGGCACGCTGGACAGGACCGGCTTCTCCGCGGCCGGAGCCGGAGCCGGAGCCGGGGTCGAGGCCGAGGCCGAGGCCGACTGGACGCTCCCGAGCGCCAGTCCGAGGGTCGAGGCGAGGGCGAAGACTGCCGCTGCTTTGCGCACGGTGACGGTTTCTCCTTTTCCGCGTCGGGTGGTAATTCCGCCTGGTGTGTGTGCAGTCAACTTCAATTCCGGTACGCCGGACTACTCCTAACCGGCCAAACCCGTCGCCGAACCAGCCATTTCCGGCGTGGAGTCGGGAATTTCGATATATGTGCGACAGGGTCCCGACCCGCGCGGCCCGGGCGGGCGCGCCCGACTCCCGCCCTGGCCGTCGGGCAGACGCGGGGCCGGGGCGTTCCTCGGCCGCCGGGGTGAAAGTTTCACTCCGGCGGGGCGGTCCGGCCGGGGTCCGCTGCGGATTCGGGCGGGGGCGGCGGGGCGGGGTTGACGGGGAGGGGCCGGGCTGGCTGCATGGGCGGCTCCGTCCGACCGCCGATCCCTGCCGGGAGAGACCTGCCATGCGCCCACCCCACCCCGTCCGAGCCGCGCTCTCGCTGGCCGTGCTGCTCGCGTCCGGCCTCGGCCTCGCCGCCGTTCCCGCCCAGGCCGCTCCGGCCGGGCCCGCAGCCCCCGCCGCCTCCGGGCAGCGGAGCCTCGCGCCGGACACCCGGTTCTACGTCGATCCGGCGAGCAAGGCCGCCCAGCAGGCGCTGACCGACCTCAAGGCCCACGACCTGCGGGGCGCGCTGGAGATGGCCCAGCTGGCGTCCTGGCCGGTCGCGCAGTGGTTCAACGGGACGGCGTCCCCGCAGGAGACCACCGACGCGATGGCCGCGTTGCAGGCGAAGGCGGCCAAGGCCCACCAGGTGCCGGTCGCCGTCGCCTACAACGTGCCGGGCCGGGACTGCTCGCAGTACTCGGCGGGCGGCGCCTCCACCAGCGCCGAGTACGCGGCCTGGATCGACGCGCTGGCCCGGGGCATCGGCGACCGCAGGACCGTGGTCGTCCTGGAGCCGGACGGCCTCGCCCTGTCGCCCGCGTTCTGCGGCGGCACCGCCGCCCAGCAGCAGGATCGCCTCGCCGAGATCTCCGCCGCCGTCCGCCGCCTGGAGCAGCAGCCCGGCGCGATCGTCTACCTGGACGCCGGCCACAGCGGCTGGCAGAACGTCGGCACCCAGGCCCAACTGCTGATCGACGGCGGAGTCGCCGACGCGCAGGGCTTCTTCCTGAACGTGTCGAACTACCAGACGGACGCCGCGCTGACCCGCTACGGCAGCCTGGTCTCCCGGTGCGTCTGGTACCTGCGCAACACCCCCGGCGCCACCGCCGACTCCTGCGCCAACCAGTACTGGCCCGCCGCGGACGCCGACGCCTGGTACGCCGCCCGGGTCCCCGCCGACGCGAAGCTCACCCACTTCGTGATCGACAGCAGCCGCAACGGCCAGGGCCCGTGGACGCCGGAACCCGGCAAGTACACCGGCGACCCGCAGACCTGGTGCAACCCGCCCGTCCGCGGCCTGGGCGCCCGCCCGACCGCCGACACCGGGCAGCCGCTGCTGGACGCCTTCCTCTGGATCAAGGTCCCCGGCGAGTCCGACGGCAGCTGCACCCGCGGCACGGCCGGACCGGCCGACCCCGAGTACGGCTCGGTCGACCCGGTGGCGGGCGGCTGGTGGCCCGCCCAGGCGCACTCGCTGGCGGACAACGCCGCGCCGAGGCTCACCTTCAACACCGGCCTGCTCCCGCGGCACTGACGCGGCACCGACAGCCCCACGGACGCCCGGGCCCGCACCGTCGGCCCGGGCGTCCGCCTGTCTCACCCGGCCCCGCCCGTCTCATCCGGCCCCGTCCGCTTCACCCGGCCCCGTCCGCCTCCGCGGCCTCTCCCGCGCGCCGGGAGACGATCTCCGACACGGAGGCCAGGAAGCCCTCCACGGTGGCCCGTTCGGCCGGCGAGAGCCCCTCCACCAGGGCGACCGTCTCGCCGATCAGCGGCCCGAAGAACCCCTGCCCGAGCGCGACCGCCCGCTCGGTGACCGCCAGCAGGACGCGCCGCCGGTCGTCCGGGTCGCGGTCGCGGCGGACCAGGCCCAGCCGCTCCAGCCGGTCCAGGACGGCGGTGGTGCCCGCCGAGTTGAGGCCCAGCTCGCGGCCGAGCCGGCCGGGGGTGGCGGGCGCCCCCTCCCGGGCGGCGTCCAGCAGGGCGATCAGCGCCCGCAGGTCGGTCGGGTGCAGGCCGTGGCGCCGGGCGAACGCGGCTGCCAGCAGGTCGAGTTCGACGGTGAGCGCGCGCAGCCGGTGCACGGTGCGCAGGCCCGGTCCCGGATCGTCCATCTGTCCGTCCTCCCGTGGGGGTGGTTGTCGGCGGGGGCTCCCGCGTGCATATTATCTCGCTCAGCGAGAAGATTGCCGAGCGAGACACTCAGCATGGGAGCCAGCATGGGATTCGACCGGTCCGCCTTCCTGTTCGCCTACGACGCCCTGCTCGACCGCTGGCCCGTCCCGGTCGACACCCTCGACCTCGCCACCCCCTGGGGCACCACCCGGGTCAACGCCGCCGGACCGCCCGACGCCCCGCCCCTGCTGCTGCTCCACGGCGGCAATGCGACCGCCGCGAGCTGGTGGGCCAACGTCGGCGAACTCGCCCGCACCGCAAGGGTGTTCGCCGTCGACCGGATCGGCGAGGCCGGCCGCTCCGCCCCGGACGGCGGCACGCCCCCGCGGACCGTCGACGAACTGCACGGCTGGCTGGACGCCGTCCTCGACGCGCTCGGCACGGGCACCACCGACCTGTGCGGCCACTCGTACGGCGGCTGGATCGCCCTCACCTACGCGCTGAGCCGCCCCGAGCGGGTCGGCCGACTCGCCCTGCTCGACCCGACCGGCTGCCTCACCGGCTACCGCCCCTCCTACCTGCTGCACGCCGCCCCGATGCTGGCCCGCCCCGGCGAACAGCGGGCCCGCGCCTTCCTCGCCTGGGAGACCGGCGGCGTCCCGCTCGACCCGGACTGGACCCGCCTGTACGCCCGCGCCGCGACCTTCCCCGCGACCCGCCCCGTCACCGGCCCCCGCCCCACCGCCCAGGCCCTGAGCGCCCTCGAAGCGCCCTGCCTGCTGCTCCCCGCCGCCGACAGCCGCACCCACCACGCCCGCACCCTCGCCACCCGCGCCGCCCGGCTGCTCCCGCGGGCCCGCGTGCACACCCTGCCGGACGTCTCCCACCACGGCCTCCCGTACCTGCGGCCCGCCGAGCTGAACGCCGAACTCACCGCCTTCCTGGCCCGCTGAACCCACGCCCCGGACCGGAGGCCATACTTGGGCCATCCGCTCGTCGAGAGGCACCCCCGCATGGCCGAGAAGACCCCCGCCCCGCGCCGGGCCCTGCTGCGACTGACCGGCGTCAGCCGTTCGTACGGCGGCCGGGAGGTGCTGCACCCCGTCGACCTCGACCTGGCGGCCGGCGAGTGCGTGGCCCTGCTCGGCCACAACGGCTCCGGCAAGTCGACCCTGCTGCGGATCGCCGCCGGCCGCGACCGGCCGACCGGGGGCACCGTCCACTTCGACGGCCTGCCGATGGACGAGAACGACCCCCGGATCCGGGCCCGGGTCGCCGTCGTCGGCGACACCGTCGCCCACTACCCCGACCTGACCGTCCGCGAGCACCTGCTGCTGGTCGCCGTCGCGCACGGCGTCGCCGACGCCGCCGCCTGGGTCGACGGCGTGCTGGCCGACCGCTCGCTCACCGAACGGGCCGACGCGCTGCCCTCCGCCCTCTCCTCCGGCCAGCTGCAGGCCCTGCTGCTGGCCTGCGCCCTCGTCCGCCCGCGCGACCTGCTGCTGCTCGACGAACCCGAACAGCGCCTCGACCCGGAGGCCCGCCGCCGCCTCGTCGAACTCCTCACCGGCGAACTCGCCGACGGCGTCGCCGTGCTGCTGGTCACCCACCACGCCGACCTCGCCCTCCAGGTCGCCGACCGCGCCGTGCTCCTGGAGGACGGCCGGGTCGTCCGGCAGGGCCCGCCCGCCGAGGTGCTCGCCGCCGGAACGGCCGGCCTCCGGTGAGCCGTCCGCAGACCGCCACCGACACCGAGGAGCCGGACGGGGCGGCCGCGCCCGACGCGTGGACGGCCGACGACGACTGGACCGACGAGGCGCTCGCCCTGCTCCGCGCCCTGCGCGCCCCGCACCGGCGCAACCGGGCCAAGCAGGTCGCCTTCGCCGGCTACTGCGTCCTGCTGGTCCTGCTGGTCTGGGGCGGCGTCCCCAGCCTCGGCCTGTTCCTGCAGGCCTCGATGGGCGCCGACTACACCCGCTACGGCCCCGGCCTGCTGGCCGCCATGCCCGGCGGCATCGCCGCCGCCGGGACGGCCGTCCTGCTGCTGGCCGTCCGCGACGGCCTGTGGCGCGGCCCCGTCGTCCCGCCGCGCGCCACCACCGACTGGCTGCTCGCCCACCCCGTCCGACCCCGCCCGGTGCTGCGGCCCTGGTTCTGGCTCTCCTGCGCGCTGGCGGCCCTCCCCGGCCTGATCGCCGCCCTCGGCGGCATGGTGGCCCTCGGCCTGACCGCCCGCACCGGCCTGCCCGCCGCCCTCGGCTGGAGCCTGCCCGGCGCGCTCGGCCTCCCGCTGCTCGGCGTCTGCGCCGGCCTGCTGGTCCAGCGCGACCCGCGGGCCGCCCGCTGGGCCCGCCGGCTCACCCCGTACGCGACCGTGCTGGTCCTGGCCTTCGCCACGCAGAGCGCGCTGGCCGCCGCCGGACACCCCGTGCCCTGGCTGGAACGGATCGAACTCTGGTCCGGCCCCTGGGGCTGGGCGGGCGTCGCCGCGCTCGCCCCCACCCCCGCCGCCGTCCCCGGCGGGGCCCTGGCCGCCGCCCTGCTGGTGCTGCCGACCGCGCTCGCCCTGGTGCTCGCCGACCGGGCCGCCGGCACCGTCCCGCTGGCCCTGCTGCGCGAACGGGCCCGCACCGCCGCCGGCGTGCTGGCCGCGCTGCGGACCGTCGAACCGCGCGCCGCCAAACTGGCCGTCACCGAAGCCAGCGGCGGCGGACGCCTCCTGCGGGTCCGGCTCCCCGCACCCCGGCGTCCCCGACTGGTCCTGTACTGGCGCGACACCCTCTCCCTGCTGCGCACCCCCGCCCGGCTCGGCCGCGCGGCACTGCTCACCGTCCCGGCCGCGCTCTGCGCCGCCCCCGCCCACGACACCCGGGGCGTGCCCTCCTGGGCGCTCACCGCCCTCGCGCTGCTCTTCGGCTACCTGGCCGTCGCCCAACTCCTGGAACCCGCCCGGATCGAGACCGACGACGTCCGTCGCTCCTCCTGGTCCCCCCACCCCTTCGCCGGCCTGATGCTCCGCCACGCGGTGGTCCCCACCCTGCTCGCCCTCGCCCTCGCGACGGCCGCCGCCGCCGCGCTGCTGCTGCTCGGCGTCGGCCCGGCCGCCTGGCTGGCCCCCCTCGCCGCCCCGCCGCTGGTCGCGGCCGGCCTGGTCAACGCCTGCCGCGGCCCGGCCCGGCGCGACCTGCTCTACCGCTCCCCGCAACCGAGCGGCGCCAGCACCGGCGTGGTCTCCTTCCTCGCCTGGTACGCGGCCGGCCCCGCCGTCGCCGTGCCGCTGCTGGCCCTCCCGCTCTCGGCCGCCCTGCGCGACGGCACCGCGGCCCACCTCCCGTCGACGGCGCTGTTCGCCGTCCTGCTGGCGGCCCTGCTGCTCGCCTGGGCCCGCCTCCGGGCGTCCGCCCTGCCGGCCCGGACCCGCCCCGCCGGCTCCTGAGACGCCGCCGCCGGCTCCTGAGACGCCGCCGCGGGCTCCTGAGGCGCCGTGGCCGGTTCCTGAGGCGCCGCCGCCCGCCCGCTCAAGCGCCGAGCCCGCTGCGGCGGTAGCGCCGGGCGACCGCCGCGAAGGCCTCCTTGGGCTCCCAGGGGAGGCCGGGGCGGGTGGTGCCCCGGCCGGTCTCCA
The DNA here is from genome assembly GCF_055562955.1 of Kitasatospora sp. NPDC015121. Lineage (NCBI taxonomy): Bacteria > Bacillati > Actinomycetota > Actinomycetes > Kitasatosporales > Streptomycetaceae > Kitasatospora > Kitasatospora sp. NPDC015121. The sequence goes on from NZ_JBVHEH010000021.1 coordinate 136,830, forward strand.
GCAGCCTGACCAGGCCGAGGCTCGCCCGGTCGAGGTCGTCGCGGGGGTCGCCGTCCGGGCGGTGCGGGTAGCCGGCGAGGGCGAACAGGTAGACGAACGCGCTGTCGACGCCCTCGGACTCGAAGACCTCCAGCAGCTCGTCCAGGTACGCGGCCTGCCCGGCCTCGTCCCGCTCGTGGACGCCGTCCAGCCGGAGCGGGGCGCCGGTGACCGGGGCGTGCTCGACCACCTCCAGCACCCGGCCGCCGCGGTCGCCCGCGCCCCGGTAGGCGGCGGTGCCGAAACCGGTGACGGCGAGCGGCTTCGGGCCCCGGGCCAGGGAGCGCACGGCCGCGCGGAACACGTCGGCGATCTCGGCGGAGCGCAGCAGCTCGTAGGTGGTGAAGTCGAAGGGCGCCCAGTCGACCTGCTCGAACTGGACGGCCGCGTAGGTCAGCGGCCCCCCGAACCGGACCCGGACCTCGGCCGCGGCCTCGCCGAGGAAGGCGTTCATACGGCCGCCCAGTTCGCGGAGCTCCGCCGCCCGCCGCTCCGGCCGGGCCATCAGCCGGGCCACCCGTTCCTCCGGGCTCCCGCCGGGCAGGAAGCCGCGGTTCATCAGGCTCAGCTCGACGCCCGCCACGAACACCACCTCGGCGCCCAGCCGCCGCAACCGCTCGGCCCGCTCGGCGCAGTCGCGCAGCAGGGCGAGGATCCCGGCCGGCTCCAGCTCCAGCGGGTAGGGCGAGAACCAGACCTCCAGCCCGAGCCCGGCCGCCGCCCGGGCGGCCGACTCCAGCCGCTCCGGATCGCCGCCGATCAGCTGGACGGCGTCGCAGTGCAGGTCGTCCCGGATGACGGCGAGCTCGCGCCGGACCACCTCGGGGTCGAAGTCCGGGCGGGAGGTCCGGCCGCGCAGGACGAACCCGGTGTCGTAGGCGATTCCCCTTGCTCGCACGCTCTCTCCTCGGTCGGTCGGGGGCGGCGGGTTCCGGCCCCGGAGGTGGCACGAGGCTGGCAGCAAAAATGCGCTTACGCAAGTTTGCTTGGAAGAAAGTTTTCGGAATGGCAAGTTTGCGGAGGCGCAGGGCGGTGTGGAAGGCTGGCGGCGTGACGACACCTGGGCTGCGGGAGCGCAAGAAGCAGGCCACCCGGGCGGCCCTGCGCGAGGCGGCGCTGCGGCTGGCCCTGGAGCACGGCCCGGACGGGGTCCGGGCCGAGGACATCGCCGAGGCCGCCGGGGTCTCGCCGCGCACCTACAACAACTACTTCGCCAGTCGGGAGCAGGCGATCGCCGCCGCCGTCGCCGCCGACCGCGACTCCCGGATCGCGGCGGCCGTCGCGGCCCGGCCCGCGGGCACCCCGCTGGTGGCCGCCGTCACCGACGCGGTGGTCGAGCAGTACGCGGACACCGGCGCGCAGGACCCCCGGGCCCTGCTGCTGGTGGTCGCCCGGCCCGCGCTGCGCGAGGCGTTCCTCGACACCACCGCCGGGATCGAGCCCCTGCTGGCCGGGGCGATCGCCGAACGCCCGGGCGGCATCGATCCGCTGACGGCCCGCGTCCTCGCGGCGGCCACCGCCGCGGCGGTCCGCATCGCCCTGGGGGAGTGGCTCCGCCCGGCGGGCGGGGCCGGCGCCCTGGTCGTCCCGGCCGACTCGCTCCCCGACCGGCTCCGCGCCGCCCTGGCCCCGCTCGCCCCCGCCTTCGTCGCCGCCGAACGTCCCGCCGGGCCGTCGGACGAACGGCCCGCCGAACAGCCCGCCCGGCCGGTGCGGCGGGTGGTGCCGAACCTGAAGCTGACCCGGGAGGCGGCACGCCAGGAGAGCCGGGAGTTCTACGGGCGGCTCGGCCTGGAGGCCGCGATGGACCACGGCTGGATCATGACGCTGGCCGCCCCCGGCAACCCGACCGCCCAACTGGGCCTCGCGACCCGGGACGCCACCGCCCCCGTCGTCCCGGACCTCAGTGTCGAGGTCGACGACGTGGACGCGGCCCACGCGGCGATGCGCGCGGCGGGCGCGGAGATCGTCCACCCGTTGAGCGACGAGGAGTGGGGCGTGCGGCGGTTCTTCGTCCGCGACCCCAACGGCCGGGTGGTCAACGTCCTCGGCCACCGCTGACGAAGGCAGAGACGGAGACGGAAGCGGAACGGGCGGAGACGGCCGGGGCGGCGGGCGCGCGGGCTACCAGCCGGTGCGCAGGCGGTAGGAGGCGGTGAGGTCGCGGACCTCCGCCGAACGGACCACCTCGCGGCCGAGGACCGGCCGCAGGTGCTTGTCGAGCAGGCGCAGCACCTCCTCGGAGAGACGCGCCTTCAAGCCCTCCGGGCGGCCGGGCAGCAGGCCGATCGCGATGTGCACGAAGGCGACCAGCTGCCCGTCCGCGGTGTCCACCCAGGTCTCGGCGGCCGGGCGGAAGAAGGTCTTGCACACGCCCCGGGACGCCACCCACTCGCGCACCAGCGGGTGCAGCTCGCGGACGAAACCGGGGCGGTCGAAGGCGTCGGCGAGCTGCGGCGAGTAGTCGACGGTGATGTGGGGCATGGCGGGACCTCTTCGCGCAGATGCTTGGCTTCTACATCCGCCTATCCTCTCCCCGGCCCGCTCCGGCCCCGCGCCCGGGGTGCCCGGTCAGCGGACGCGGCGGCACGCCGAGCGGTCACCAGCGCCCCCACCAGGCCGGCGGCGGCGGATCGGCGGGCACCGCCGACGGCTGCCCGGGGTGCAGACCGAGCCGGCGCAGCGCCGCCGCGTCCACCGACAGCACCACCGTGCCCCACCAGTGCCCGTCCGGGCCGATCCCGCACGCCAGGTCGAACCGCAGCTCACCGTCCGCCAGCGGGAACCAGTCGATGCCGTGGGCGCGCAGTCAAGCGCGGAGCCGCTCGTGCGCGCCCGGCTGCTTCGGCAGGTTCGGGTAGACCAGCACCCGCACCCACTGCTCCTCGTCCTCGTTCACGGGCCCATCATCCCCCGCCCCTGAAGCCCTGTCAGGTGAACGGGAGCCGTCGCAACCGGCGCACCGGCGGGGAAAAACCGGGCGCGACCATTGGCCCGGTCCGACCGGGGAGTGTAGGAATGGGCGTATGACCCGGTTTCGGGCAGCACCCGGTGGACGCAGCATGGCGGACCAGGCCCCTCCGCGACAGCTGTCCACCGCCCCGCGCCCCGCCCCCGCTGCCCGCCCGGCCCCCGCGACCCGGCCGAGGTCCGCCCCCGCCGGACGGCCCGGATGACCGCCACCGCCAACGGGACGGGCCGGCCCCGCGCACCCGGGCCCGCCGTCGTCCGCGAAGGCGTGCTGCTGCTCGACGCCGGCCGGCGCCTGCGCTACGCCAACGACGAGGCCCGCCGCCTGCTCGGCCTGCCCGCCGACTGCGAGGGCCGCCCGCTCGACGCCCTCGACCTGCCGCCCGCGCTCACCGCCCTGCTCGACGCCCCCGGCGGGCTCACCGGCGCCCCCGCACTGATCCACGGCCGCACCCTCAGCGTCGACCTGCACCCCACCGACCGGCTCGGCGGCCCGCCCTGCCGGCTCGCCACCCTGCGCGACACCGCCCCGCCGGTCGCCCCCGACACCGCCCGGCTGCGCCTGGAACTGCTCTACCGGGCCGGCGCCTCGATCGGCACCACCCTCGACATCACCCGCACCTGCGAGGAACTCGCCGCCGCCCTCGTCCCCGCCTTCGCCGACTTCGCCAGCGTCGACCTGTACGAGGGCGTGCTGGCCGGCGGCGAACCGCGCCCCGGCCAGCACCGCCCGCTGCGCCGCGCCGCGCTGGCCAGCGTCACCGAGCTGCCGCCGCTGCTGGCGCCCGGCTCGCCCGTCCCGCTCCTCCCCGGCACCCCCAGGGCCCGGGCCGTCGCCGGGCCGTGCTCGGTGGTCGAGCCCGACCTGTCGGCCGCGCTGGCCGCCTGGGACGACATCAGCCCCGACACCGTCGACGCGATGCGCGCGGAGGGCGTGCACACCCTGGTCGCGGTGCCGCTGGCGGTCGGCGGGACCCTGCTGGGCGTGGCCACCTTCTGGCGGGCCCGCCCGCGCCCGGCCTTCGACGAGGAGGACCGCACCCTCGCCGAGGAACTCACCGCCCGCGCCGCCGTCCTGGTCGAGAACGCCCGCCGCTACACCCGCGAGCACACCATGGCCGTCGCCCTCCAGCACAGCCTGCTGCCCGCCGGACTCCCCGAACAGCACGCCCTGGACGTCGCCTCCCGCTACCTGCCCGCCCAGGCCGGCGTCGGCGGCGACTGGTTCGACGTCATCCCGCTCTCCGGCGCCCGGGTCGCCCTGGTGGTCGGCGACGTGGTCGGCCACGGCGTGCACGCGGTCGCCACCATGGGACGGCTGCGCACCGCCGTGCACACCTTCTCCTCGCTCGACCTCGCCGCCGACGAACTGCTCGGCCACCTCGACGCCCTGGTCAACCGCCTCGACCAGGAGCACCCCGCGCCCGACGGCACCGAACGCCCGATCACCGGCGCGACCTGCCTGTACGCCGTCTACGACCCGGTCACCCGCCGCTGCACCCTGGCCCGGGCCGGCCACCTGCCGCCTGCCGTGGCCTACCCCGACGGCCGGGTCGAGATCGTCGACCTGCCGGCCGGCCCGCCGCTCGGCGTCACCGGCCTGCCCTACGAGAGCGCCGAGCTGGAACTCCCCGAGGGCAGCCGGCTGGTGCTGTACACCGACGGGCTGCTGGCCTCCCGCGGCCAGGACGTCGACCACGGCCTGAAACTGCTCCGCGGCGCCCTCGCCCACCCCGGCCGCGACCCCGGGCGGACCTGCGAGGACCTGCTCGCCGCGCTGCTGCCCGCCGACCCCGCCGACGACGTCGCGCTGCTGGTCGCCCGCACCCGCGCACTGCCCGCCGACCAGGTCGCCGACTGGGACGTCCCCGCCGACCCGGCCGCCGTCGCCCGGATCCGGGCCGCCGTCATCCGCCGGCTCGACGACTGGGGCCTGTCCGACCAGGCCTTCGCCGCCGAACTCGTGCTCAGCGAGCTGATCACCAACGCCATCCGGTACGCCGCCGAGCCGATCCGGGTCCGGCTGCTCCGCGACCGGGCGCTGATCTGCGAGGTCTGGGACGGCTCCGCCACCTCCCCGCACCTGCGGTACGCCACCGACACCGACGAGGGCGGGCGCGGCCTGTTCCTGGTCGCCCAGCTCGCCGAGCGCTGGGGCACCCGCTACCCGGCCAGCGGCAAGGTGATCTGGGCCGAACTGCCGCTGGGCTGACCCCCTCCGGACGGCGCACCGCCCCCGGCCGTCGGAACGGCCGGGGGCGGTGCGGTGCGTGCGGGCGGCTCAGGCCTCGGGGAACTCCCCGTCGAACGCGGAGGCCAGCCGCAGGTACGGGACGGCCTCGGCGTGCCGGCCCTGGCGCTCCAGGACGCGGCCGAGCACCAGGTGCGCGTAGTGCTCGACCGGGTCGCGCCCGATCACCTCGCGCAGCTGCTCCTCGGCGCGGCGCAGCTGGGCCGAGTGGTAGTAGGCGCGGGCCAGCAGCAGGCGCGGTCCGACCTGCTCGGGCACCTCGTCGACGACCTCGGCGAGGAGCAGCGCGGCGTCCGCGTACGCCTTGGAGTCGAAGAACAGCTGGGCGCGGGCCCAGCGCTCGGCGGTGCCCTCGCCGGGGGTCACGACGGACGCGCCGCGGTGGCGGGGGTCGCTGTGGCGGAGGTCGGTGGTCATGCCTGCTCCTTCCCGTTTCCGGGTCCGGCCGGGCCGCTGTGGCCCGACAGGTGGTTGAACATTCACCTACCGGGGGCTATTCCGCGGCCGGTCCGCCGCAGGACGACCACGGCACGCGGCACGCCGCACGCCCCACACGGCACGCTTCACGCGGCCGACAGCTCCAGCAGCCGGTGCATGAACGGCACCGGCAGCGCCGGGTTGCCCGCCGCCGCGTCCGGCTGCGCGTCCGGCTCCAGCGCGCGCAGCAGCGCCCGCAGCGGCAGCCGCGGATCGCCCGCCGCCGCCCGCGCCACCACGCCGTCCCCGTCCGCCGCCAGCGCGGCCAGCACCTCGGGCGCCGGCTCCGGATCGCGCAGCGCCGCCAGCCGCAGGGCCGGCTCCGGGCGCCGCGCCCACGCGGCCAGGCCCGGCGCCGCGAACCGGGGGTCCGCCACCAGCGCGGCCGGACCGAGCAGCTGCTCGTACACCGAGCGCAGCAGCTCGCCCGGCGCGTCCGCGCAGTGCTCCGCCAGCGCCAGGCGCACCATCAGCTCCGGGTCCGCCGCCAGCAGCTCCACCGCCTCGCCCGGCAACCGCTCCAGCGAGGCCACCGCGCAGCGCACCAGCGGGTGCGCCGAACCCGCCAGCCGCAGCAGCTCCGCCGGGTCGTCCGCCCGCTCCGCCACCCACGGCAACGGCGGCGGCGCGTCCGGCAGCCGGTAGGCCACCGCCGCGCGCTGGGCCTCGGTGAGGTCGGCGCGCAGCGACACCGCCAGGCGCACCTCCTCGTGCGGATCGGCCGCCAGCGACAGCGCCAGGTCGGTGGGCAGCCGCGGATTGCCCGCCGCGGCCGCCCGGATCCGCGGGTCGTCGTCCAGCACCAGCCACTCGCCCAGCGCCCGCTCCAGCGCGGCGCCGGCCGCCGTCCGCTCCCGGCGGGCCGGGTCGCTCTCGGCGATGTAGCCCGCCAGCGTCACCGGCAGCTCCCGCTCCACCCGCAGCGCCCGCCGCACCGCCGCCCGCACCGCCGGGTCGCGGTCGGCCCGCAGCCCGGTGCGGACCGTCGGCGGCAGCCGCGGCCAGGAGTCGGCCCGGACCGCGGCCGCGCGCACCAGCGGCGAGGTGTCCTGGGCCAGGGCCACCAGCAGCTCCGGCGGCAGGCCCGCGCAGCCCGGCACTCGGCGGCGGGTGTCCGGGTCGCGGTCGCCCGCCAGCGCGGCCAGCACCTCCGGCGCCAGCGCGACCCGGTGCGCCGCCGACGCGGCGGCCCGCCGCACCCGCCGCTCCCGGTCGGCCGCCAGCACCTCCAGCGCCGACGCCGACAGGCCCGGACGCTCCGCCAGTGCCGCCCGCACCGGCCACCTCGGGTGCCGCAGCGCGGCCTCCAGCACCCGCTCCGGCAGTTCGGGGCGGCGGGCCAGCCAGCCCGGCTCGCCCGGCTCGGTGCCCTCGTCCAGCAGTCGGAGCAGCACCTCGGCCGGCGCGCCCGGATTGGCCGCCAGCCCGTCCCGCCAGGCCCGCACCGGCGGCGGGCCGGACAACGGACGCCAACGGGCGGCCGACTGATGTGCGCTCAGGTCGAGCACGTGTGGATACCTCCCCCGGAACGACAAACGCCACCGACCCTACCCGCGCGGCGGTGCCGCGTGCACCGGTTCCCGCCAGGGAGGCACAGGCGGGAGGAGGCATGTCGGAAGTGTGCGCACGGCAGGGACGTCCGAAGGAGGAACGCCCCCGGCCGGTGGCACTCGGTGCCATCGGCCGGGGGCGCGGACCGGGCGCCGGTGGGGCGGCGGCCCGGGGCTCGGGAGCCGGTCGGGAACGGGGGGTCAGGCGCGCGGCGCCAGCCGGAAGGTCAGCACCCGGCCGCCCTCCTCGCTGGTCACCAGGTGCACCCGGGCGCCGATCGGCACCGCGCCCGGCAGCCCGCCGAGCACCGAGGCCTGCACGGTGTAGCCCTCGTCCAGCACGATCAGGTACGGCCGCCCCGGCTGCGGGCCGCGGCGGGTCGGCCGCAGCAGCCGCTGCACCGTGCCCTGGCCGGTCGCCCGCGCGGGCGCCAGGTCGGCCGAGCCGCACACCGGGCAGAGCAGGCAGCTGGCCGCGCTGGCCGAGCGGCACCAGCGGCAGCGCCGGTAGTCCAGCTCCGCCTCGCCGGACGGGCTCGCTGCTGCGGGCCGGGCCTGCTGCTGCGGGAAGGGGTGCTCGCCGAAGGGCGCGAACGGGGTGTGCGGGGCCTGCTGGGCCTGCGGTGCGGACGGGGTGTGCGGGGTGAGCTGGGTGTGCGGTGCGGACGGGGCGAGCGTGAGGGTCATGGCCGTCTCCTCCCTGGACCTGGGTGCGCGGCCGTACCGCCGCCCGGGAACGGGCGTGCGGTCGGGGCGTCTGCCAGAAGGAAGGTATGGCACTCAGTGCCTCATGTAAAGGTACCGAGTGCCAAGTCCTACCGTCGGATCGTCATCCGGTCCCCGCCTTGTCCCTGCCCGGCCCCCGCCCGATCGTCGACGGGCGCCAGCGGGTGCCGCCGAGGCGGCTCAGCCCTCCAGCGCCGCCTCGACGCCCTGCACCACCCGCCACATCGGGGTCCCGCGCCGGGCCACCATCACCACCACCTCGTCGTCCTGCGAGGACGCGCCCGCGCCGCCCTCGGCGCCGCCGCCCCAGGTGTCGACCACCAGTTGCAGCGCCTCGTCCACGGCCGCGCCCACGTCGCCCTCGCCGCCCGAGCGCAGCCAGGACCGCAGCGCGTAGTTGTGCGCCGCGACCACCGCGGCCGCGATCACGTCGGCCCGCAGCGCGCCGTCCGAGCGGGCCGCGTAGCGGGTGCGCAGGTGGCCGGCCAGGGTGCGCTCGTAGCGCCAGACCACCGACAGCTCGTGGATCCGCAGGGTGGGCACCTGCTTGGTCAGCCGGTAGCGGCCGACCGAGAACGCCGGGTTGCCCGCGTACATCCGCAGCACCAGCCGGGCCGCGTCGCAGACCTGCTCGACCGGGTCGCCCGCCGGGTCGGCCGCCGCCAGGAACGCCGTCATGTCGGCGAGGCAGCCGTCGTGGTCGGGGAAGACCACCGCCTCCTTCGACGGGAAGTACCGGAAGAAGGAGCGCCGGCCGACCCCGGCGAGCGTGACGATGTCGTCGATCGTGGTCTGCTCGAAGCCCCGCTCGGAGAACAGCTCGAAGGCGGCCTCCACCAGCGCGTCCCGCATCGTCGTCCGCGTTCCGCCGTTCCCGGCCGTCCGGTCCGGCCCCTGCACCTCGCTCATACCCGGGACGGTAGCACCGACCAGCGCGTTCGGGCTGGGCCGGGCGGCACTGAGTGTGCATAATCGGGGGTACTGAGTGCCACACCGAGGAGATTTGCCATGACCCAGGACTTCGACCTCTACCGGCTGGGTGAGGAGCACGTGATGCTCCGGGAGTCGGTGCGTTCGCTGGCGGAGGCGAAGATCGCCCCGTTCGCGGCGG